>JAAEMP010000209.1:5000-8084 GCA_024225445.1 Hyphomicrobiales bacterium | reverse complement strand
CGATCCAATATTTGTACTGGTTTCACGCCGCTCCAAACAGAAAAAGAATCAACCAGATGCAAGCAAATTCTCGAAAGTAGAACGTGTTTTCGAGAGAGCTGCACAAACCCAAAACAACGCGGTTGCACAATCATGATTTCAAAGCTGTTCACACCGACATTCAGGCTCTCCATAGGCCTCGTGGGACTCACTATCTGCCTCGTTCTGTCGGCAAACGCACTAAAACTCATGCCCGACGAGCGCTCAATTGAGCTCGACGCCAGGTTAAAAATTGCCGAATCTCTGGCAATCCATCTTTCAAATGCTGCAAGTCGCAACGAGATCAATTCCCTACGGGAGGTCATTTCAACTGTTGTGAAGCGCAATGATGCCATTCGTTCAATCGCATTTCGGCGCACAAACGGCGAAATATTGATTTCGGCAGGTGGTCACGAACAGCACTGGGTTGAACCATCTGACCAGAGCTCTACCCTGACCTATGTACAGATCCCGCTGAAGATGGAGAACAAGGACTGGGGCAAATTCGAGATCGCTTTTACCCCAATTCAATCCGGTGATCAAATAGCGGGCATTCCAAAAAAACTTGGCATATTGATGCTTTTTCTGGGTGCTTTTGGGTTTGTTGGCTACTATTTTTTGCTAAATCGGGTCCTGCGCGAATTACACCCGGGCAATGTCATACCTGAGCGCGTTCAGGCAGCTTTTAACACTCTCGCAGAAGGTGTGTTGATTCTTGATGATCAGAATCGTATTTTGTTAGCCAACAACTCATTTGCGGCAACTGTAAACAAGGCACAAAATTCACTAATTGGCAGCAAAATAGCGGATCTCCAATGGAAATATTGGGGCGAAAAAACTCTGGCCAAAGAATATCCCTGGCAATTAGCGCTCCGCGATCAGAAAAATGTAACAGCCGTAAAAATGGCTTACGGCTCCAGTCAAGAAGAATCCAAAAATTTCATTGTCAACGCAGCTTGCATTCACAATAAGAATGGCACCGTCTCGGGCGTTATTGTCACGTTTGATGATGTTACCGACCTTGAATACAAAAATGCCGAGCTAAATGTTATGGTTGATCGGTTGCAGAAAAAGGACATCGAAATTCGAAATAAAAACCGCGAATTGCATATTCTTGCAACAAGAGACCCATTGACAAATTGTTTGAACCGGCGAGCATTTTTTGAAGGTTTCGATGAGCGGATAGAAAATATCCAGACAAACGATATTTCAATTTCCTGTATGATGATCGATTTGGACTGTTTCAAGATTGTTAACGACACCTATGGCCATGCTATCGGAGACGAAGTCATCAAATTGATGGGGAATATTGTCAAATCCATCGCAGGAAACGGTGATATCGCCGGCAGATATGGCGGTGAAGAATTCTGTGTCGTATTATTTGGTTATACCAGGGAAGATGTACTCGCAGCAGCGGAAAAAATTCGCATATCAATTATAGAAGACTCAAAGAAAATTTCGGCTTTAAAGAATCCCATCACTACCAGTATCGGGGTTGCAACCGCGTATGGTGCTGAAACATCTCCGGTTGCTCTTCTCGACCTTGCAGACAAGGCACTTTACACTGCAAAATCTCTTGGTAGAGACCGGGTGATTGAATGGGAAAACCAGAGTGCCAAATCCCCAGTCTATTCAGATAATATTAGTCAGGAAATAGCTGGTCCCATGCGGTTGGAAAAAGCAACCGAGGAATTGCGGGCAGACTTGCGTGACGCTCTGGATAATGATGGCTTATCCTTGCACTACCAACCAATAATCGATCTGAAAAGCTGCAATGTCAGGTCAATGGAAGTATTGCTTAGATTCGAAAACGAGGAACTTAGGGAACATTCAGTTGAAAAACTGATAGCTATTGCAGAACAATCCGGATTAATCATCGAGATAGGACAGTGGGTTCTTGAAACAGCTATCAGCCAGTATCAACACTGGACAAGCACGTCAGGTGTACAGCCTATGATAGCCATCAATATTTCCGGGGTGCAAATAACAGATCGTAATGCATCAAAACAAATTGTCGACACGATCAGAAACAAAATGGATGATCCTTCAAAACTGGAAGTCGAAATCACAGAAAGCGCTATTATCCATGACGTGCATGAGGCAAAAATTATGTTCAAGCAACTGCAGGGTATGGGAGTTCGTGTAATCCTGGACGATTTTGGCACCGGATATTCTTCTCTGAAATATATCAAGGAGTTTCAGCCTGACGGTATCAAAATTGATCAATATTTTATGAAAAATTTCGACCAGAACAACTCTGACAGGCGCCTGGTAGCAGCAATTATAGCAATGGCAAGAAATTTGAAAATCGATATAGTCGCGGAAGGAATTGAGAACACCAGCCAACTCGACAACATAATGTTTCTTCACTGTGATTATGGTCAGGGATATCTATTCTCAAGACCGATGCCTGTAAGCATAGTGCCCGAATGGCTACAACTTTTTTCAGATACAGATAGTGTCCCATTCCCAATTGATAAAGCGGTCGCTGCCAACTGATATCAGGAACAAGGTTACATACTGGCAAGCTAGACAGTGTTTACACGGAAGCATTTGGAAGACAGTACAATTTCTACCCTTCTTGGGGCAAGTTGCACCAACATGTTTGAATTCTCTACGATCTTCGAAATGCTGCGGCACAATTGATAAAGTGCCTGACTTTAACAACTCATACGAACTGCGCTCCAGAAACTGATTTTACCGTAAGTCCTCTGTAAGCGATGCACCGATCACACGTTTTCGGCATAGAGTTTCCGGGTTAAAATACATGGGCATTAAAATTACTGTGACAGTGGGGTTGTTGATGAAGTGGTTCGCCCGCGCCGCAGTGCCAGGTAACCAGCACCAATCCCGATGACTATGAGCGCAATTGCGATCAGTGGCCGGTAGAATATCCAGGCAATCGCTATGATTATGAATGAAAGACACAGGGCGACCAGGAATGAAACCAGGCTCAGTCCTGCTCCGATCACATTCCCCAATACGGGAATGAGATCCCCGGCAACCGACAGAATATTCAAACTCGTCCTCAAGCCAAAAAACATCAGAGCGATACCGGCGACACGC
>JAAEMP010000208.1 GCA_024225445.1 Hyphomicrobiales bacterium | reverse complement strand
CCAAGGCCATCTGCATCTAATATGCCGCTGGTGTCAGCAGTTAGGATTTGGTCTTCGATAATGATACCGGTAATGGTTGGAATGCCAACCGGTGCATCATTGATATTGGTGACAGCTGCAGTTTGCGCTGCTGTGGCGCCTTGTGGTGTTCCATACCGAACGGTACAGGGGTCGTCCACACTGTTCAAAGTGCCGACATCGGCATCACCCAGGGTATAGGTACCCGCAGTTGCCCCACCAATGGCGACGCCATTACGCAGCCACTGATATGAGAATGCACCAAGGCCGTCTGCATCTGATATGCCGCTGGTGTCAGCGGTAAGTATCTGGTCTTCGGTTACCGTACCTGTGATGGCGGGTAATCCAACCGGTGCGTCATTGATATTCACTACGGCTGCAGTCTGGGCCGAGGTTAAAGGACCTTCACCGGTTCCCTGTCCATCGGTATAGCTGACTTCCACACTGATCAAAGTGCCGACATCGGCATCACCCAGGGTATAGGTACCTGCAGTTGCTCCACCAATGGCGACACCATCACGCAACCACTGATATGAGAATGCGCCAAGGCCGTCTGCATCGGATATACCACTGGTATCAGCGGTGAGGACCTGGTCTTCGGTGACCGTACCGGTGATAGTTGGCAGTCCCACTGGTGCATCGTTGATATTCACCACGGCAGCAGTCTGGGCTGAAGTCAATTTTCTTTAAGGAGTCGCCGTCCCACCAGTGTTACTCTCTTCCACACCTCTCCGCTTGTCCACTCTGGCATCACCCAGGGTATAGGT
>JAAEMP010000207.1 GCA_024225445.1 Hyphomicrobiales bacterium | reverse complement strand
GGCTTCAGCTTCATGCTCTGGCTTATAATCTGGCCAACTTTGTCCGAACCCTCGAATTGCCAGATTCAATAGCAGACTGGTTACTAACCAGCCTGCGGGATCGACTGATCAAGATCGGTGCAAAGACTATCCGCCATGCCCGTTCCATCATCTTGCAACTGGCAGAGGTTGCTGTTCCGCGTGAACTGTGGTCCCGGATACTGGCAAACACCAGTGATCTCAAGACAAGGGCACAAACGCAATGACGGCCAACATAATTCCGCACCGATTTGATCTCGGGCGTATCGTGCGCAGATGCCGGATTGCGTTTAAAGTTCGGCAAAATCACCAATAATCACCCCGAATGTCGCCAAAAAGTCGGAACAGCCAGCCAGAGCGGGTACCTGAGAAACGCAAACTTGACAAAGGAGGCCAATATGCCAATGTCACCGCATCAAATAATCCCATCGGGGGATGTCGGTTGAGACAATCAATGGTCATTTTCGTTAGCGTGATAATACTCATGTGCGATTCCCCGGACGCACACATCTGAACTGGATATGAACACAACATTCATGAGGCGTTCAGCCGAACTATCATCTAAGCTAATACAGCAGTTGGCCTGGAGAACATCATGTTGGGTGTTCTTGGACTAGATCTGCAACTCGCCTGATAAATGCAACCAAACTACCAAGATTAACATGAAGAATCTTATGAAGTATGCAGTCGCCGCAATGTTCACAGTTTCTGCCATCACTCCCGCGCTGGCTGAAGATGTCCAGCGGACTGAGCTTGGTGTTCTTGAATGTACAATTGAAGGTGGTTTCGGCCTGTTGTTGGGTTCAAAAAAGACGCTGTTTGCAGTTTCATCCATAAAGAGGGAACGTTAGAGGTTTATACCGGTTCACTCAGCAAACTAGGTGTTGATATTGGAGTTTCCGGAGAATCCTTTATGTCCTGGGTTGTGTTTACGCCGCTTGGAAACGAAGTTGGCTCCTACGCGCTGCAAGGGGATTATGTAGGCGTTTCGGCTGGAGCTGCTGTCGGCCTTGGCCTTGGTGCCAATGCTCTGGTTGGTGGATCGGACAAGAAGTTTGGACTTCAGCCTTTGAGTGTCGAAGGCAAAACAGGCCTGAACGTGGCCATAGGTCTTGCCAAACTGTCGCTTCGACCCGCCAGATAAAGGCGATCCGGCTTCGACATCAAGTGGCCTCTTCCTCAAAGGGTGGATAAGGCTACTTTTTTAACTGGGTGGGATAAGTGAGTTGAACATGCCATATCTAGTAAATCGCCAGATAGTCCCGATTACGGGTTTTGCAATCCTGCTGATTATTTCGCACGTGTGTAGCGGGTTCGCGCAGCAAGCTGAAAAAGTGAATCCGGAAATCCGGATTGGGGACGCGCTTTCAATTACCAATAAAGTTTCTGCAACTGATGGCCCCAATACCGGCCTTCTCTCCCAGGGAAACAAGGTTTATCACAACCAGACAATTGAAACCGGGGCAGCTGCGGCGGCTGAATTTGAATTCACGGATACCACACGTTTTGCCATTGGTGAAAAATCCCGCATCGTGCTGGACAGTTTTGTTTATGATCCTGAGGAACCAGAAACCGGCGAAATTGTGCTGACCGCGGCAATTGGCAGTTTCCGGTTTGTCAGCGGCCTGGTGAAGAAAGACCGCGTGGTTATTAAAACACCTACTTCAACCATCGGAATTCGCGGCACTGCGTTTGATTTGCATGTAACGGGAGAAGGCGAGACCGTGCTGGCCTTGCTCGAGGGAGAAGTGACGGTATGCAACCGGCTGCGCCAATGCAGGACCACATCAACTGTCGGGCATCTGATCAAGGTAGCCATTGGCGGGATTCTCACCAACCCGGCGAAATGGACTGGCGATTTGCTTAACGGGACCACCTTCGCCTCGGCATTTCCATTCATCAACAATCAAAAGTCGTTGGGGAAAGTACTGAAATTACCGAGTGAAGCCATTGGTTTGTTTGCGCTCGCACCCGGATTGAAGAACGGTAAACCAGGACCGGTTCTCAAGAAAACCACAAAAAATATTGGCGACGCTACAAAGAAACTAACATCCGGCACCAAAGGGATACTGGGCAAGATGTTCAAGAAAAGCACTCGTAAACGCAAGTAACCCAAAATGCTCAGAGTTTCGGGTTGGACACTAAAAGAAAGCCCAGCAATGTCCAGCGAGCGTGAAAACCGGCCTTTGGTGCGTCAAAGCGCCTGATCAAGGTCTGCAATAATATCGCTTACATCTTCAATGCCGATTGAAAGACGAACCACCTGCGGTCCCGCTCCAGCCAGAGTTTTTTGTTCATCGCTAAGTTGACGGTGGGTTGTCGATGCGGGATGGATGATCAGACTTCTTGTATCGCCAATATTGGCCAGGTGGGAAAACAGATTGACCTTAGACACCAGTTCAACACCGGCATCATAGCCGCCTTTCAGTCCAATGGTAAAAACCGCTCCGGCACCATTGGGCAGATATTTCTGCAGCAATGAATGATTTTTGTCACTTTCCAAACCGGCATACACCACCCACTCAATCTTATCGTGATTAGACAGCCATGTTGCGACTTCCAGTGCATTTTCACAGTGTTTTTTCATCCGCAGAGGCAGCGTTTCGATAGCGGTCAATATTGAAAATGAATTAAACGGTGAAATAGCAGCACCCAGATCACGCAATCCCAGAACACGGCAGGCGATTGCAAACCCAAAATTACCGAATGTCTCATGAATAACCAATCCCTGATATTCAGGACGAGGCTCACTTAAAAATGGATATCTGCCGCTTTTGCTCCAGTCAAATGTACCGCCATCGACAATGATGCCACCCATGGAATTACCATGCCCACCCAGAAATTTTGTCAGGGAATGTACGATGATATCGGCACCATGCTCAAATGGCCGGCACAGATAAGGGGTAGCAAGTGTATTATCAACAATCAGCGGAATGCCTGCACGTTTCGCAATTGCCGAGACCGCCTCAATGTCGGTTACCAGACCACCCGGATTGGCGATGCTTTCAATAAAAATCGCTTTTGTCCTGGAGGTAATGGAATTTTCAAAGGAACCCGGATCATCAGGGTCAGCCCAAACCACATTCCAGCCAAAACTCTTGAAGGAATGGTTGAATTGATTGATTGACCCGCCATAAAGCTTGGTCGAGGCGATAAATTCATCACCAGGGGTCAGCAGGGTATGGAAAACACCCAATTGCGCCGCATGACCTGAGGCCACCGCCACTGCGGCGGTTCCACCTTCAAGTGTTGCCACGCGTTCTTCCAGTACAGCGGTGGTTGGATTGGTAATGCGGGTATAAATATTGCCAAAGGCCTGTAAGCCAAAAAGCGCGGCGGCCTGATCAACGTCATCAAAAACGTATGACGTGGTTTGATAAATAGGGGTTGCGCGGGCACCGGTGGCGGGATCCGGTGAGCTACCGGCATGGACGGCGAGTGTTGAAAATTCGGGTTTCTTGGTAGCCATTATTAATCTCACATAAGATAAGGTGCAAAAGCTGCAAATTACAGAAATTCATGAAAAAAGCAAAGGAGCCAAATCCGATACTATTGGCTGCAAAAACAATTATCGCAGGTTATGTTATCCAGAATGAACATCATTGAAGGCAATCAATGAGAATGAACAGGTTCTGGCACTGCTGCGAACCCATCTGGCTGGCATGCATGAAAGTTCTCCGCCTGGCAGTGTATATGCTCTCGATCTTTCAGGTCTGAGCGTGCCGGAAGTCAGTTTCTATGCGGCGAGGAATAAGGAAACACTGCTTGGCATAGGCGCATTGAAAAACATCGGACATGATGCCGGGGAGATCAAATCAATGCATACCGATGCGGCTCATACTCGCAAAGGCGCCCTTGGTCACCATAATCCACCTGTGGACCGCGTCAACATCACTTGGCGATGGGCCGGTGTCGCGTCCAACAGGGTTATTGACCACACTGCTCCAAATATCATTTGAAGCCAGTTTTCCAATTTGTTACTGATGCAGCGATACAACTAAAGGAAATGCAATGACCCACCCGCTGATTACCCAGGATCACATCGACAGCTATCAAAAGGATGGCGTTGTGTTAATCAAGGGTCTTTTCAAGGATTACGTTACGCCTCTGCGCAAGGGGATTGAAACCAATATGGCAGAGCCCAGCGAATTTGGTAAACAGGCAAATCTTGAGAAAGGTGCAAAAGGTGCCTTTTTTGACGACTATTGCAACTGGAACCGTATTGAGGAATTTGAAGACACAATACGCCATTCTCCTGCTGCCGAAGTCGCCGCAGACCTGATGCAATCTAATACGGTCCAGCTTTTCCATGACCATGTTCTGGTGAAAGAACCGGGTACGGCTGCCGCAACACCCTGGCATCAGGACGGTCCATACTATTTTGTCGATGGGCAACAGACCATTACCTTCTGGACACCACTGGACCAGGTGAGGGATGCCACATTGCGCATGGTTCCAGGTTCTCATCTTTGGCAAAAACCCGTACTGCCACAACGTTGGCTTTCACAAGAAGATTTTTATGCCGGCGAAGACATTTACATGCCGATCCCTGATCCGGATGCCGAAGGCATGTCGGTTTTGGAGTGGGAGATGGAACCGGGAGACGCGGTGGCATTCAATTTCAAGGTATTGCATGGCACGCGCGGCCAAACCCTGCACCAGCGCCGACGGGCTTTTGCGGTTCGCCTGGTCGGTGATGATGCCAGATATGTGGATCGCGCCGGCCCTACCTCTCCGCCCTATCCCGGACATGGTATGGTGCCCGGGCAAAAATTACGCGAAGACTGGTTTCCGACGATTTATTCCAGAGAATAGATCGCTTGCTATCGCACGATTTCCCGAGCGATCAGCATGCGCTGAATATCGTTTGTGCCTTCATAGATTTCGGTAACACGCACGTCGCGATATAGGCGTTCAACTGGAAACTCCCGGGTGTAACCGGCTCCGCCGAGAGTCTGGATGGCGGCGTGACAAATTCTCTCGGCAGCTTCGGTGGCAAACATCTTCGCCATGCAGGCTTCCTTGAGGCAGCGCTGGCCACTATCCCTGATATTCGCTGCATGGTGTGTCAGTTGCCGGGCGGCCTCCAGTTGCGTTGCCATGTCTGCCAGACGGAAAGCCACCGCCTGATGGGAAAATATAGGTTTGCCAAATGCCTGCCGCTGCCGGGCATAAGCCAGGGCGGCTTCATAAGCGGCACGGGCCATCCCAATCGATTGCGATGCAACACCGATGCGACCCGCTTCGAGATTGGCCAGGGCATAGGCGTAGCCGTGATTTTCTTTTCCCACCAGCATATCCGCCGACACCGCCACATCTTCAAACGCCAGCTGCGTGGCGTCCGAAGCCTTTTGACCCATTTTTTTCTCCTTGCGGACACGAATAAACCCTTTGGCATCGGAAGGCACAAGAAATGCGGATATTCCCCGCCCGGGTGATGCCTGTGGATCAGTAACGGCAAAAACCAGATTGATATCGGCGTAAGACCCATTGGTTATAAACTGCTTTGCGCCGTTGATAATCCAGTTATCCCCATCGCGCACTGCACGGGTCATCAGTGCCGAAGC
>JAAEMP010000206.1 GCA_024225445.1 Hyphomicrobiales bacterium | reverse complement strand
TGCGGCGCCGTCGAATACGGTTCGCTGCTCCAGTTCGAAATAGGACAAAGGATTCTTGTTCCTCCAGATTTCCTGTTCGGAAAAAGGGGAGGATTTGGGGGCTCTGCCGGGTTTCTTAAAGAAATTCATGATAGGACATTTTCCGGTAGTATTTTGTTTTTGCTGGTCGATGGCGAGCGAATCGAAAGGAATAATTTGAATCCCGAACCAAACTGTTTAAGGTATAATTCAATATCGCGGTTGTACTCGAAGACATGTCTCCGGAATATGGAGGCAAATCGGCAAAAGTATATTACAAGAGGCAGGGTTCCGGTCTGATCAACCAAAACAACACCCACAGCCGATGGAAATAGTACAGGGGGAACCTTATTCACGAGTGGTTTCATTTTTCTCGATACTTTGTTGAGAAAACAATTTATCTTTCTTCTCTTAAATTATTCTTGCCACATAGAGATCAATTGTTGAGAAAAAATTATTTCTTTGTTTTCATAATTTACTCTCTGCAGTCGGTCATAGGATAGGATTTTATGGTTAACCAAGGGTGAACAGCAGGGTAATCCGCGTGGGATTTACTACCCGCTGGAACTTCATTCTGGTTTCCCCAAGGATACAGTCATAACCTGTGTAGCAAGCGACATGATCAGATATTTCTGCGCACAATGCTCCGCTGCGCCCGCTTCACGAAGCGGGATCCATGGACAACCTCTCGGGACATCGATAATAAAATGTAATCCAGCATTGGCTGCCCGTGGCGGTTGTTGTCGCGGAACCGGGTGTGCGGCATTTGGCCTGTCAGGTTTAGATGGAGCCATTTGATGGAGCCAAAAATTTGCAGCCAGCAACGTGCGCCGATTTATCCAGTAAATTTCCTGAGAAACGGTTGGGAAATGGGCGATCTTTAAAGGTCCTGTGGTGTGATCTGATCACTACAGCCCATTGGCAATCAACACCGTGGGGCGGTCCGGCAGAATGTTGAGCGAAACAGTGATCTGGCCGGGAGTGTATATCGGGCAAGGTTCGCAACGCAGCCACAATAAGATTCTGGGGGCTGATTTGGGCCGCCCCAAGAATATGGCGAAGGCTTGTTTTTTTAAGTTTCCATTTCCATCGCTGAATACCAGAGCTTAATGGCCACATCAAAATCTGTTAATAAGCGGCGAATTTGTTGATCAGACTTCGAACCATGTCGCGATCACCAACGGTTAGAAATGCGTCAATGGCAAATTTATACTTGCGAACTATTCAAAACACATTTTGCTGGAATTGGTAGATTTATGTGAAATCGAGTCCTGACCCTAAGGCACCATCAAAATCTGCAACTGATCGATTTTTGAAGTTGGTGAAAATACATTTCAAAGATGATTTGAAAGCATTTTGAAGGTCATTTAAAGCGGTTTGATATCGATCGATATTTTCTATTTTTTCCCATAATCGGATAATATCAGGTAATCCCATGATTATCGACACCCGCCATTTAATTACATACGGTACAGAAGGGAGGGTTCAGCCAGGCCACATATCGGATAAAGTGCAGTTCTTAATGCGATCATAGTAGCGGGCGCGATAGATGAGGCGTTTTTTTGCAGTGCTGTCCTCAAATCCAGTTCGGTTATGCAACACGTTTGTGCTGATCAGGCCGTGTCCCGGTGCCTGGCGGTGACGGAAGATGTAGGATGAATTGCTGCGGGTCAGTTTTTCCAGGAAAGCTACGGCCTCCAGGGTTGCCGGATCATCACGCCAAACAATGTTGTGCTTGCGCGCCGTGTAACGCATATGAAGTGTCCCGTCCCCCGCATTAACGGAGAACACCGGCCCGGTGCGAGCCTCACGAATTTCCCGTCCATGCTCGATATTGGCCGGGATAGTCATGCAACCGGGATGGATGAAGGCCCGAATGTAATCCGGGTTCTCGTCACGCATCAATAAATAGGCAATCTCGTGGTCAATGACAGCATTCTCACCATCGGTTTCTGAATCCTGGATACAATAAAGAATCAGGCTGCGATTCTGCCGGTCGCGGGTGTTGTAATAGCCGTCGGTGTGCCAATCGATTGGCTGGTTGGTATAAGGGATGTAACGTGACCTGCGACCTGCCTTGATGACGGTCAGTGGCGTGATTCCGTCATCATCTGCCAGCATGTTCGCATCCAGCCGTTCAATCCCGATCCGCCGTGCGACAGCGCGGATCTGTTCCTTGCCCTTTTCGGCATCAACCGTCCGTATGACATAGAGCGCCATGTTGGCCCGGCGTATCCGGTCGAGCAGTGCGGCATATTCAGCATCGGTGATATTGAACGGATCTGCGATCTCTACCACCAGATCATCTTTTGTTTTAGGGTGAACCTCAAGTTTCCAATCGCGCCAGCGTTTGTAAATCTCATCATTGTTCAGGTTGAAAGGTCCGCTTTGTTGGGGCTGAATTGTTTCGGTTTTCATGCTGGCCGTCATTATCTACTCGTTATTAGATGGTTTTCTATATGAATCCTGAAGCCGGACTCGGTGTAGGGTAGCCGAACAGGTTGAATCGGACAAACAGCCTGCCAAAGTGCCGCCATGTACTTCAGTTCCAGGTGACTGGAGCAACTTTTCACGACCCTCAGTCGCCAGTCATCAGCCTGGCGATGAACTGCTTTACTGTGGGAATGAATACATTGCCGTTTTCAGCACGATAGAACGGGTCTTCCCCCGCAATGTAGGCATTATGGCCGGCGAAGATAAGTTGATTGTCCAGATCATTTCCCTTAATGGCACCCAGCAAACCTTTGCGAATACAGTGAAGCCGTGGGTCAGGTAGCCGACCGGTGGTATATTTCACCTCCGGGTTCTGGCTCCAGGCGCTCAAATTGCAGGTGACCAGACAGCCAACGCACTCGGTCTTGTGGGATTTTATTTCCCGTGCCTTGTCCGGGTTGACAAATACCAGCGTGTCATCTGGTGTCCGCAACGGTGTATTGAATCCTTCACCAATCCAGCCATCGATCTTTTTCCGGTCTTGCATGTTCACCCAATAGCCTCTGGCGGGTACGCCGGGTCCATCAACCCGTTCACTCATATTGTCGTCGGGTTCGCTGACAAAATCCACTTGTCTTGCCGAGCGCTCAAATAGCTCACGGATCATGCCGTTATAGTGGGCTGATGAGTAAAAACCGGTGGGGCTGAACTTGTTGAGAGCAACGTCGCCTTTCTTCATGGACAACAACAGATGTTTCCATTCATCCACCACCGGGCTTTCACGCGTCAGCAGATCACGGGTACCGATCTGGAAGGCAATCGGGCCGATTTCCGCATTATCCAGCCAGCTTTGCCAATCCCGTAGGTACCATACGCCGCCTGCCATGATTATAGCCACATTCTCCATACCGTTATCATTCATGATTACCCGCAGTGCTTTAACACGTTCGTAGGGGTCTTTGGGTTCATTTGGGTTTTCCCGGCTGGTGATGCCGTTGTGACCACCAGCCAACCAGGGATCTTCATAGACAACAGCGCCGATCACTTCGTCATATCTGCCTGACCACTTTCTGAAGGTCCGCTTCAATAGCACTTTCATTGCCATTGTACTGGAAATGATAGGATCCAGAAACACACCTTCATCAGCACAAATCTGCGCATCTTCCTCGGTTGGCAAACCAGCTCCCATAGTGACGGCATCAATCATGTTGCTGCCACCGGGCAGGCGCGTCCCGACCAGCATACCGCGCATGATACGCATGGCACCTCCAGCCATCTTCAGGAAGTTGATGCGGATACGTCCCTTGCCAGCGGCGATTTTGTAAGCGGTATGACACTGCAAAATGCAGCCTTGAATCGATAAGGCTATCATTTCTTCATGCCGTTTGTGCCGTGAGCGTCCGGCATATGTATATGAAAGCTCGCGTCCATTTTCATCATAACCGATTGCGGCACCAATAGCGGCGATCGTACCTGCAGCATTTTCTGCTGCCCAAGCTCCTGCGTTTATACCATTCGTGGCGCCAACTCCCTTGCCGCCCTGAACAAAAGGCAGAATCCACGCGCCATCAATGTAAACCGGTTTGGCAAGCTTTTCGTGGAAGTGAGTAGAGTTATCGATACTGTCCAGTGTAATCATTTCATCAGGAGTGGATTCAGTGGTATTCTGACTAATCGGCATTATTTGCAAGTCCTCTCGATTAAGACAGTACATAATCCCGCGTTATCTCCGAGTAAACAAAAACTTCTCAGCAACTGTCGCAACAGATGCATTGTTTGACTTACAAACAACTATGACATCAGCCTGTAACATTACGAAATATCCGGGTGGAAAATTTGACGTTGTGGCTGGTGGTGCATAAAGGCGCAATGAATATCTGTTTCTTTCGTCAATAAGGGCACACACGTGTTGGTGTTACATGCTCTTGAAGGGCAGGTCGCGGATATAGCATCAGAAAATAGTCTTCAACTGGATTTTTGACCAATTTGCACAAAAGGGTCCAACTTTTTGATTTTGAAAGCAGTTTCCAAAACTATCCACACTCGTCCACAGGCCAGTTTGACACAACAGATACTTAGGTGCAGTATTCTCTGACGTTGTGAGCCGGAAACCATACATGGCAGTGAGGAAAAAGGTTCAAAAAAACGTACTCGGCTCAAGTGAAATGCTGGGAATTTCTTCGGAAGATCCCGTTTTGTCAATTGTGTGCCACCGGGGAAGTAGATGACTCGAATGCATTCGATGAATTTGCACCGATAGATCGTAGAACAGCGGGTAATCTGATGCTACGGCGGGAATTTGCTGGACCTTAGGGTCAGTAGGTGACTGAACTGAGGAATTCGAAAGAAAACTGAGGTTAGTTTGAGCGCATGCCCAATCTGGGTGTTACAAGAAACTTTCGGGTAGACTGGACCGCCGATATTGTCAATGACGCTTGAATCAGGAAGGCGCTGACGAAAGTCAGCGTCTTTCGTTTTTTTGTGCCAATCAGATTAGCGACCGCCAGGAAATCCGGTAATCAAGAGAAATTCGGTTACCTTGGTTTTGCTTTACAAAACCGCGATAGGCGACAACCGCGAAAACAACAAAAGCAATTGCGGAACCGATGGTAGATATCGCCGCCAGTGGTTCAAACTGGGGCTGACCGGCGCAAAACAATCCAGTTCCGATGAAAATCCCGAGTGCCTGTATCTGGGCCAGCCGGATGTGAATCCGCACCAGCAGGGCAGGGACATCAGCGGCAAGCAGATTGTAGAATAGCGCGAACAGAAAAAAAGCTCACCCATCCGGTCAGGTTTTTGAACTGAAGTGCCATCGCCATAGAGCTTCGCGCGACTTTATCTGATGATCCCGTAATCATTTTGTCTACCCTCAATATGGCATGTCCTCACCGACAGTCTTTGGAATAATTCAGACACAGTGCCTGTCAGAGTTTCGGGTTGGACACTCAGCACTTTTCTCCGTTTGTTATGGTTAACGTGGCTTTAACGGTTGTTGGTTATCATCAGCGCTGTTCAATCTACAGAGCCGTACAAATGACAACTATTATCACTGAAATACTATCCTATATAGCTGGTATCGTGGTCATTATGGGCGGTACTCATGCTTTTTAAAGGTTTCTGAATCGCCAATGGAAAGTTCCTGAGCCGCCCCGGAGTGTAACTGTAATGGTGATTGGGTAACAGGCTGCGAGTGTTTGAATTCCACCTGCTTTTCACCAGTAAACCGGCTCTACAAAGCAAAGGGGATTAGGACTATGACCATAAGATCAGTAGTAACCGTGTTCTTTTTTATAGCAGCGACAGGTTTGTACAGTGTACCGGTGAGGGCAGAGACTAAATGGGTTTGCAATAATGGCGGACGCTCACTGGACAGCACCATCAAGAAAATTGAGGAAAATCAGGTTCGAACATGGACCAGAATTATTGGAACCGGAAGGATACAAAATCTGTTTCTGATATTTGAAAAAGGCACCAAAGGCGTGGTGTTCATGTTCGTGGACCAGTGCCAGGGTACCTCACAATATGTGTCTCGCGATTCCATTGTTGGAATATTCGATCTTGACCTGGGCAAGGTATTTCCGGTTCGAAAATACGGCTCAATCTGAGGCGGTAAAGAGCAAACAGGCAAATCTACCGGACTGGATAACTAATTACCTTTGGTAACTGACGGGAAAACTCGGGATCAGGATAATTTCACCACGCCGCGACCAATCCCGGTCGTGGTGAAATCAGGGCCGAATCTACTTGTCAACTCCAGGATACTTCTATCTATCAAGTTGATGTATTATGGACCTGGAATGATCGCGTATTTGAACCAGATAAACGGCGTGAATTCCCGACTTCCACGTGAGGTGACCTGATCTTGTTATTCTCCCTTGCTGAAGTTCTGGCTCATAGCTGATTGATAAAAAGCTTATCTGTTTTCAACGCGGTAAAACTGGTTAGTCTTCAAAATCCCTTTATCCCCTCTGGAGGTTCATCATGTCATCCAGTCGCAGTGGGCTTTTGATAGCTCAAACAATAAACCAAGGTGACAAACCGACGGTTTGAACCGAAGTATTGTGAATTTCACAGCCTTCTGCAATAATTGTAACCATGCCGGACTGCACCTTGCTGGATTTTTTCACTTGCCCCTATTTTGTTCCCACATGTATTGGTGGGTTTCTGGAACCGTGGCATGCAGGCGCATATTGAACACATGAACCGGCCAGTGAGATCGGGAATCGTCGCTTCCGGCGGGAACGGTAATGACACCGGTCTCATTCCATTTCAGTGGCCACTCATATTGTAAAACACCATTAATCTGGCTGCCTCCTCCAGCAGGTTTGCAATTATGGCTGGGATTGGATGCTACATATTGAGTAGTCAAGAAATATTTTGTTTGCGGACATAATGTGGAGAAGAGGTAAATTTTGACACTAAATCGTTACCCGGAACCAATATTCTTGAAAATGGTTAGTCAGAAATAATATGTAAGTCATTGTGTACTTATCGAGAGATAGCTTACATTTTATTCTGATCACATAGTTTACACAATTAGTACTTTGCATGGGCATGTGAAGTGCCTTGGAAAGAGTGTAAACCTATGGATGAGCGATTGAAGTTTATTGCCCGTCGGCTTAGAGCGCTTTTGAAACCTCCGACATGTGTCGCAATTTAAAATGCCAGACGATGGCATCATCGGTAATTGTGGCCCCTCGATCTCTGGATGAGAGTTAGAATGTGCTGGCCGAGCACCATCGATTGATGTAGTCTTGGCGGATTAAATACGTATTGCGGATTGATAGGTTGAATTCGCAGGTCATTCAAAAGGCAGTTTCAGCCGCAGTCTTCGTGCACCACAAAGGGAGATAATCACATGAAAAATCCATATTCAGCACTTACAATATGTGCTTTTTTGCTAGCTCTTGCGACAAACGCTGCTGGGGCGGCATCTGGCGAACACAAAGCCGCCACCGATGAAGTTATTTCCGGCCAGCGCGAAATGCTTGCCAAGAATACAAAGGGTGCCGGTTTTGGTCCACAATCGCCCCGTGATATAGATGCAGCGAAAGGCGTAAATTCACGCGCATTCGAAGCTGCTCCCAATCACACAGCAATGAATTTATGCAACATCCACTTTCATGAGAATGCGGAGCACAAAGGCGGTGAGTTCACGACATATGCTGGTAACGGCGATGGTCACGGATACGGAACCGGCTTCAAATACAACGGTAAACTGAGCGAAGCGGAAGTGACCCACTACAGCAAGAAAGTTGGTGCAAGCAAGCACGGCAATCTGCAACCAGGCGATACCATTGAAGTTCACTACGTGCACACAACCGCCAAAGTCACGCCGGGTGCGACCTTGGGTTCTTGCTTGAGTGAGGCCATCAAGAACCCGCAACTGCGCGTAGAGACACAGGTTTATGTGTTGGTGAATGACGATAGCGCTCGCGATTTCACAATTCTAGCACATCATGAGGTGGTAAATGGATTACATCAGGCAACCAACATCCCAACCGATACTGGCACACCTATTGTTTACGCCGGATCAACAACCGGCCCCGGCTACAACGAAAAGGGATCGCCGTTTCAGGTAACATGGAGTGTGCGTCCCAAGGTTGCCAAAGTGAGCATTTCCTCTGTTGATGAATGGTTGCAAGGAAATGTCTTCAAAGAAGATCACGCACATGGTGTGCGTAATCTCGTGACAAATCCGGACCTTCTGTCTCAAATTGGAAACTGAATAATCCAATTTGAAGTCAGGTGGAGGCCAGCAAATTGACACAAATTGCTGGTTATCCGCACGTTCCGCAAATTCATAGTCAGAATAACGCAATTGGTAGCCCCATAACTATTTTGTGGGGCTATCTGGCAAGGGTTTTGACTAGGGATATTACCAATAGCGCAAACCGCCGTTATTGTTTAACATTTTAACTCCGGCATTGGCACATATTACCGGTGATAGGTGGGGCGCAGCTTTGACAACAATCAAAATCGAAAACGGTAAAAAATCCGCTTGGCTGCCTTTCGTTACGATTTTGCGACGAGTGAAATAAATGTACAATTGGAAAATGCACCCGGGGCGCATTTTGATCTATGTACTTGCTAACCAGCCATAGCGTATTCCCAATGTGGCATTGGAAATTCAATTTTGTAATTTGGTTTTTGAAGGGTATTTTCAATCAGGTGTCGAAGATCTGTTTTTCGCGTTTCATTCCCCAACGCGTAGCTGTAAACCCGGTCGCGCCGATACTTTTCCCGCCTCGGGTAATTGTGTATGTAATATCAACAAGATCATTGAAAAAAATGGTGAGCCCTGAGAGATTCGAACTCTCGACATCCTGATTAAAAGTCAAGCGCTCTACCAACTGAGCTAAGGGCTCACTCGCCTCTGGATAATCAGCGAATTTGCCGATGATAGAGGGTAAAAGTAAAATAATTGCAAACCTGGTTTTCAATTCTGGTAAACCGGTAATCTGCTTTTCAGTTCACCAGGCTTCGATTTGGTGGTTCGAAGTTGGCGATACATAGGCTTGCAGACAGGTATGGTCAAGTGTGTAGATGAGATAAATTGCAAAAAATGATATGCCGGGTTTCATGCAATAGAAATTGGTCTGGAAATCTGCATTTGCTGATTTTCCTATGCAGACGGTTGGCGGTCGGGTCGCGAAAAGGTTACTTTCCAAAGATGTGCTGTTAAATTAAGCAATGTACAGGCAATTGCGGCTTGACCGCTTTTTTTGTAAAACGCATATACCGTATTTTGGTATTTTCTACCTTGAATTCGCAGGAACGGTTGAAGGATTTTATTTGATGGCATTTCCCATTATTGATAGAGCAATTCAACAAGACATCCCAATGCAGATTTGACATTGGTAAAAATTGAAGAAACACCACCGATTAAGGACAGATTATTGCAAGAAGCTGCGTATTTTTCCGCTCTGATAGCCGGCATCATTTCATTTATTTCGCCATGTGTTCTGCCTTTGGTGCCGCCCTATATGTGTTATATGGCCGGTTCGTCGATATCACAGCTGAGTGAAAACATTTCTGAAGACAGTCGGTTGCGGGCAAAAATACTCACCAATTCAATATTGTTTGTATTGGGTTTTTCCACAGTGTTCATTGCGCTCGGCGCCGGGGCCTCATCGATCTCTCAATATCTACGCACGCATATGGATATTTTGAGCGTAGTAGCCGGTGTGTTCATCATTGTAATGGGATTGCACTTCATTGGTCTTTTCAAGATCGGGTTCTTGTATCGTGAAGCCAGATTTCAATCCAGCACAACCGGATATTTAGGGTCTTATGTGATGGGACTGGCATTCGCTTTTGGCTGGACACCGTGCATCGGGCCGGTACTGGGCGTAATTTTGGGTATCGCTGCTACTCTGGACACGGTTGGAGAAGGGGCCATATTGCTGGCGGTTTATTCCGCAGGATTGGGAATCCCTTTCATACTAGCAGCATTATTTGTAAAACCGTTCCTGTCATGGCTGGCAAAATTCAGAAAAAATCTTGGTACCGTTGAAAAGGCAATGGGTGTTTTGCTGGTTGTTACCGGACTATTATTTATCACCGGTGGAATGCAAACCATGGCGTGGTGGATGCTGGAACTTTTCCCGGGTCTGGCCAATGTTGGCTAGGCAAAATTACTGTTCCAGTGGCTGGACACTAAGAATTGTTTTTGTCGAATATCCTGGTGGCGGTGTCAAACAATTCGGCGAATTCAGATATTACAAAATCAGGATTGAAATTGGCTACAGGTTTTTCCGAGTAGCCAAAATCTACGGCGATTACCGGAATATCAGCATTGCGGGCAGTGAGAATATCGTTTTGTGTATCGCCCACCATAACTGCCCTGGAGGTAGAGCCACCAGCCATTTCAACAGTGTTGACCAGGTGCCTGGGGTCCGGTTTTCGAAAATTAAAACTGTCACCGCCGGTAACTGAGGAAAACAGGTGATGAACTCCCATTTCACGAAGTAGTTTTTCAGCCAGATCAGCTGATTTATTTGTGCATATCCCTAATAACCATCCGTTGGAGGACAATTTCTGCAAAGCGGATACAGCTCCGGGATAAATCACCGTATCCACTGATATGTTCCTTGAGTAATCTTCCATGAATGTCACAAACAGTTCTTCCAAAAGATCCTTTTCCAATGGCTGATTGTTGTGGGTGAAGGCCAATTCCAGCATCGCCTTGATACCCATGCCGGAGACATGCCCAACTTGTTCAATGGTTACAGGTTGAAGATTTTGTGTGGCGGTGGTTCTGTTCAAAGAAGGGACCAGATCGTGAATTGTATCCGCGAGCGTGCCGTCCAGGTCGAGAATCAAAGTTGGTTGAATGCTCATCAAAATCGTTCCGGTAGATTGTCACTGGCACAGCTGTTATTTTCACCACCAGTAGAAGCAGGTATTTTGTCCAAATTCAGCAATAACCAGATCATATGATTTGTCCACTGGAATTAGTATCCGGTGCATGCTAGGCGGTTATTCAAATATACCTGTCCAGTGGATTAATTCCTATGAGCGATAAATTAAAAGCTGAAGTTGGCCGTGCGGTTTGTCAGCATGTCAAATCCGGTATGCGGCTTGGTATCGGAACCGGATCCACCGCAGAGGCATTTGTACATGCACTCGCGGAAAAAGTTGACCAGGGATTGCAGATTGTCGGCGTTCCCACTTCAGAACGTACCGCAAATTTATGCGAAGAGTTGGGAATTCCGCTGACGACACTGGAAGAAACCCCTGAACTGGACTTGACCATCGATGGTGCCGATGAAATTGATCCTGAATTCTCATTAATCAAAGGGGGAGGTGGGGCATTGCTACGTGAAAAAATCGTGGCAGCAGCATCCAAAACCATGTATGTAATTGCCGATGAAAGCAAACTGGTTGATAAACTCGGTGCTTTTGCCCTGCCAATTGAGGTTAATTCGTTCGGACTGGCTGCCACCAGGCTGGCGATCAAAAAAAATGCCAGAAATTTTGATCTGCAAGACACGATAAATATCAGAATGGTGGAGGATAAGGTATTTATTAGCGATGGTGGCCATTGTATACTCGACGCATCTTTTGGCCTTATTCACAATGCACATGCACTGGATATGGCATTACTGTCAATTCCCGGCGTTGTTCAGCACGGCTTGTTTATCAATATGGCGGTCAAGGTTTTTGTTGCTGGAAAAAATGGTGTAAAAATATTGGAAAGAGAAAAATAAATGCAAGTACAGTCAAATTGGAGTGGTCAGAGTATGGTTAAGTTTGTTGCGCATCTTCGCTCAAAGAAAAAGAAAATCGCACTGCTTGTTGCAGCTTCACTTTCAATGATGACAATCATTGGCCAACCGGTTGACGCCCAGGAGTTATCCCAGTCTCATATGGATGCGGCCAAGAAAGCAATTTCTGTGACCAAAGCAACTGTCAAACTTAATGATATTCTCCCAACAGCAGCCCTGCAGTTGGCTGGGAGGTTGATTTCCAATCGCCCTGATATTGAGAGCCAAATCTCCCAGATAGTAAACGAAACCGCGCTTGAACTGGCACCACGCCGTGGTGATCTTCAAAAGGAAGTTGCAAGTATATATGGGCGCATATTCACCGAAGAAGAGCTAACGGCTATTTCAGTTTTTTTCGCAACCGATTCCGGACAGAAATTCCTTAAAGAGTTGCCCCTTGTCGTGCGCGAAGTGGAGAAAGCATCACGAGTGTGGGGAACCGGCATCAATCGGGACCTGGCACAAACGGTTCGCAAAAAACTCACGGATGCGAATCTTGAATAGATTTGCCGCAGGCAGATTGGTGTAAGGCTGATTTTTACTAGATATCGGCAAGAGCTTATTTAGCATTTATTATACTGGCGATTTGATGTCTGAACATGATTATGACCTGTTTGTAATTGGTGGCGGTTCTGGCGGAGTTCGTGCAGGGCGGCTGGTAGCTTCAATGGGCCACAAAGTGGGAATAGCCGAAGAATACCGATATGGTGGCACTTGTGTTATTCGCGGGTGCGTCCCCAAAAAACTGATGGTTTACGCCTCCCATTTCAAGGAATCTTTTGAGGATGCGAAAGGTTTTGGCTGGAATGTGGGTGAACGTGATTTTAACTGGTCAACATTGATCGCCAACAAAGATTCCGAAATTTCCCGGCTGGAAGGGATGTATCGCAAGGGTTTAAGCAACGCTGAAGCTGATATTTTTGACACCAGAGCTGTTCTTGAAGGCAAAAACCATGTTCGTTTGATCAATGATAATCAGGTAGTAAGTGCAAAGCGAATACTTATTGCTGTGGGGGGGACACCCTGGCGTCTGGATGAGTTGCCCGGATCAGATTTGTGTATCACTTCTGATGAAGTTTTTCATCTGACCCAACAGCCGCGCTCAATTGTCATATTTGGCGGAGGTTATGTTGCGGTAGAATTCGCTTGTATTTTTGCCGGACTGGGCACAAAAACCACCCTGATTTACCGTGGTGACAAGATATTGCGCGGCTTTGACGTTGATTTGCGCGAAACGCTTCGCGATGAGATGGCCAAAAAGGGCATCCAGATCGTTCTGGAAACAATTCCTGAGCATGTTTCGCAAAATCGTCAGGGTGATGGTGATCTCAAGATCGCACTCAGCAATGGAGAAAAAATTTATGCAGATCAGGCGATGTTGGCGGTTGGTCGCAAACCATTGACCGATCAACTCGGCCTGGAATTGGCGGGCGTTGAACTTAAACCGTCTGGCCATATCATTGTTGATGAGTATTCAAGAACCAGCGCTGAGAATATCTGGGCAGTTGGTGATGTATCAGACAGGGTTCCGCTGACACCCGTCGCTATTCATGAATCAATGTGTTTCATCGAAACTGAATTCAAAAACAATCCAACCATCCCGGATCACGATCTGGTTGCTAGCGCAGTATTTTCTCAACCGGAGATCGGCACTATCGGGTTGGGAGAAGATGAGGCCGTTGAAAAATATGACAAACTGGATGTATTTCTGGCAAAATTTCGACCGATGAAACATGCATTGTCCGGACGCGATGAAAAAATGTTGATGAAAATCATTGTGTGTGGTGAATCCGACACGGTGCTTGGTGTGCATGTTTTGGGAGAAGGTGCAGGTGAAATGTCTCAGTTGCTTGCAATCGCATTGAAATCCGGGGCAAAAAAAAGCGATTTTGACCGTACAATGGCGGTTCACCCTACTGCTTCAGAAGAACTGGTTACAATGTATGAACCAAGCTACCGGATCAAAGGTGGCAAACGCATTGGCTAAATATCGTAAGGGTGAGGAATATTTTGCATATTTTGGTTTTGGATCGCTTGTAAATCGCAATACGCTTGCAACGGATGTCGTTGATGTGGTTCCGGCGACACTCAAGGGTTGGCGACGGCACTGGCAGGCTCGTCCTCTGGAGAGCATGAAGTCCCCAACACTGGAAAAAATCGCGTTGCTTAATATTCATCGCAACCCGTCCAGCGACATTGATGGTTTGCTGATCATAGAAAAATTGGCAAACTTGTCGGCGCTGGATGAACGTGAGCATGCTTATGAAAAAATACAACTGACAGAATCCGACTTCATATCTGAAAATAGTTTGCCGGACAAATTAGTTGACTTGTCAATCCATGTTTACGTTTGTCCAGCAGTTGAACATGGCGACACTTCCATTTCGATTTTGCGAAGTTATCTTGATGTTGTTATGCAGGGTTTTCATCGTGAATATGGCAAGACCGGGCTTGGAAAGCTTCTGGACTCGACCGATGGTTTTGAACTTCAGATCAACGAGGATCGATTTTCACCCGTATATACACGCCATCAGGAGATCAGTGATCAGGAAACTGCAATCTTTGAGAGCTTTTTGAAGAATCAATACTGGCACAAATAAATTTGGTGTGTATAACCGGATATTCACTCAAATTTTTTGTGAACCAAGAGCCTGAACGCAAAACAGCTTTTTAACAATAGAGAACCATCATGGCCCAAACCTGGTCCCCACGCTCCTGGCGCGACAAACCTGTTTTACAGGTACCTACTTATAGGGATGCAGCGCAACTTGAAGCTATAGAAGCCAAAATTCAAAGCTTTCCGCCTTTGGTTTTTGCAGGTGAGGCAAGAAACTTGAAAAACCAGTTGGCCCAGGTAGCTGCAGGTGACGCATTTTTGTTGCAGGGCGGTGATTGTGCAGAATCTTTCGCCGAACATGGCCCCGACAATATCCGTGATTTTTTCCGGGTGTTTTTGCAAATGTCCGTGGTACTGACTTTTGCTGCTGCCAAACCGGTAGTAAAAGTCGGACGCATTGCCGGACAATTTGCCAAGCCTCGCTCATCGGATACCGAGACCAAAGACGGTGTGGAACTGCCGAGTTATCGCGGTGATATTGTCAATGCTACTGATTTTACAGCAGAAGCGCGTATACCCGATGCACAGCGCCAGGTGATGGCATATCGTCAATCTGCAGCGACGCTCAACCTTTTGCGAGCGTTTTCTCAAGGTGGTTATGCCAATCTTGAACATGTACAAAGCTGGATGCTGGACTTCGTCAAAGATAGCCCGTTATCTCACCGTTATAGTGAATTGGCAGGGCGTATTAGTGAGACTCTCAAATTCATGAAAGCCATTGGTTTTGAGGCCGAACGTTATCAACGGTTGCGCGAAACTGATTTTTATACATCCCATGAAGCATTGCTTTTGGGTTATGAAGAGGCATTGACCCGTGAAGATTCCACTTCCGGTGATTTCTATGGCACGTCGGGGCATTTTCTCTGGATTGGAGACAGGACACGCCAGCCTGATCATGCTCATGTTGAATATTTTCGTGGTATCAAGAATCCGATTGGCCTGAAATGTGGACCATCGCTGGGTTCGGAAGAACTGCTGAAACTGATTGATATCCTTAATCCTGACAACGAAACGGGGCGCCTGACACTGATCTGCCGATTTGGAGCGGGAAAGGTTGAAGACCATTTACCTGCACTGATACGCGCCGTGGAGCGTGAAGGTAAAAGTGTTGTCTGGAGCTGTGATCCAATGCATGGCAATACTGTTTCTGCCGGCGGTTACAAGACCAGACCATTTGAACGTGTTCTGAGTGAAGTCAGTGAATTCTTTGCGATACACAAGTCCGAGGGCACTTATGCAGGTGGCGTTCATTTTGAAATGACCGGCAAAGATGTAACCGAGTGTACCGGTGGAGCCAAGAAGATTTCAGCAGAAGAACTTGGTGATCGTTATCATACCCATTGTGACCCCAGGCTAAATGCAAATCAGGCACTTGAACTGGCTTTTCTGGTCGCCGAATTGTTGAAATCAGACCGCCCTTAGCCTGATGGGCTTATTGGTTATTCTGTTGCGAATGAAAGGAGTAGCTATGTCGGAAATCAGAAAAGGATCGTGCCTTTGCGGAGGTGTCAGTTACACGGTTACCGGTCCCATGAGTAATGTTACCACTTGCCATTGTATTCAATGCCGGAAACAAACGGGGCATTATTACGCTGCAACCAGAGCCAATGAAGATCAGTTCCAGATTGATGATGCGCAAAACCTGATCAAATGGTATCGGGCGTCAGATGAGGCATCACGCGGGTTCTGCGGCAAGTGCGGATCTACACTGTTTTGGAAACCAGACAACAGTAATTCTCTTTCGGTTCTGGCGGGTTCGATTGATGGTGATACCAATCTGGAAATCAGTGAACACATTTTTATCGGCTTTAAAGGTGACTATTATCAGCTTGATGAAGATCAGCCGCAATTGCTGGAAGGCCGTAACTCGCGAAAACTATCCTGAGACGGGCGTTGGTTGATGTCCAGTTGAGACAATCTCTCATCAGATATTCGTATATAATACCATGATTTGGATATAAACGGGGCTGCGAAATGCAACATGAAGAATGGCACCGTTCCCGATGTGACAATTGTTGAATATCTGAAGCTTCGACGGTTTGGCAAACGCTTCTTTTACAATTACCTGGGGGCAGTAGCGACAGCTATCTGGTCAGGGTCGCCTCAAACCATGGCCGAGGTCCCCGCTGAGTGAGCGTTTGGGGAACCCCACCTAACAGCTGTTGATAGCATGAGTTAGTGTCCGCTTCGAATAAGTGGACACTTGCGGGGGTGCGTAAATTGGCTAAGAAACGGATCTGGAAGCTTGGCTGCATGCGCAATTGCCCAAAATCTCCGGCAAGTCGCCCTTGGCCAAGGCCATCCGTTATGCACTCACCCGAATGCCAAAGACCCGTCCTTATCTCAACAATGGTTTTTTGGAATTGGATAACAACACTTGCGAGCGCGCAGTTAAGCCAGTGGCCCTTGGCAGAAAAACTATCTTTTCATGGACTCCGAAGGCCGAGGAAAGGCTGCTGCCATTGCCTATACTCTGATTGAAACAGCCAAGCTTAATAATGTTGATCCGCAAGCTTGGCTCACATGGGTTCTTGCTCAGATCGCAGATCACAAAATCAACCGCATTGACGAGTTGTTGCCGTGGAACTACCTTGCTGGTGAATAACCGTGCGGACGCTCACATGTTAAGAGTTTTGTGGACACATTAATGCCCAGAAAAATCCCAATTCGACACCTATGGGTTTCTTGCACTTATTTTACTTGGAAAATCCACTGGCCAGGGCAAACTCAACATCGTTGCTGAACTCCGCCGGATTTTGTAGTAAATTCGGGCTGACAGCCGTCATAGTAGGTAACGCAGACTGCGGATTACAGTGTTGGAGCCAGTGGACGGGATAGGTTCCCGTCCACTGGCGAGTTTTCCTTATTCGGTACCCCAATCGGTCTCGAATTCGTGAAATGCTTTGGAGCGTTTCATAACTGCCTCAACATCAAAAGGAACCTGTTCGTTGGTGAAGCGATGCTTGGACGCTGCAATTGTTTCCGGGCGTGCGTTTGCAATTCCGGTTAAGGGCAGCCCCGATGCTTCGTCTACGTTAGGATATTTTTCCATCCAGATCTCGTGACGCGCTCTCATGGTGTTGAACATTCCCTTGGTTGGGAACATGGGGAGCATCATGCCCTGTATTTCCCGCGTGTCGTTGTAGAGGTCATAGAAAGATGGGCCGCTAAGTCCTGGCTTTTCATCCACCCAATGGCGTTTGAACCGGCCTTTGACTGATGCCGCGTAGATTTCCCCAGTATAGATGTGCACATAATCACGCCGACTGTGGGAGTTACCGTTCAGAAACAGCGAAGTCTGATCGACTCCGTCGATGATACGGTCGGTCGGAATGTTATCCAACGCACCGGCAAGACGGGCGAATGTAGTGAACAGATCGGTGATGTGAATGATATCCCCTATGGTCTGTCCCGGTTCGATCACTCCAGGCCATCTTGCCATGGCGGCAACTCTAACACCGCCTTCAAGATAGTCGCCCTTGCCGCCGCGATATAGTGTCTCCACCATGCCGGGAGGGCCGTTGTGAGTCATCGGGCCGTTGTCCGCCATGAAAATCACCAAGGTATTTTCGGCGATACCCAATTCTTCCAAACGAGTCGTCAGATTACCGACCCATGGATCCAACCGTGCAAATCCTTCCTGCAGGAGGCCGCCTGATACGGTTTTCTTTTCCGGGTAGGGCGTAAATGCTGTTAGGCTTGGCCAAAACGATACGTAGAATGGTTTCTTTGCAGCTGCGTTTTTCTCGATAAACGCCATGGTACGCACTTCTTCCTGATTCATCCCTTCGTACCAGTTTGCAACGTCCGTCGGGGGGAGGAACTCTCTGACATCTCCGCCTTTTGTCCCCTCAAGGTGCCATACGGTTCCCTTGGGGCGCCATCCTTTATCGATGTCGTAGGGGTCGTCAGGAAAAAGCTCGGGGCTAAAGGCCGTTGACGTGATTGCTCCCGCGATTTCCGGCCCAGGAAGGTACATGCTTGGCACCTGGTTATACGGCGTCCACAACGCTTCGTCGAAGCCCTGATTAGTGGCGTAGCTTTCTTCGATATCGCCCAGATGCCACTTGCCAAAGAATGCGGTTGCGTAACCGGCTTCGCTAAGCACTTCGCCCATGGTAACTTCGTCTTTCGCCAGACCGCCATATTCATACGGGAAGCCAACGTTGAACATGCCGTTTCTGGTTGGCATACGCCCCGTCATGGCGGCAGACCGGCTTTGAGTACAAGCGACCTCGGTGTACATCCGCATGAAGTTGATTCCTTGGGCAGCAAGTTCATTCAGATTTGGGGTCGAAAACCCACGGACCGCCTGAATTGCTGGTATTCCGACCTCGCCGACTGCTGTGTCGTCCACCATGATGTGGATAATGTTGGGCGGCGCACCGAACTTGGCTTTAAGAGCTGCCAGTTTTTTTTGAATTTCCACATCTTCCATCGACCATTTTTCACCGTTCTGTGCTGCAAGCACATAGTGTTCTGCACCGTGGACAATGGATTCAGCGCTTTGCGCAGTTGCCTGCTGACCGATTGCACAGCTTAGGGCAATAACGCTGAACATCAGCCGCCTTTGGATCAATTTTCGGGGTTGTTTTGTCATGTTGGTCTCCTCTGGTGAATTGATAATATTGCAAATCTCGCCAAACTACTTCGAAAGGGTTCGTAAGTGCTTGACATTGTCCACTTGATCCGGGAAGCTTCCCTCAAGCGTCTTCTTTTCCAAACCCGTCTCCATTGTTCAAAATCTTGGCATTTCAGAAGGTTCCACTGCTATAAACTAAATGGGAACAATGTTACGGTAACTTTAGGGTAAAACATGTGCATCCTTATAGGGTTTATACCTTCTAAACATGGCCTTAAAAGACATCATGGCCACTAACCCAGATCTAGGTAGATTGGATCCTGCGAAGCATTCTGCGCGGATCCAGGCGGCGCTGAATCGGATATTCAGCAGCGAGATGTTCGAGAAGGCGGAAAGGTTAAGGTCTTTTCTAACCTATGTTGTAGAAGAAACCGTGGCCGGTCGTGCCAAGGGAATTCTGGGCAAAACGATTGCGCAAGATGTGTATCTTGGGAACGCAGGCAACGCCCGAGACCGACGCAATCTTGTGCGGGTAGATGCCGGACGCCTTCGCCAGAAACTGGCCTATTACTATGACACCGTCGGGGACGAGGATGACACTCGTATCCATATCGACACCGGCAGCTACGTTCCCTGGTTCGAAGACCGGTCAGGCCAGGCTGTGGCTTTGGGGTCAGAACAACCCAGGGATTCGGTTCCGCAAAATGGATTGACGACCCTTAAAGTATTCGCAGCTGCAACGGTCGGCTTGGCGACCCTTTTTTTCTATCTGCTGTTTCAAGCTGCTGATCCGCGAGAAGGCATTTCTGTACCTTCGGTCCGCAACCTCAAGCGAGAGGCGCTCGCCACGAGGTCTCCAGCCGCGATACAGGCATTAAACTATTGCAACAAGGCGCGTGGTCTGCTGTTTCCCATAGCGAGAATAGATAATCAGAAATTAGCGAGTGCCATTTTTCAGCAAGCTCAAAAATCGGACCCTAACTATTTTTGTGGCTATGCGGGCTTGGGCCACAGTCTGGCAACCAGCGCACTCCTTACATCTCCAGGCGAATCGAGAGAAGAATATGCGCAGCAAGCCGTTGCAATGGCTCATAGAGCTGTAGAGCTGGCCCCAACTGATGGCTGGACACAATCCGCCGTTGCCTGGTCATCCTATGCGGCGGGAGACGCAGAGAAGGCATTGCAACACTCCAAGCTAGCAGAATCGCTCGCTCCAACGGACGGGAATGTTCTGGATTTTAGGGGGCTGATACAATTGGTACTTGGCCAATTCTCCCAGGCCTACGAGACAACTGATCCAGAGCGGCCCAGAATGACAGGAAGCTATCGGTTTGCCCACCGTAACCTGCATGCCGTTGCGAGTTTTCACCTCGGAAAGTACTCAGAGGCAATTGCATCGCTCAATTTCGCGAGTCAAAACGGTGACCCTGTTAGCCCATTGTCATTGGTGTTTCTTGCAGCTTCCTACCAAGGGTTGAAGAAACATGGAGAAGCAAAAGTTCGACTGGATCAACTTCGTCAATCATGGCCAGACTTTAGCCCTAAAATCGCACTATCAGCATTCTACTCGCATTCTGGATTATTCGAGGATATCCTGTTGATGCTGAGAGAGGCAGGATGGGTGGAACCCATCCGCAATTGATATTCGTACATTTTATGCCTACCCTTGCTTCGTTCGTGGCGAAACCATTTCACTCGAACGCGAATGGACCTCGCGAAACACCGGCGCGAGAGTTATGATATTTGCACCACTGTGCCAAACCCTGAATAATCAAGCTGTTAGCGTGGTGCATAAATGTGGTGCGAAAGTGAACGTAACATTGCAAGCTGTAGTCATGTTAATTGGCTATGCACGGGTTTCATCCCAAGGACAAAATTTAGATCGGCAAATCGGCGTGTTGAATGCAGCCACGTAACGCCGCGCAACCTGTGAGACTGACACGCCCTGTGCCATGGTCTGCAAATAGATCGAGTGCTTCTCTTCGTCACTCCATGAACGCCGCTTTCGTCGTGCCACAGCAAAATCCTTAATGTCCATCTATTTTAAGCGGACGTTAGTGCACGAAAAACATTCGCGTTAGGTGGGGCACGCCCAACGCTCACCCCGCTGAAAGTTTTCTGAATTTCTTCAACCATCACAAACTGTTGGGTTTTCGCAGGCACAAATGACCGACGGTTGCTGGCAGCGCTTCACAATATTTCAATCTGCTGGCGGCTTCGCTGTCTGATGAAGC
>JAAEMP010000205.1 GCA_024225445.1 Hyphomicrobiales bacterium | reverse complement strand
TTCCGCTTTGTCTTTGATTACGTTTTCCACTATTTCCAGACTAACTCGTGAAGCGTCCAGGGAAAAGGCATAGACGAGTGAAGTATCACACAAGATATTTATCACGCGGGGAATGCCTTTGCTGGTTTTGGCAATCAGCGCGCAAGCATTGTCCGTAAAAAGAGGTTTTTTTCTACCCGCAACGAAAAGTCTGGTAACTACATATTTGAGCACTTCATTTTCGGTTAGCGCTGTCAGATGAAAATCAGACGAAATCCTTTGGGCAAATTGCGCCAGTTCAGGTTGTTGAAGTTGTTCCCTTAATTGTGGTTGCCCCACCAAAATGAGCCGCAAATACTGGGCAGCGTGTTCATTGATGTTGAGCAACAGGCGTAATTCTTCCAGCGTTTCAAGGCCGAGATTTTGCGCCTCATCAACGATTAACAGAGCGTGGCGGCCCAAAGATGCCTCCTTCAGTACAAAATCCCTGAATTGCTTGTAAAGAATGGGGTAGGGCGCGTCACTTATTGGCTGGTTGAAAGCCATGAGAACCCAATTGAGAAGCTCGCCTGAGTTTTTTCGAGTATTCACAATCTGGCCAACGGTGGTGCTGCTGTCCAGTTTGCTCAATAAATGGTTGATGAGGGTGGTTTTGCCACATCCGATTTCGCCTGTTATAACGGTGCAACTTGCGCGGTTCGTGACGCCGTATTCAAGCATTGCAAAGGCTAGCGAGTGCGAACGCCCCCAATAAAGAAAACTAGGATCCGGCAATATTGTAAATGGTTTGGAATTAAGGCCGTAGTAC
>JAAEMP010000204.1 GCA_024225445.1 Hyphomicrobiales bacterium | reverse complement strand
TCAGATAATCGGGTGATTTGAATATTTCATAACTTGCGCCTGACACAATGACTTCGTCTGAATCCCTCATCCAGAGAAAATTGACACCGGCAATTTGAGGGTGCAAAGACCAGATGGTGATGTTCATGCGGTAAACTGCAATACCCGCCTCAACGAATTTGCGGCCCAGTGCACGCACGAATTCCCGCCTGGTTGGACAAAACCCGGCTTCACGCAAAATCCAGTCACTCAGCGGAGAATTGATGTGCCCGTCGTTGTTTTCTCCTGTTTGTGGCGGAGTTTCAAATTGATAATGATCAACCACTTCACCGCTGAACGACAGGCGTCCTTCCAGACCAGCAGATTCTGCCAGGGGAGTTAAATAGGACCAGGCGCCATTTTCAATTTTTCCCTCAGGCGTGTTGACATGCCAATAGGAGGCGGTGCCCTTGAACGGGCAGAATGTACGGTGATCCGATGCTTCCAGTATGCCGGGTTCAACCGCATCAATGGGGAAATATAAGCAGTCAGGCAGCCTGGTTTCACGCAAAACCGCCACCTGGTCACTTTTGACCAGCGAATGGCGATGGTGAAATACCGTTATATTGCCACTGTGGGGCTCTATTTCAATTCGGTAGCCTTGGGATGCCATCTGTCATACCTATTAATATTTGCTGCAATTACAATTGCTGGCAAAGAATTTGTTGCACTTTTGATGCGGTTTGTTATTTAACAAAAATGTAATATATAGCAGAGCACCCTTATTTTGATTCAGTTTTGTTTTTTTCGCTCACGGCTATTCGGGCTTGCGCCCGGCCTCCGCGGGGCGGCGCACCGGTAGCTTTTCGCTCCTGATTGCGGGATCATTATAAAGGTGTTTCGCTATAACAAACCGGGTTCCGGACAAAAACTATATCAAAAAGGAAAGTTTCATGAGTTTACTGGTTGAATATACATTGATGGAAGGCAAGGCAGACGCGCAGATTGAAGCACTGAAAACATTTATTGATGGCTTGAAATCACTGGATGACGGCGGATTTGATTATACTGCCTTTGAAACCGATGACCCGACAAAATTTATTGCTATTGTTGAATTTGACAATGACGACGCCAAACAGCGGTTTTTGGGCAGTGCACCTTTTGCCGAATACCGCGATGGCTCAAAAGAACGCTTTGGCGCCCCACCCGCAGCCACCCCAATCAGACTTGTCGGTTCGACACGCGGTTAGCGTATTGATAATCGCTTGTCAGTCTGCCCGTTTATCAGCGGTTTCCTGATCATCAACGCGCATGGATTTCTGATCAATTACCACGGCGAACAGGTTGAGCGCCTGTTCAACCGTGTATCGATCTAACAAAACGTCTTCCAGCACTCTTTGCGGATCGCGGGTCAATGGATCGCCATAGCCACCGCCACCGGGCGTTTGCACGCGAACCCGGTCTCCGGGCTTTAACGGAATGTCCTGCTCTTTTGAAAGGTGCTCGGGAATACAGGTCTTGCCTGACTGACTGATAACCACCGTGTTGGGTTGGCCATCCCTGCCGCCCAATGCACCCTGGGGGCCGAACCTGCCATGATCCATGACAAAAGATGCGGTGGCGTTGCCCCGGCGCAGTTCCAGTTCATAATCAAGGCCAAAACCGCCACGCTGCTTTCCTGCGCCGCCTGACCCTTCTCGCAGGGCGTAGCGATGATACAAAACCGGAAAAGCCTGTTCCATGATCTCAACCGGCGGAGCTTTTGAAATGCCAATAGTCGAACAGCCATTGGTCAGGCCATCGTGATCCGCATTGCCGCCGTAGCCGCCGCCGGAGAGCTGATACATGACAAAATCTCTTGAGCGGTCCGGATCATAGCCGCCAAGGGCAAAATTACCACTGGTGCCGGCCGGCGCAGCGGTGACCAGATCAGGCAATGGCACAACCAGAGCGGCAAATACCGCTTCGGCAATGCGCTGGGAGACTTCCGCCGCACAGCCCGATACCGGCCTTGGATATCGGGCATCGAGGAAAGTGCCCTCGGGTCGAATGATTTCGAGCGGCTCAAATGCCCCGGCGCTAATCGGCACCTGCGGAAAAATATGACGCATGGCCAGATAAACCGACGACAGGGTTGTCGCCAATACGGAATTCATCGGCCCCTTGCACGGTGGACTGGAGCCGAAAAAATCAAAACGCAACCGGTCTGCGGTTTTGGTTATTGCCAGGCGAATTTCCAGCGGCTCATTGACCACCCCGTCACTGTCAACATAGGCAAGCGAATGATAGGTGCCATCCGCGATTTGAGAAATGCAGGAGCGCATCTGTATGGCGGCACGACGACGCAATTCGACAATTGCTTCAGATACGGTATCATCACCATAGCGATCTAGAATTTCGTTCAACCGCTTTTCACCAACCATCAAGGCTGCTGCCTGGGCTTTGACATCACCAATACGCTGGTCGGCAACGCGAATATTGGAACATATTATCGCATAGATCTCTTCATCCAGTTTACCCTGCTTGAACAGGCGAACCGGTGGCAGGCGCAGGCCTTCCTGCTCAACCGAGGTTGCGGAAGCTGAAAATCCGCCGGGAACAGAACCTCCGGTATCGGGCCAGTGCCCGGTATTTGACAGCCAGCAGAAAATCTCGCCGTTGCGGTAAAATGGCCTGGCAAAGCGCACATCCATCAAGTGGGTTCCACCCAGATAGGGATCATTGACGATATAAATATCATCGGGCATCGGGGCTGGCGTATCACCGTTTCTGATCCGTTCAATCAGCGAGCGGGTCGAATATTGCATGGTACCGACAAATACCGGAAGCCCGCCCGCACCCTGGGCAATCAGGGATCCGTCTTCGGCTGAATAAATCCCGTCAGAGCGGTCATTGGCTTCAGCTATCACCGGTGAAAAAGCCGCGCGCGAGAAACTCAGGTCCATTTCGTCACAGACCTGCTGGAGACCAGCCTGGATTACGCTTAGCGTGATGGGGTCGAGATCAACAGAAGACTTGTTATTTTTGCCGCTCATGTTGGCGCTCCGCTCACTGCTTCAGCCACCGGGCCAGTGATTTTGGCAATCGAGATAATAATGTTTCCATCATCATCGCAAGTGGCCTGATCACCGGGTTCAATCAGTGTCGTAGTATCCATTTGCTCAATGATTGCCGGGCCTTCAAGAGAGAAATTTGCAGGCAAATGATCACGCCAGTAAACCGGTGTGCGATGCCATCCGTCATCAAAATACACCTTTCTGGTATCGCTCCGCGCCTGCTCGACAGTTGCTTTTCGTTCGGCCGGATCAATCAGAGTGGACAAATCAAGCTGGGAACGTTCACCAATGACCGAAGTATTGATATTAACCAGATTGGCGCGGATCTCATTCAATTCCACATGAAAACGGTTGAAATAGGCTTCTTCAAACAACTGGCGCAAATCTGCGGCACTGGGCTTTGAACTGGCAAGTTCAACACGCAAAAGATGAGTCTGTCCAATGAATTGCATGTCAACGCTAAACAAATGATTCAACTTGATGATTTCGATATTTTCATCGCTGATCAGTCTTTCGCCCTCTTCCACACAGGCATCAAACAAGGCATGGACCGCATCAATATCAACCAGATCGAGAGGCATGTTGATGGTATTGACAAAATCATGGCGTAAATCAGCGACGATGCAGCCAAGCGCATTGGTGATACCGGGACGTGCAGGCACCAGCACTTTTGGAATGCCCAGTTCGCGGGCAAGCGCAGTGGCGTGAAGCGGTCCGGCCCCGCCAAAAGCAAACAGGGCAAAATCTCTTGGATCAACACCCAGCGAAATTGACACCATGCGTATTGCCCCGGCCATTTTCGTATTGGCAATCTGCAGTACCGCTGCGGCGGCCTTCATTGTGTCAATGGTCAGGGGATCAGCCAGTTTCTCTTGAAAAACATCCCTTACCCGGGCAAAGTTATCGCTTGAACCCGCCGTCCTGAACTTATCGGCGTCAAGGCGTCCCAACAAAAGATTGGCATCTGATATTGTCGGTTGTTCTCCACCACTGCCATAGCAGATCGGGCCGGGTTTTGCGCCCGCAGAATGAGGCCCCACTTCAAGCAATCCGGCAGAATTGACGCTGGCAATCGAGCCACCTCCGGCGCCGACTGTTCGTACATCAACCATCGGCACATGGATCGGCATGGCATACTCAATTTCTATCTCGTTTGAAACAGAAGGGCGAGCATTCCTGATCAGGGCGACATCGGTCGAGGTACCACCCATGTCATAGGTGATAAGGTTTTCCATACCGGCTTTGCGACCGGTAAAGGCGGCAGCAATAACACCTGAAGCGGGTCCCGACATGACAGTTTTGGCGGCCTCGCGGGCAACCAGTGCGGAGGATACCATGCCGCCATTGCCATTCATTACCAGTACATCCCCGCCATAACCCTTGTGCGACAATTCCTCGACAAGACGGGAAATATAACGCTCCAGCAGCGGTTGAACGGAAGCATTGATGGCGACGGTTACACCACGTTCAAACTCCCGGCTTTCAGACAACAATGCATGGCCCATATTGATATATGAATTAGGCCAGATTTCTTCAGCAATTTTTGCCGCTCGCCTTTCATGGTCCGGATTGGCATAGGCATGCAGAAAGTGGATAACCAGTGATTCACATCCTGCATCCAGCAGTTTTTGTGCCGCCTTTTTGACATCCGCTTCGTCCAGAGGCTTGATAATCTTGCCTGCAGCGTCGGTTCGTTCATCGACTTCCAGGCGCAAATTCCTTGGAATAATCGGTGTAAATTCACCACTCATGCCATAAGGCTGCGGCCGGGTTCTGCGCCCCAGTTCAAGAATATCGCGAAATCCAGCGGTGGTGATCAAGCCGGTTTTGCATAATTTTCGCTCCAGCACTGCATTAGTAGTGGTGGTAGTACCGTGAACGATCAGATCAATTTCGCGAAGATCGGCATTCGCCTCTTCCATTGCACCCAAAACCCCAAAAGCCTGATTTTCAACCGTAGTTGGTACTTTCGCCAGCGACACCTTTTTGGTCACCTGATCAAACATCACCAGATCAGTAAAGGTTCCCCCAACATCAACACCGATTACCTGACCCGATGGATCTGAAGAAGCTGGACTAGACATGATGACGCTAAAATCCCGGATACAATTATTGTTCGTATACAAATGAAATAGGAATTGTGGTTGAAGTCAATAGGAGGATCGATGATTCAAAAAAAGATTCATCTGATTTTTTCATCTGAAAATATAGCAGAACACTTCTATTTTGATTCAGTCGCCAGGGCGGCGCACAGGCGCCGGTCGATTTTCGCTCCTGATCATTATTTTTTTGCTCACGGCTATTCGGGCTTATGCCCGGCCTCCGCCAGGGCGGCGCACAGGCGCCGGTCGCTTTTCGCTCCTGATCATTATTTTTTTGCTCACG
>JAAEMP010000203.1 GCA_024225445.1 Hyphomicrobiales bacterium | reverse complement strand
TAACGCCTGTTGCGGCAGCTGATGTACCAAGCGCAAAAGCATTTTCCTGGGTAGCAGAGGAATTTACTCCAAATGCAACGCTTGAGGCACCTGATGCAGACGAGTCGGTACCAATGGCAACCGCACCGGTTGCGCTACTATTGGCTCTTAGACCAAAAGCAACGCCGCCAGCATTCGATGCGGACGAGCCATTGCCAATAGCAATAGCATCAACATCACCTGTATAAGAATCTTCTCCACCAGTTCCAGCTCCTGCAAATTCTCCACCGCCGATCGTAATACCGGCAAAGAAACTGTCGAGATCCGCATCCCCAAGAGTCAACTGACCATTATAAGCAGATACCCCTTCCCCGAATTGTCCCGTTGTTGCAGCAAATTCTCCTGAAAGACCCAAAGAACCCGTAATTTGAGAATTGCCTGTTACATCAATTCCTCCAGCTTCAACGGTTACGGTCCCGTTAAAAGTCGAATTACAGTTAGGCAGACCATTTTTGACTTGAGTGGCCTCATTTGCGTCTATCTGTATACCCACGCCGACAGCCATGGCAGCAAGAGCGGCAGCTTCAAGCCCGACTTGCACCTCAGACAAGCCAACCGCAACAATTTGGGCTCCAATGCCAAGCGCAGATGCCGCCGTCCCTGCTGCTAAAGCCTCTTCTGCCAACCCTATGCCATCAGCTATAATCGCCGCTTGGTTAGCAGCAATCGCTGTGGACGCTATTCCAATTTCGGCGTATTCCTTATTAAGTCCGTCATTATCGAGGCCAGATATATAATTATTCAACTGTTGTGCGCAGGTTGCAGCACCAACACTTGCCACTTGGTTGTCAGTCACCACATTTGTTAGCGCTGGCAAAGTGGGTGGGGAAGTACCGCTAAGCCCGCCTTCATTTTGTGCAAAGGCAATTTGCGAAGGCAAGAGGGCCGCGCAAAAAAACAATGTAGCAATTTTGAGGCCACAGAAACGATAGCCATCACCTTTACCTTTGTGTTTGAAACAAGTTGGATAAATCAAAAAAACTTCCTGAAGCTTATCTCTAATCATTTGAAAACCCTAATTACATTGTTCATTTGTTAATATTATCATGTGTTTTCTGAGTTTGAACGGACAGCAAGCCTGCTCATCAGCTCAGAATTTGTAGTTTATACTGGCAGTCCCACCAACATTAAAATCTGATCTTCTGCCCGAGAGCTGCACGTCACCAATGTCAACGCCAATGCCGGCGTTGATCGTCAACCTGTCGCCATTTGAAAAAACACCTTCAGCCAGCACCCCGGAGAAATTGAAAGCCGCGGCCATTGCATCCCTGAACCTACCGAAATTTATTGCAATTGCACCTGCTTCACCCGCCACAAGGTCAGGGACTTGAGTTGCCAAGGCTATTGCGACACCCTGCCTGTTGTTCGCAATCCCCGTGAAGATTGCACCACCATCATTAGCCAAATTCCCATTGTCATCAGTTGTTGCTACAGAAAGTGCACCTGTCTGGCGCTGTGCGCTCAATGCGGTGACTATTCCTGGAACAGTTGCACTTTGCAAACTGGTTCCAATAACCAGTTGATTGTCGATCGTTGTCGTAGCCCCGGCACCAATCGCTGTGGAGTTCTCGAAAGTCGATGTTGCTCCTTGCCCGAATGATGAGGCATTGCTGGCTGAAGCCACTGATCTTG
>JAAEMP010000202.1 GCA_024225445.1 Hyphomicrobiales bacterium | reverse complement strand
GCGTTCATCGCATAACGTCGTGCAACCTGGGCTGTTGATACACCTGGAGCAAAGGTTTGCAAACATATCGAGCGCTTCTCATCATCGCCCCATGTCCGCCGTACCCGTTTCTTAGCCAATTTACGCACCCCGCAAGTGTCCACTTATTCGAAGCGGACACTAACTCATGCTATCAACAGGCGTTAGGTGGGGTTCCCCAAACGCTCACGATACAGTTATAACTCTGATCATTCGTCTGCAAGACAAATTCAAGCCAGCAGCAGCAATCGTATCAATGCGCTAGTTTTCCACAGGCCTTGGGCTAAAAACATTTTGCAATTATGCATCGCTTAAGAGCGCGTTTAGTTGAAGGGCCATAAACGCCGTCAATAACACCAACACTAAATCCCTTATTGCCTAATATTGACTGATATGCGGCAACATCTTTTTGAGGCAAGACAGATAAACTTTTATCAAAAAACCTCAATGCCTCCTCCACCCTCCCCTTGCGTGTTGCTATTCTGGCGCGCCAAAGAAAAAGCCTCGGTTCATCTTTATCAACAAACGAGAGTTCCTCAAATATATATTTTGACTCATCAATTTTTCCTAAATTGAAAAGGCTTATCGCCTTGAAAAATTTTACCTGAAACAACATAGTCTTTTCTGCATTTTTTTCCTTCAGAATAAATCTGTCAAAATCCTTCAACGCTTCCTTATGCTTTTCTTCAGAGAGATAAATCTTTCCCCTTTCAAAACTAGATTTAAAAAAAGCTTCATCCAAAAGAATCGCTTGGTCAAAAGCCCCCAACGCGTCTCCTGTCCTATTTATTCCGACATACAACAATCCAATTTCATGGAGAATGCTGGCATCATTGGGTGCTTCTTTTTGCGCTGCCTTATACTGAGCCAAGGCTTGTTGTGCATCGCCAGAGTTTTTGAATATCGTAGCAAGACTGATATGAATTTGCAGCCTCTCACCCGGTGTCCTGGAGAATTTTAGTGCAACATTGAATTCTCTAATTGCAGCCGCCACATCGTCTTTGTCGAGTTTTAATTTGGCCTTGTTTATGCGCGCTTGCGCATGATCGGGTGTTGCCAATAATATGTCATCAATAATTTTCAATGCGTCATCATGTTGGCCCAGGGCAACTTTAACCTTGGCCAGCTTTAGATGAATTCGATTAGCCAGTCGGTTGTTGGTGGATTCTCTTGTCGCACGCTCATATAATTCCAGCGCAATATTGTAGGCATCGGCTCCCGCAATTTTTGGACCAATAAAATACCATACATCTCCTAAAGACTCAGAAACTTTTAATGCTGTACTATCAGACTTTGAATACAACAAGGCTGAACGCGAAGCCATTTTTGCATTTACGGTATCACCAGATTTCAAAAACACAATCGCCACCTTGACATAAAGGTCTGCGAAACGATCCTGTACCTTTGCGCTTATGTCATCTTTAACGGCAACGTTACGCAGGTCTTCATGCGCTTGCTGAACCAACAATGTTGCTTCATTGTCTTCACCAGAATCCTTATAGATGGATGCCAATCTAAGTTGGTAATCGATGACGTGATACTGGCTCTTGATATCTCTAAAGAATGATATAGCCAGCTTTGAGTTCTGTTTTGCCAGCTTAAAATCCCGCGCATACAGATGCTGTAAAACCACTGATAAAAAGTAGTCATTAAGTGGTTTTAGCTCATCCGGAGATGCAATGTTGACAATCCTCTGATAAACTTTTGATGCGGCAAATAAATCCTGCTCCGCGAGAAATTTCTGCCCACTTTGCTGCAATATTTGCACGTAAGGCTCTTGCGGAATAATGAATGTAGGAGCATTTTTTCTACGTTCATAAGAAGCCTCAAAGTCTTCAAGTGCTTCAGACACCTGTTTTTTGCTATATAGATAAAGCCCCCGAGCAAGATAGGCCCACGGCAACTCAGGAGCTCCTGCAATTGCTTTTTTCCAATCTTCGAGTGCCTCTTCTTCATTTTCCATACGAAGTTTCATTCTTCCTCGAAATGATAACAATTGGTGTCGAACTGAAGAACTGCTAGTCTGTGCTAACAGGATATTTAAATGTGATACCGCCTGTGTGTAATCACCAGATTTTGATGCACGCTTGCTGCTCTGAAGAAGAAAACGGTGGAAGTTACTTTTTAGTATAACTGCCTCATTCCCCTTTGAATGGCTCAACGCCTCAACAAATAATTCTGCTGCCATCCGAGGATCGCTGAATTGTTTCAAACTTGCGATTTTCGACAATATCAAGGGCGAATTGGGGTTTTGTGATCTGGCAGAAATCAGATCTTCCATTGCTGCCGTTTGTTCACCAAGTATTATTAGAATATACGCCCTTGATAGAAGTATCTTCTCTTTCAAAGCCGGATTGATGGAAGTTTCAAGCGCTGCATCGCATGCTATGCGGCTATTTTTGGAGTCAATAGTGGCGGCAATTGCAAGGCATTTTATGATATTGCTGCTTGTAGTTTCTTGAGAGTTTGCTGTTATCGGGCTAGTGTTTACAAAGACCAGAATGATTATATGCACCCATATCCATGTTCTTAAAGTCATGCGCTCTACATCCTGAAACTCATAAATTCCGGAAAGAATTCAACATATCATTGCCAAGAATATTGTAGCCCAACCCTGCCGCCGAACACGGTATCCCCTTTTCTGGTAAAAAACTCGGATCTTCCCAAATTCGCGCCAAGAGCACCGTTAACCGTTATGCGATCCCCCGGTTGATACCGATCTCGGTAAACAACAGCAGCACCGCCTAATGAAAAAGCGTTTGCATCCTTAAACCTACCGAAATTTATTGCAAATGCTCCTCCTTCACCCGCCACAAGGTCAGGGATTTGAGTTGCCAAGGCTATTGCGACACCCTGCCTGTTGTTCGCAATCTCCGTGAAGATTGCACCACCATCAAAAGCCAAATTCCCATTATCATCAGTTGTTGCTACAGAAAGTGCACCTGTCTGGCGCTGTGCGCTCAATGCGGTGACTATTCCAGGAACAGTTACACTTTGCAAACTGGTTCCAATAACCAGTTGATTGTCGATCGTTGTCGTAGCCCCGGCACCAATCGCTGTGGAGTTCTCGAAAGTCGATGTTGCTCCTTGCCCGAATGATGAGGCATTGCTGGCTGAAGCCACTGATCTTG
>JAAEMP010000201.1 GCA_024225445.1 Hyphomicrobiales bacterium | reverse complement strand
ATCACTCTGCCTGTATCCAATGGATTACAGGTCGTTTCTTGGAAGTAAATATCATAACCTGATACTAAAGTAGTTGTCGTAGTTACTGTACTATCACAGCCTGTGCTTGCTGTAAATGTTACTGATGCTACACCAACATCTGATGGATCACAACTTGTTGCTGTTACATCAATATCATAGCTATTCACTAATGTTGTTATGGTAGTAACTACACTATCGCAGCCATTGCTGGCTTGTAATGTTTGTGTGCTTGTTCCTACATCATTTGGATCACAGCTTTCTGCATTTACGGTTACTGCATAACTTGGCAATAAACTCACTACTGTGGTTACTGTACTATCACAGCCTGTGCTTGACGTAAACGTTACTGTTGTGCTGCTTACTTGACCTGGATCACAAGTCGTCTCATTCAAAGTTATATCATAACTCTCTACTAATGTAGTAATTGTTCTTACTACACTATCACAGTCGTCAACACTCAACAATGTCTGAACTACAATGCCAGTATCCGCTGCATCACAGCTTGTTAAATATACTTCTAACTCATAACTATCATTCAAGCTTGTTACTGTAGTTGTACTACTATCACAACCTTCGCCGGTGGCGATGGTTACTGTTTCACTGCCTACATCATTTGGATCACAGCTTTCTGCTGCTTCAAAGATTTCATGAACTGGATTAACGGTTAAGTTCAACGTCACTATTGTATCACAACCTTGACCAGTTATCGTATCTACATAATTACCTGGATAGCTATAATCTGTTCCGCCAAAGCTTACGGTTTCACCAAAGCAAATCGTGCTATCAATGGTAGCTGTTGCTATATCATCTACACTCAAGGTCAAGGTTACTGTACTATCACAACCTGAACTATTCGTTAAGGTTACTCCATAAGTTCCAGAGGTTGCAATCAATAAACCATTGAACTCATAAGTTGCTCCTGCACAAATACTTGCTGTAACACTCACATCATCACTTGGTAATAAGATCGTCTCTGTTGTGATTATACTATCACAGCCTTCTGTGCTCTTATATGAACTGATCACTCTGCCTGTATCCAATGGATTACAGGTCGTTTCTTGGAAGTAAATATCATAACCTGATACTAAAGTAGTTGTCGTAGTTACTGTACTATCACAGCCTGTGCTTGCTGTAAATGTTACTGATGCTACACCAACATCT
>JAAEMP010000200.1 GCA_024225445.1 Hyphomicrobiales bacterium | reverse complement strand
TGGGGTGCCCGCGACCAGGGTGGCCAGAACAGCGGCGATACCCAGTGGCTCCATGTTCATGAACAGGCCGAAAATCGGGGTTGCCAGTATCAGTGGCAATCCATTGGCCAGCCAGTGGGCAAGGCATTTGATGAATACCATAGCCGTCATCGAATGAGGTTGAATAACGATGATATCCAAAGTGCCGTCCTCGCGATCCTGCTGAAACAGGCGATCCAGACCCAGCAGGCTGGCGAGAAGGGCGGCAATCCACAATATTGCCGGTCCGATTTTTGCCAGCAGATTGAGATCAGGGCCGATGGCGAAGGGAACGACCGTCACGACAACCAGAAAAAACAGGATTCCCGTCAGTGCCCCGCCACCGACGCGAAATGCAAGTTTAATGTCTCTTGCCAGTAGTGCTATCATTTCAGTTCACCACCTGCTTTTCAAGCTCCGGGCGGGTGTCATCCAGATTGAGGCTTTGTGAATCAATGCCCAGCGACTGGTGGGTGGCGGCTATGACCATTCCACCTTCGCCCAGGTGATCTTTGATCAGGTTTGCAAACAGGGTTTCCGATGCCTTGTCCAGAGCAGAGGTTGGTTCGTCAACAATCCAGATGGGCTTGTGGGATACCAGTAATCTGGCAATAGCAATGCGGCGTTTTTGTCCGGCCGAGAGATAGGCGGCAGGCAGGTGCCCGGTGTCAGGTAGCCCAACCGCTGCCAGTGCAACATTTATGTCGAGCAAAGGGTTTCCACAAAAATTCTGCCAGAATGCCAGATTTTCCTCGACACTGAGCGCGAGTTTCAGTGCGTTCTGGTGACCCAGATAATGCATCTGTTCGTGGGGAACTGAACTTTCATCATTTGCCGGCTTGTCTGCAAGGGTGACCGAACCGGTGGAGGCGTCAAGCAGACCGCAAATAACCCGCAACAGGGTGGATTTCCCAGAACCATTCGATCCGGTGACCACCAGCGCTTTGCCATCTTCCAGGGTGAAGTGAATATTGGCAAATATCAATTGACCGGTGCGCTGGGCGCTCAGATTTTCCACGACGAGTTTCATGGCGTTTGTTTAGCTGGTCAATTGGTTTTCGTGAAGAGAAAATATGCACTTGGATACTATCAAGGCATTTGCGGATAATTTTGTTAAGATTCTCCAATCTCCTATTCACTCATAATCATTTTGGTTCTATAAGGGCGGTGATCAGGCAGCGGCCGCTGTGGTCATCAATTACCTTCGCGCCGGAGATTTTGTTTTCAATAGTATTGAAGACTACCGGGCAGACACGCGGAAATGGTCGCACCCGCTTTCAGGCGTGTTCCTAAACGCCAGTGTATGCCCTTTTTCGGCGTAAATTATCTGTTATATAAGGAACACGCAAAATGCATAATTCTCTAAACAGTTTCAAATCAAAAAAAACCCTGTCAGTAGGCGACAAAAACTATGTCTATTTTTCCCTGCAGGAAGCAGAGAAGAACGGGCTGGACGGGATATCCAAATTACCCATGTCACTGAAGGTTTTGATCGAAAATCTTCTGCGTTTTGAAGATGGCCGTTCGGTGACTGCCGATGACATTCGCGCAATTGCTGCCTGGCTTTCAGACAAGGGTAAGGCAGGTCAGGAGATTGCCTATCGTCCGGCGCGCGTACTAATGCAGGATTTCACCGGCGTTCCAGCCGTGGTGGACCTTGCCGCAATGCGCGATGCAACGGCCGATCTTGGCGGTGCGATGAGCGCAATTAATCCCCAGGTGCCCGTAGATCTGGTGATTGACCATTCAGTTATGGTTGATTTTGCCGGACGCGGAAATTCCTTTTCGCGCAATGTCGAGCGTGAATATGAAAGAAACGGCGAACGTTATACGTTTTTGAAGTGGGGACAGAATGCTTTTGAAAATTTCCGGGTTGTGCCTCCGGGAACCGGGATTTGTCACCAGGTAAATCTGGAGTATCTGTCGCAAACCGTCTGGACAAAAGAGATTGACGGCGAAACTTATGCCTATCCTGACACTTTGGTTGGTACGGATTCTCATACAACCATGGTCAACGGCCTTTCAGTTCTGGGATGGGGTGTTGGTGGTATTGAGGCGGAAGCAGCAATGCTGGGCCAGCCAATCACCATGTTGCTGCCAGAGGTTATTGGCTTTCGTCTTGATGGGAAACTGCCGGAAGGTACCACAGCAACCGACCTTGTGTTGATGATTGTACAAATATTGCGCGCACGCGGCGTTGTCGGCAAATTTGTTGAATTTTACGGGCCAGGACTGGATCATCTGTCTTTGGAGGATCAGGCAACGATTGCTAATATGGCGCCTGAATATGGTGCAACCTGCGGGTTTTTCCCGGTTGATGATGATACTATCTCCTATCTCACTGCCACGGGTCGTGAAGATGAGCGTATCGCACTGGTCAAAGCCTATGCCAAAGCCCAGGGCATGTGGCGCTCAGGTGATACCCCTGATCCGGTATTTTCTGATTCACTTTCGCTGAATATGCGCGAGGTGGTTCCGTCTCTGGCGGGCCCAAAAAGGCCGCAGGACAGGATTGCATTGAGCGATATGATTTCCGGATTCGATAAATCGATGAATTCGGACTTCAAGAATGCTCCACAAATTGGTCGTGTCGCGGTGGAAGGGCGTGAACATGATCTGGGGCACGGGGATGTGGTCATTGCGGCAATCACTTCGTGTACCAATACCTCAAATCCGTCGGTACTGATCGCAGCGGGATTACTGGCCCGCAATGCTAATGCCAAAGGCCTGAGTGCCAAACCCTGGGTAAAAACCTCGCTGGCACCCGGATCGCAGGTAGTAACCGACTATCTGGTGAAAGCCGGATTGCAGGATGACCTGGATGCCCTTGGATTTAATCTGGTTGGTTACGGTTGCACCACCTGTATTGGTAATTCAGGTCCTCTGGCTGAAGAAATTTCAGCAGCCATTAATGATAATGGTGTGGTTGCCTGTTCGGTATTGTCTGGCAACAGGAATTTCGAAGGACGTATCAGCCCGGATATTCAGGCGAATTACCTGGCTTCTCCGCCACTGGTTGTTGCCTATGCAATCGCCGGTTCGGTGAATGTGGATTTGACCAGTGATCCTCTGGGTCAGGATAAAGACGGCAATGATGTATATCTCAGGGACATCTGGCCTTCTTCCCAGGAAATATCGGCTTTGATCAGGCAATCGATCAGCGTTGACATGTTCAGGCAACGCTACGGGGATGTTTTCAAGGGAGACAAGGACTGGCAGGCCATCAGTGTATCGGGTGGCGAAACCTATAGCTGGGATGAGAATTCCACCTATGTTCAAAATCCACCATATTTTGAAGGTATTACCATGGACCCTGAACCGGTCAGTGATATTGCCAATGCGCGAATACTTGGTATTTTCAGGGATTCTGTGACGACCGATCACATTTCTCCAGCCGGTTCATTCTCGGTTGATTCACCGGCAGGCGGATATTTATCCGAACGCCAGGTCAGGCCGGTAGACTTTAATTCCTACGGCTCAAGGCGTGGAAATCACCAGGTGATGATGCGTGGAACATTTGCCAATATTCGTATTAAAAACCAGATGCTGGATAATGTCGAAGGGGGCTATACCAGGCACTGGCCGTCAGGCGAACAAATGCCGATGTATGATGCAGCCATGCGCTACCGTGAGGAAAATGTGCCACTGGTAGTATTTGGCGGAAAGGAATACGGCACCGGTTCTTCGCGAGACTGGGCGGCAAAAGGCACAATCTTGCTGGGTGTACGGGCGGTAATTGTCGGCTCATTTGAACGTATTCACCGTTCCAACCTGATCGGCATGGGTGTTCTGCCTTTGGTGTTTAGCGGTGATGACAGCTGGGAAAGTCTTGGCCTGAGCGGTAATGAAACGGTCTCTATTGCCGGATTGGCAGCCATTGAGCCGCGTCAGAATCTTGAAGCAGAAATTACTTTTGAAGATGGCAGCACCAGGAAAGTCACACTTCTCGTGCGCATCGATACGGAAGACGAGCTCGATTATTATCGCAATGGCGGAATTCTCCATTACGTCCTGAGAAACCTTAATCGCGTTGCATAGGTTTGATTCTGGCCCTGAATACCCGGCAAATTGATTTCTGTCGGGTATTTTTGAATTGATATTTCACACTACAATGTGACTTGGCTGTGAATGGGATTGGTTATATTTAAACGCTCAGGAAGATAATTTAGCATCTGCGATCAAGTATGCTGAGGTTTGGTATGACTGGTAATGTAACAGGGAAAGCGATGGCAGGCTGGGCAAGATCAAGTATCATCGTGACTTTACTATCGCTGTTTGGTGTCAGCGCGCAGGCAGCAGATATTTACTCACCCAAGGGTGTTGTTGAGCTATTTACCTCACAGGGTTGTTCATCATGCCCAAAGGCAGATGAATTTGTGACCAGTATTCACCGGAACAAAGATGTACTGGCATTGGCATGGCATGTGGATTACTGGGATTATCTGGGGTGGAAAGATACATTTGCCAAACCGGACAACGCTGACAGACAGCGCCGTTATTCCAGGTCATTTGGGGAAAACCAGATCTACACCCCCCAGGCTATCATCAATGGAAGAAGCCATACGGTTGGATTCAAGTCGCAAAAAATACAGATGATACTGGCCGAATATGACAATCAGCATAAAGGCATGATGGTCCCTATCAAAACGGCCCTTGAAAATGATGTGCTGGACATAGAGATTTCTCATGGAGACAATATCGCTAAGGCTACTTTATGGATGGTATATTTTTCCAATCAAGCCGTTGTTAAAGTTGATCGGGGTGAAAACCATGGGAAAACTCTGACCTATTCCAATGTTGTTCGTGATATTGAGCTGGTTGGGATGATCGAGCCCAAGGGTTTGAAGATGATGTTGCCACTCAGTGAAATCTCTCATAAAGACTATGATTCCTGTGCTCTGATATTGCAACAATCAACCAAATATGGAACACCCGGTCACATCATTGGCGCTGTGGTTATCCGGGACCTGAAAAGTTAACAGGCTTGAGTACAGTTCCGCTCATTGATAAAATGTCATTTATTTTGCTGTTTCACCTTGCAATTTGATTTGGTCTTTTTCAGAATAGGGCAAGTTTATCAAAAATATGGTGAATAATGGCTGGAGTACAGAAAGAAGAAACCGAAAGTCAGGAGACCGGTCCCAAAAATAATCTTGTCAGCTTTGAAACTATTAAAACCATGCCTGGGAAAATAATGCAGGCAGATAATTCCAACATCGTCGGATTTAGTCGCAAAGAGTTAAATCTCATCTTGCGGGTTTATGGTTTTCGGGTGGCAAGCGGGGACTGGCGGGATTATGCGATCGATATGTTAAATGGCAGGGCGGTATTCTCCGTATTTCGCCGCTCAAGCGAAGTGCCGCTTTATATGATCGAGAAAAATCCAAAGCTGGAACGGCGTCAAGGTGCCTTTAGTGTATTAAATGCCAGCGGTGTTGTTTTGAAGCGGGGGCATGAACTGGCTCAGGTGTTGAGATTTTTTGACAGGAAGCCAAAACTTGTTTCGGTTTGATCCTGCTTATGAATAAAGCGGAAGCGCGCTATCGGGTGGCTCACTGCTACCGGCACCGAGTTGTTTCTGCATTATTACAGAATCAATCCAGGTATCATGTTTTCTGCCGACACCGACCAGGATTGCGATGTGGGTAAATCCGGCTTTTTCATGCAATCGGATAGAACTGGTATTTGCACTGTCTGCGATTATGGCGATCATCTGCCTGAAATTTTTTTCGGTGCAAATCTGAATGATCCGGTCGAGCAGCAATGACCCAAGGCCCAGTCCCTGGAATTCAGGATTGATATAAACAGAATTTTCCACCGACCACCTGTATCCGGGGCGTGAGCGATATGGTCCGGCATAGGCGTATCCGGCGAGGATATTATCAATTTTTGCAACCAGATAGGGATATGCTCCGTCGACCAGTTCTTTGTATCGTCGTTGAATTTCTGTTTCATCAGGTGGTTGCAATTCAAAACTGGCTCTACCATTAATGACAGCATAGGCACAAATTTTTGTAATTGCTGGAATATCGGCAATTTCGGCAGTTACTATTACTGGCCTGGAATTCGGCTTATTTCCCATCCGGCATAGTAAATCCGGTCGGGACATTCAGGCAATACCAAATGGTGCAATTTAACATGAAAACGGCGCTTGCCCGGGAGGCAAGCGCCGTCAAAACAGAATTATGTCGTCAATGCTATTCGCGGCTGCCAAACAGGCTCAGCAGCATCATGAACATATTGATGAAGTTCAAATATAGCGATAATGCGCCCATAATGGTTGCTCTGCTCATCGCAGCAGCATTGCCTGCAACATAATCATATTGCAGCTTCAGACGCTGAGTGTCGTAGGCTGTCAGGCCAGCAAAAATCAATACACCGATGACGGAGATGGCAAATTGCAATGCTGATGATTGCATGAACAGGTTCACCACCATCGCAATAATCAATCCAAACAGGCCCATCATCAGGAATGAACCCATGGCGGTCAGATTGCGTTTGGTGGTATATCCATAAAGGCTCAGTGCGCCAAAGGAGGCGGCTGTGATGAAGAATACGTTGACGATACTGGCGGTGGTATAAACCAAGAAAATTGAGGATAGTGAAACCCCCATCACCGCAGCGAAAGCCCAGAAAATCATCTGTGCCGAGGATGTGCTTAACTTGTTAATGCCAAATGACAATACTAGCACAAAGGCCAGTGGTGAAAACATGATTACATAACGCAATGGACTGACATAAAGCATCTCAAGAAATGCCTGATTCGTGGATGCATAATATGCAGTAGCCATTGCCGCAATGCCGGTGACAGCCAATGCAAGCGCCATGTAGTTATAGATACCCAACATATAAGAGCGCAGACCCTGGTCATATTCAGCAGATGATTGGGCTGCCGTTGTGCCAAAGCGGGCTTGTTGGTCGCGATAGTCCGCCATAGAAGAACCTCTTTCGGTTTGATATTGTGTGCAATGATATATGCACGTACTAATTCAGGCGTCGCCAATCTGACTCGCCACAATCCTAATATGTGATCAAATTATGGAAACAACAAGACCCTTTTGTCTTTTATTATCGGGTATTTCGGCTAAAATAACGTCTATTGTGGCTGTTTTTCGCAACAGGCTTAATATTTTGACCAGATCATGAGCCATTCAGACAGATAAATTAATGCCAAGACTGTTTACAGGTATCAAAATACCCGCTGATATTGCCCTGTTGCTGGCAATGAAAAGAGGAAAACTCAAAGGGGCCCGGTGGGTGGACAAGGAAAATTACCACATTACCCTGAGTTTTCTGGGTGATATCAGCCAGGCGGCGGCTGAAGAGGTGATATTTTCGCTGGGCAGGATCGAACACAGTTCTTTTCGCATATGTATTAATTGCCTGGACGTATTTGGTGCAAAAAAACCCCGAACATTATATGCCGGAATACGCTGTGATGAAGAATTGTTAGGCTTGCAGCGCAAGCATGACCATGCAATGCGCCAAATCGGGCTGGAAATGCAAAAGCGCAAATATTCGCCACATGTTACCCTGGCGAGAATAAAAGGAGTTAGGCGGGCAGATTTGTGCCGATTTATGGGACAGTGGGGCGAATTCGGTAATCTGGAGTTTGAAGTGGACAGTTTTGCATTATTTTCTGCCCGCGATTCAATTGGTGGCGGCCCGTATCTGGTGGAAGAAAACTACTATTTTGATCGGGCTTGAGAATTCCGGCCGCTAATGGTGAACCTTTACCCTTGCGGCGCGAACAGGCGGTCCAGGGTGCCGATGGAGGCTAGTTTTATCATTCGGTAGGCATTTTCGAATCCCTCAGGCCCGCCATAATAGGGATCAGGAATTTCGAGGTTTTCTCCCGTGCCAGCAAACTGCGTAAATAATAGAATTTGTGCCGGTCCACTTTCATCATTAGCTGATCTGGCGTCGATGATATTGGAATGATCCATGCCCAAAATCAGATTGAACTGATGAAAATCGGAAGTAGCGAGACGTCGACAGGACTGGTCGTTGATATCGATGCCGTGATTTGCGGCGGTTTGAATGGAGCGCCTGTCCGGCGGGTTTCCCACATGCCAGCCGCCGGTTCCCGCTGAATCAATAATCAATCTGTCTTCCAAGCCGCGTTTTTTCGCTTCATTGCGAAACACCCCTTCCGCCAAAGGAGAGCGGCATATATTTCCCAGACAGATGAACAAAACTGATGAAATACAATTTGACAAAATTCAAATCCACTTGCTTTTTGTAGTTGTTATTCCCACATATCCTTTAAAGAGGGAGCAATGAGCAAAATTCTTTATGGTGAAATACTTATGCCTGGCAGTGATCAGGAGCAAGCCGATCAGGAAAAGAAAATCAGGCGCGGATTTTGGCAAACAGTAAAAAAAGCTGCGAAACGCGTTCCTTTTATGGAGGATGTGGTGGCATGTTATTATTGCATGCTGGATCCTGATACACCGACCAGAGTACGAGGAATATTGTTGGCGGCACTGGCTTATTTTGTTTTACCATTGGACATGGTGCCGGATTTTATCGCCGGATTTGGTTTTACCGATGATATTGCTGTTCTGGCTACAGCAATTGCTGCAGTCAAAAGCTCGCTCAATGAACACCACTATATTGCTGCCAGAAAGTCGCTGGCACCCAGGGAATGAGTTCAGGCTTTTCAGCCGGTATTGCTATAGGGCAGAACTGATCTGTTCAGTTATAGCTGCGGGGAATTTCAATTCCAAAAATTTTCTGTATTTTTGATGGTTTGGAAAATGCGGTCGATACCTGTTTTAATATCAAATTGAAATCCAGAGCCGCAGATGTCAATATCAGATTGTTCACCGGTTATTATTTGAGAATTTTTTGACAATGCCAGCAGATCAATCCGCCAAATCGCGTATTCGTGTAAAAGTAAAGTTTTCTGTATCCGCGCCGAAAAGTGCAATGTCTGAAAACCTGATAATTGCTTTATGACCAGCAAGGCAAAACAGGTTGACACCACTGGAGGTGCAAAAACTCCTGATCTTGTTGATCCCCTTGATATCGGGCAGGCATTTGCCACCCGAAAGGCGATGTCAATTGGCAGCAAGGTCAAATATGCACAGCTTGTCGCCGGTGGGCAGAGCTTATCTGACAAAATTGCCATTTTGCTGCGTTATTTGAGGTGTCGGGCGGGTCCGGGCAATCTCTCGCCGGAAGAATTCCTGAAATTCGGGCTTGATCAAACGGGAGTTGACGATATTCACCGGTTTGTCGGTCATGCCGCGCAGATGAGAATGCATGATGCCTGCAATGATGCCTCCTGGTTTGCCACAACCAAAAACAAATTATTATGGGAAATGATCATGGCTGGCGCCGGGCTTCGGGTGCCAGAAACACTGGCAGTATATGAAAAGAAAGGCCGTGGAGGCGGTGTGATGATACTTCATGATGGTGATGCATTGACTGATTTTCTGTCGCGATCATCCAATATTCCGGTTTTCTGCAAACCGGTTACCGGGGTCTATTCGATCGGAGCGTTTCGAATTGATGCATTTGATGGCGAAAAAGCGTTGATTAATGGTCTGTGGGAAAAATCGGTAGAGGAAATTGCGGGGTATTTTGAGGTCGTCGGGAAAAAGGGCTACCTGCTGCAAAGACCGTTGATGCCAAATAAAAAACTGTTTCCGGCGACCGGCAATTCAATTGCAACCCTTCGCTTCTTGTTGCGAATGGATGGTGGAAATCCGTCTTTGATGCGTTGTGTCTTGAAGGTTCCGGCAAAAGGGGAGGTTGCTGATAATTTCTGGCGACCGGAAGCACAATTATGTGCGGTTGCAGTTGGAAGTGGTGAAGTTACTGACAAAATTGTCAATGATGGTTCGCAAAAATATTTTCGAGTATCTGGTAACTCAAACGCTTTTCCACCACCTGGTTTTGTAATGCCTGATTATCAGGATGCAAAGCAATTGCTGTGTGAAGGGGCGAGACATTTTCCGGGTATACGCACACAGTCCTGGGATATTGCTGTTACCGACGAGGGGCCTGTATTGATGGAACTTAATTTTGGTGGCGATCTGGGCCTTGCACAACTTGCACATCGAAAAGGCATATTGAATGAGGAATATTGCAACCATCTGCGTAAATGTGGATATAAAGGAAAACTACCTGGTTGAATTGAGCGGGAAAATATTGAAGCCGGTTTTGAACAAAGCCGACAAATCTTGTAACAGAATCTTTGACACGCTATATGCATTAAACTGGTTGTTGCACCTCTAGTACCAATTGTCTCTAGCATGAATGATTTGAAAGAAAGAACTGATCAGTAATGGCAATTCGCGGATTTTATGGGATTGGCGTTGAGGGTATTTCCAAGCCGATGAATTTTGGCAATCTCGCCCGTTCAGCCCATGGTTTTGGAGCAAGTTTCATTTTTACGGTGGCACCTGCAAAAACAATAGGTTCGCCAAAATCTGATACGACCCGGTCCCAGGATCATCTGCCATGGTATTCATACAATAGTGTGGATGAAATGCACCTGCCGGATGCGTGCAGGCTGGTTGGCGTCGAGTTAACAAAGGATGCGATTGAACTGCCAAGTTTTCGTCACCCTTCGCGCGCTGCCTATGTGTTTGGGCCGGAAGGGGGGTCGCTGTCACCGCAAATGATCGAGGCTTGCGAATTTGTTGTTAAGATTCCGATGAATTTTTGTATCAATGTGGCAATGGCAGGCGTTGTGGTTATGTATGACCGCATGCGTTCGATGGGGCGCTTTGCCGAACGTCCGGTTGGGGCTGGTGGACCAGTCGAACCGTTAAAACCGCATATTCACGGCAAACCGGTATATTCGGGAGGTGCGCGGGTTGGTGAGCGGCGTGGGCGCGGCCGGGGTCGCAGAAACTAATGCAGGAGAGCGGTTGACTGACATGTGATTTAAATATGCGCCCAAAAGAAGATACAAGGTCAAAATCCTGCCCAATTTATGATGAATTTAGGCATTATTCCTGTTTGATGCTGACTAAAACCGGCGATTGGCCAGGATTGATGGTTTGGAAAAAAAATGACAATTTTTGGAAAATTGTTCATGTTTTGGTAAGTACCATTAAAGCATGTTTACAAAGTAGGAATTTTGATTCGATTTTGGAGTGTTTCAATACCGGGCTACGGATTGCAGTTTTGCGATAGTTTATAAACTGCTGATCGGGGTGAAGATAAAACCAATCATCGAACCGGCAAATTATCAGGGTACCAGGTTTCTGATTTACAGAGAAGACAAGTTCATGAAAATTAATGATAGAAATCCATTATTAGCTGCTGTCATAGTATCAATTGGCACAATGGTTGCAGCAAGCCTTGGTATGACGAGTTTGTCTTTTGCCCAAACTCCCAACCGGATAAAACAGCACAATGCCTGGGGAGCCTATAGCCATCAGAGCGCTACTGGTAAAATTTGTTATATATTGTCGGTTCCTGTCAGAAAGGAACCTGAAGAACGAGACCATGGTGATGTTTTTTTTATGCTCTCGCGGCATCCGGGACAAAATGGGGGGCTTGAGCCGCAGTTCACGGTCGGATATCCCTTCAAGGATCAGTCGAAAGTGGCACTGGTAATTGATGGAAAAACATTCACCATGTTTACTGTTGGCAGCAATGCGTGGATGGAAAACAGGGCAGAGGAACAACAGGTAATTGATGCGATGCGGGCCGGTCGGGATATGTCTTTATCAGGATTTTCCCGCCGCGGTACAACTACCGTATATACTTATTCGCTGTCTGGTGTGACCGCATCATTGAAAGAAATCAAAACCTGTTCCGATTCATAAAAGCGTGAATAGTGGTGCCTGATCTGACCGACCCACTGGGTGGCAGGTAACACGAAATCTCCGTCAATTGAGTTGATACTGACTTCCATTGGTGCCACCACTATTAATATCCATTGTAGCATGTTAAATGCTGGCAGACCGTGTTCCCATTGGAGTATGAGAATTATATGGCTCTGTCCCAAGACCTCACCGAGACTATTGAACGCCGCAATACAAGTGATCAGAATGAATCGGGAAATTCGCTGATTGGGTTGATGCGTAAGGAATTGCGACAGGCCTTGATCGAAATCGGAATCCCCGAAAAGCAATCCAGAATGCGTAGCTCGCAAATCTGGCACTGGCTGTATGTACGCGGTGTAAGTGATTTTTCAGCGATGAAGAATATTTCAAAGGATCTGCGTAAAATTCTGGCTGAGCATTTTTCCATTGCCAGGCCGGATATTGTTGAAGAACAGATTTCTGATGACGGAACACGCAAATGGTTGTTGAGGTTTGCTTCCCGCGGAGCTGGCAAGCCGGTCGAGATTGAGACGGTCTATATACCGGAAGAGGGTCGGGGTACCCTTTGCATTTCCTCACAGGTTGGCTGTACCCTAAACTGCAGTTTTTGTCATACAGGTACCCAGAAACTGGTTCGCAACCTGAGTGCTGAAGAAATTCTCCTGCAATTATTGGTGGCCCGAGACCGGCTGGGCGATTTTCCTCATATCGATACGCCGCAAGGTGCTATTGTGCCCGGAACCGGACGCAAGGTATCTAATATTGTGATGATGGGTATGGGGGAACCGCTATATAATTTTGAAAGTGTGAAAACCGCCTTGTTAATTGCTTCTGATCCGGAAGGTCTTTCGCTGTCAAAACGACGTATCACATTGTCCACCTCGGGTGTTGTTCCCAATATCAAACGCGCAGGTGAGGAAATTGGTGTGATGCTGGCAATATCTTTGCATGCGGTGAGCGACAGATTGCGTGATGAACTGGTGCCAATAAACAAAAAATACCCGCTGGCGGAACTGATTGACGCCTGTCGTAATTATCCTAACGTCTCAAATGCAAAGCGCATTACCTTTGAGTATGTGATGTTGAAGGGTGTGAACGATTCACTGGAAGATGCGCGTGATCTGGTGAAATTGCTCAAGGGTATTCACGCAAAAATCAATCTTATTCCATTCAATCCATGGCCCGGATCGCAATATCAATGTTCTGACTGGGAACAGATTGAAAAATTTGCTGATTTTATCAATCAGTGCGGATATGCCTCACCCATCAGAAAGCCAAGAGGCCAGGATATTTCGGCGGCATGCGGTCAGCTTAAATCTGAATCTGAACGACTGCAAATCAGGCAGCGTCTGGCGCTGGAGGCGATGATTTCCGGGCACGGGGAAAACTAGGCAGCCATGGCATTATTTGGAAATCTGGTCCTGCGACTGATATCAATATCATTTGCATTTGCATTGGCGGTCGTTGCTGCGGGTATGTTTATCGGCTTCGGCTTTTATAATGAAGTATTGACCACTGGTCCCTTGCTCGACAGCTGGGAAGAGGAAATGTTTGCATTTGTATCGCTGGGAATTGGTTTTGCTTCAACAATGTTGATTGGCGCCTATTCGATTGGCCTGGTTGCAATCCTTATAGCGATAGCGGAATTGATGCGGTGGAAAGGGCTGGTAACCAATCTAGTTCTGGGTGGATTATCTGCTGGATTCCTCGCTTTGACAGGTTTTGACAATTCCCATGTTGTTTCCAGTCCGGTCGGATCATCGGGCGAATACGGACCTTTGCTGGTTGCTTTGTCCGCCGGCTTCATTGCAGGATTTGTTTACTGGCTGATTGCCGGTCGCTGTGCCGGGGACTGGTTGGGGACTGCAAATTCCGTGTCGTCAGAATCCTGACGGCAGACAAGCCTGGAATAAACACCTTCAATTGGCCTTGCAGTATTAAAAAACGCGTCTTTGCGACAGGTGATGCTTGCGCTTCAATCGGTTATGGATAAAGTGCAAAAAAATTATTGAGTACAATCTGGTAACCAAAAGCAATGAGTAAACTGAAAAAAGAAGATGTGAATAAAGTGGTGCTGGCCTATTCAGGCGGGCTTGATACTTCGATTATTTTGAAATGGCTGGAAACCGAATATCGGGCGGAGGTGGTGACCTTTACCGCTGATCTGGGTCAGGGCGAAGAACTTGCACCGGCACGGCGAAAAGCCGAATTACTCGGCATCAAAGAGATTTACATCGAGGATCTGCGCGAGGAATTCATATCCGATTTTGTTTTCCCGATGTTCAGGGCCAATGCCGCTTATGAGGGCGTATATTTGCTGGGAACATCAATTGCACGTCCGTTGATATCAAAGCGTCTGGTTGAGATTGCCGAAGAAACCGGCGCTGATGCCATTGCTCATGGAGCGACCGGAAAAGGCAATGATCAGGTACGGTTCGAACTGGCAGCCTATGCGCTTAATCCGGATATCAAGGTGATTGCTCCCTGGCGGGACTGGGATTTCAAATCCCGTACTGATTTGATGAATTTTGCCGAATTGCACCAGATTCCGGTGCCCAAGGACAAAAGGGGGGAGGCACCATTTTCGGTCGATGCCAATATGCTGCATTCTTCCTCGGAGGGTAAAGTGCTGGAGGATCCCTGGGAAGAATCACCTCAATATGTCTATCAGCGTACCATATCGCCAATGGATGCACCTGATGTTGCAACCGATATCGAAATTGAATTCTACAAAGGTGATGCCGTTGCCCTGAATGGTAACAAGATGAGTGCTGCGACATTGTTCCAGCAACTGAACGATCTTGGTCGCGACAACGGCATTGGGCGTCTTGATCTGGTGGAAAATCGTTTTGTCGGGATGAAGTCGCGCGGCGTATATGAAACTCCAGGGGGTACGATCCTGCTGAGCGCCCACCGGGCGATGGAATCGATCACGCTCGATGGCGGGGCAGCACATCTTAAAGATGAGTTGATGCCTCGTTATGCCGAACTGATTTATAATGGATTCTGGTATTCACCCGAGCGTGAAATGCTGCAGGCGTTGATTGATAAATCCCAGGAACATGTTGAAGGCAAGGTCCGGCTGAAACTTTACAAGGGCAATGTCATTGTTACTGGCAGAACAAGCGACAGCTCACTATATTCTGAGGAACTTGTCACCTTTGAGGATGATGCGGGTGCCTATGACCAGGAAGATGCTCACGGTTTTATCCGGCTGAATGCGCTACGTCTTCGAACCCTGGCGGCACGCAATCGCCGGGTGAAATAATCCAAACGGGTATTGTGGAATGGGATCCTGATAACCGGAGCTGGTACTGACACCGTTCCTTTTACGCTTTTGTCGTCCACGGTGATATTTTTGGCATAATCTGTGCATATTCTGGCACAAATATGTGCCGGTGCAGGAAAGCATCAATATTTGAGAGGACGGGGTCGCATGAGGTTGAACGTAAACGGGAGAATGCACGAGGTGGATGTCGAGCCAGACATGCCGCTTCTGTGGGTTCTGAGAGATGAATTGGGAATAACAGGGCCCAAATACGGTTGTGGTATCTCCGCCTGCGGGGCCTGTACTGTACATATTGATGGGGAAGCTGTTCGTTCCTGCCAGACACTAATGAGCGATGTGGATGGCGAGGTTACGACGATTGAAGGCCTGGGCACTCCCGATGCGCTGCATGCGGTGCAGGCCGCCTGGATCAAGCACCAGGTAGCCCAATGCGGCTATTGCCAGTCGGGACAGATCATGCAGGCTGCCGATCTTCTTGCTAACAATCCTGATCCGACAGATGCGGACATTGACGAAGCCATGTCAGGCAATCTTTGCAGGTGCGGGACTTATCTTCGTATTCGTAGCGCCGTGAAAACCGCGGCAGCCACATTAGGGAATGGCTGAGTTATGGGAAAACTGAAAACGATTGCCCGCCGTACCTTCCTGATCGGATCTGCAGCCATCGCAGGCGGAGTAGCCTTTGGGACCTACATGGTCCGCAAGCCCCATGACAACCCGTTGGAGGAAGGCTTAGTTGGAGGAACTGCCGCGTTTAATCCCTGGGTTATGGTGGACAGAGACAAGGTAACCCTGATCGCACCGCATGCCGACAAGGGACAGGGTGTCAATTCTGCCCAGGCTGCCCTTATAGCCGAGGAACTGGATATCGAATTCGGCCAGTTCGAAGTGGGATTCGGCGTACCCAGCGCCGCCTATTGGAACACGGCCATGGCCGACGAAGGTGTGCCGTTCATGTCGACCAATGAAAGTTTTTCCGCTGATACCATGCGAAGCGTTATGGGTGGTGTATTGAAGTTAATGGGAATGCAGGGTACCGGCGGGTCGACCACGATTCCCGACAGCTTTGATAAGCTGCGCAGAGCAGGAGCGGTTGCCCGCGAGACACTGAAACTGGCAGCGTCGAAGAAAACCGGCATTCCGGTGAAAAAGCTCAAAACCGCGAATGGCGCGGTTCAACTGCCTGACGGAAGCGAACTGAAATATACCCAGCTTGCAACTATCGCAGCGGAAATAGATCCGGTTGAGGATGTGGTTCTACGCGATCCGGCTCAATGGCGTATGATCGGCAGGCCGATGCAGCGGTTGGATATCGTTGCCAAGTCCACCGGCACACTGGAATACGGTATTGATGTTGCAGTCGAAGACATGGTCCATGCCGCGGTCAAGATTAATCCGCGCCAGGGCGGCAAGCTGAAAGGTTATGACGCTAAAGCTGCAGAAATGATGCGCGGTGTTCAGAAAATTGTGCCGATCACCAATGGTGTGGCGGTGATCGCCGACAACACCTGGCGCGCATTCCAGGCAGCCGAAGCGATTGACTTTGACTGGGATTCAGCACCCTATCCTGCACAACAGGATAATCATTGGAAGGAAATTGCCAATTCCTTTGTTGATGAGCGCCTTGATGCCGAATGGCGCAACGATGGAGACGTTGAAGCGACGCTCACCGCAGGCAGGGCTTTGTCAGCTGAATACCGCGCTCCCTATGTCGCACACCAGCCGCTGGAGCCGTTGAATGCCGTCATCAAAGTGAACGACGACAGGGTCGATCTTTGGACCGGTCATCAGCTTCAGCGCATGGCGCAGCAGATCGTGGCCGCTATCACCGGGCACGAACCGGAACGGGTGCATCTGCACAATCAGTTCATCGGCGGCAGTTTCGGTCACCGGCTGGAGTTCGAATACTTGAAACAGGCGGCAGAAATTGCCAACCAGATGCGCGGTATGCCAGTAAAATTGACCTATTCTCGTGAAGAAGATTTCGCCCACGATTTTCCGCGCCCCATCGCAATGGCCCGCGGTGCAGGTGCGGTGATTGACGGCAGAGTCGCGGGCATTGACCTGCAGATCGCCTCGCCTTCGGTGATCGGATCGCAGATGGGCCGGGCGGGCATCAGTGTTCCCGGGGCAGATGCACAGATTGCCGCAGGCGCATGGAACAATCCCTATTCGCTGGCGAACTACCGGATGCGTGCCTATCGCGTACCGGAGCTCGCCCCGGTTTCCTCATGGCGCTCTGTGGGAGCATCGGCGGCCGGCTTCTTCTTTGACAGTTTTCTCGATGAATTGATCCATGAAGCAGGCGCTGACCCGATGGAGGAACGCATCCGCCTGATGGAGCACGCAGTGTCCCGCAAGGTGTTGGAAGCAGTGGCGGAGATGTCGGGATGGGGTGGTACTCTGCCCTCCAACAAGGGCCGCGGGGTGGCATTTGTGGAGAGCTTCGGCGTACCGATTGCCGAGGTCGTCGAGGTGGTCAGCACTGAAAACGGAATTCGTGTCGACAAGGTCTGGGTGGCTTGCGATGTGGGCCGGATTGTCGATCCGGTCAATTTTGAAAACCTCGTTCAGGGTGGTGTCATTTTTGGCCTTGGCCATGCGATCAATTGTGAAATCATCTATTCCGATGGTATGGCCGAGCAGACCAATTTCGATTCATTTGAAGCCATGCGTTTGTATCAGTGTCCTGAGATTGAGGTGCGTGGTCTTGAAAACGCTGGGAAAATCCGGGGGATCGGCGAACCGCCGGTGCCACCGGCCGCACCTGCACTTGCTAATGCAATCTTCGCGGTAACAGGCAAGCGCATCCGCGAAATGCCGTTCAACAAGTATATCGATTTTGTGTGAGGATGAATTCTTTCCTGTGCCGAACGATTAAAAGTAGACTGCATCCTGTTATAGCAGAGCCCTTTATTTTGATTCAGTTTTGATTTTTTTTGCTCACGGCTATTCGGGCTTGCGCCCGGCCTCCGCGGGGCGGCGCACAGGCACCGGTGGCTTTTCGCTCCTGATTGCATGATCATTATAAAGGTGTTCTGCTATATAGACCGGGCAAAAACTGTTTGTTGCCAGAGTTGATTTGATATGCAATGTCCCCAATTAGACCGCTTCATGTTTACATCGAGCGCGCTCTCGATTCGGTCAAGTAATTCTTATTTTATTGAAAACGTTCCAGCAATTCGAATACCTTATCGCGTTCCGAAAGCACCAGAAGAAGCGCCAGGTCACCTGGCTCTAGAAGATCTATGATCCTGGCAACGCCTTCCGTGGGAGAATTAGCAAGAATTACATGATCATCGGAAAGCCCCTGCACCAGACATTCTTTTCGGATCATGTCTGTGATTTCTCCCCATTCCCTGCCCCTGAGATAGTCCTGAAGTTCGGCAGCAACTACAAAATCCGGCTTAAGGGAAAATGCGGTTTTGGTGACATCGCGGATATCCTGATCCGAGCGATCTCCGGCATGACCCAGCAAAACAAACTTGCGTTTGGCTGGAATTTCCAGCATGGCTTGCGCTACTGCGGATATTGAATGAGGATTGTGGGCGAAATCCACAAAAACCCGAGCTCCTTTGACCAAAAATTCATTGCATCGGCCGGGATTATTACGCGGGTCATTTTGGAATTCTGACAAGCCCTGACGGATGGCTTCATCACCGATGCCAAGCGTGCGGGATAAACAAAGGGCACCCAGAGCATTCCGAATATTGTAGCGTGCTGCGCCGTTCAAGGTCAGTGGTATGTTTGCAATATCGATGATTTCAATCTCGTTTTTGCCATCAAAAAAGACAAGGGAAGAATCTTCAAGCCAGGCTGCGCAAGAACCAGATTCCAAAGCCTGTGAAATTTGCGAGGTTGAACGGTCCAGGGAAAACCACCAAATATTGTTGGTCTCAATTCGCTCAGCCTCGGTGACAATATAGGGATCGTCGGCATTGAGTACTAATATTCCATCATTCGCTAAAGCGCGATGAACCGCAATTTTAACCTGGGCCAACTCCTCAACCGTATTAACACCGAATTGCCCCAAATGATCAGCTGCAACATTTGTCACGAGCGCAGCCTGAGCTAGTCGCAGCGGCAATCCACGGCGTAAGATCCCACCACGGGCAACTTCAAGGAACGCAATCTCCAGACGCTGATCACGAAGAAGTATTCTCGCTCCTCCGGGTCCCGAGTAATCACCCCGCTCAAGAATGTCATCACCGATCTGAATAAAGTCCGTGGAGGTCAGGCCTGAAACCAGGCCCGACGCAGCGGCAATAGAACTGGACAACCTGGTGGTTGTGGTTTTGCCGTTGGTGCCTGTAATCAACGCAACGGGAACATTACTCACGTTTTCCCATGCAACCTCTCCGGTTTTCGGCAATTTCGATACAGGCCAGGTAATTGATCCCTTTCCATGCCCTATGGAAAAATTATCATCATCGGCGAGCGCTTCCACCCCATGGGTTTGAGCCGCATCGATTAACTGGATCAACTCCTGATTGGCCTCTCTGGCCATAACGCCCTTTAAATCATCTATCATCTTGTCAAAGTTGCCAGGCTCAGTGGAAAGAATGCTGGAGGCGACAAAATGCCATGCGGTCTGGACTGCAAAAATTGCCGAATAGAGTTGATCCATCGGTGCCGAGATTGCCAGGTTGGCACCGCCTTCAAAAGTGCGAGCAATTACTTTTTCCCCCTGCCATCCGATCCCGTCCAGGACACAGCGAGCCTTGATCTGCCACAACTTGACAAGCCTTTCAGTATCATGTCCTTGAAAAAATACATCAAGAACAGCTCCAGCTTCATTCCACAGAAGGCCAGGTCCCGTCAGGCGCCGACAGTCATCCAGCACCAATGTACCGGATGATGGAATGGGAATAGTAAGTGCATCCTCAATGTATTCTATCGCTTCGACCAAGACCAAACTCCCGTCAATATTCTAGTCGCTGTCCTCATCTGTATTGCGAGCCAGTCGAACACCCCTCTCATCACGGATCAGGGTTTCCTCTTTACCAACCATGCCACTGGGATCCGGTTCCGATATTTCCCTAATACGGGATTTGGTTTCCGGCTTTGGTGTATCTTCATTCTGGAAATAAATAATCTGTTTCCAGCATCGGGCACTGTCATCACCAAAGACAATAACCAAATCTCCTTCTTCGGCCATGTTAAGGGCCTTATCCACGGCCTCGGTCTCATCAGGAATAATGTCAATAATACTCGCATCTACCCCCTGCTTTAGAAATCCTTCCTTCAGCATTTTCGGGATTTCGTCATGGCCACGTTTACGGCGGTTGTCATCGGCCTTGCAGATATAATGATCAAAATGCCCTGCCAGTATTTCCGCCGCCTCAAAAACATCCTCATCGCGCCTGTTACCAGGCACAGCCACCACGGCAATCCTTCGTCCTGTCACATCCATGCGATCAGAGAGATCCACTATTGCCCTGAATGCCGCTGGATTATGAGCATAATCGAGAATGACCTTGAACGGATGTTCGTCAAATACATTGGTTCGACCGGGGGCCTGAAAAAAGCTGGTGTCAAAGGTTCTCAAACCATGACGAATATTATCCAGATCCACATCAAAACTATAAGCCATGGCAGTAGCAAACATGGCGTTCTGCACGTTATGCATTGCCTTGCCTTCCATTGTCGCCGGAATCAGATGAGACCACAGAACAGGCATGTGGGTGCCATTGTCGTATATGGTTATCATGTCGCCGCTCATGCCTTTTTCCAACACTACAGCTCTGCCCCCAGTCTGAATATGTTCCTTCACCAATGAATGGTCGGCATCCATCGTGGCATAGCAAATGATCTCGGATTGGGCAAAGTCGGCCATTCGCAGGCAATGAATGTCGTCAGCATTTAGAACTACGGTACCGGTTGCCGACTCGACCAAAACCCTTTTTATTACAGCCATTTCTTCAACCGTATTGATGCCACCCAATCCCAAATGGTCGGAAGTTACATTCAGGCACGCGGCCACATCTGAATTTTGATAGCCCAACCCGCTACGCACCAGTCCGCCTCTTGCTGTTTCCATGACAGCAAAGTCAACGGTGGGATCACGTAAAACAATTTGCGCCGAAGTCGGACCGGTCATATCACCCTTCACACTGAGTTTTCCATCCACATAAACTCCATCTGTTGAAGTCATGCCAACAATATGACCGGAAGCTTTCATGATGTGGGCGAGCATGCGTGAAGTCGTCGTCTTGCCGTTAGTGCCGGTAATCGCCGCAATCGGTATGCGCGATTGGCTGCCAACCGGGAACAGCATGTCAATAACCTTGCCAGAAACATCCCGGGGTGCCCCTTCACTGGGTGCAACATGCATGCGAAAACCGGGGGCGGCATTGACTTCTACAATAGCTCCACCGGCCTCTTTGTATGAACGGGTGATGTCATCAGTCAGAAAATCCACCCCACCGACATCCAGTCCAACTGCTTTGATCGTCCTGACAGCCATATCCCGATTGTCAGGATGAACAGCATCCGTCATGTCAATTGCCGTGCCGCCAGTTGACAGATTTGCGGTGGAGCGCAGATAGAATGCTTCGCCATCCGAAAGAACAGTATCCTCTGTGAGGCCCGCATCTTTCATCAAGCGCTCAGCCTGAACATCCAGTTCCAGGTTGGTCAATACCTTCTCATGACCGATGCCTCGTCTGGGATCACTGTTCGTAATCTCAATCAATTCAGCAATAGTGGATTTTCCATCACCAACAACGTGACCGGGCACTCTCTTGGCAACGGCAACCAGTTCGTTGTTGACCACCAGCATCCGGTGATCCATGCCGGTAACAAAGCTTTCAACCAGAATAGCACGGCTTGTTCCGTGTTCCCTGGCTTCCTCAAAAGCCGTTTCCACCTGATTATCTTCATACAGATTAATCGATACTCCTCGACCATGATTGGCATTCAGCGGTTTTACAACCACAGGATACCCGATACTCCTTGCCGCCCTAACCGCTGCCCTGGTACTATAGACCATACGCTGCTGCGGAACAGGCAGACCCAGATCATTCAGGAGATTGTGGGTATCTTCCTTGTCACAAGAAATTTCCACGGCGATATGCCGGGTTTCACTGGTAATTGTTGCCTGAATGCGCTGCTGGTACTTGCCATGACCGAATTGAACCAGGCTATAATCATTAAGTCTTATCCAGGGAATACTCCTTTCCTGGGCTGCTTTCACCAGAGACCCGGTGCTCGGTCCAAATTCCCTTTTTTGGGAACGCAGGACATATTCCCTCAATTCCTCTTCCCAATCAAAATCCGGATCAAAATCATAGTCGGTGAGTTTGCGAACGTGGTCAGGCAGCAAATGCATGATCAGACGCAGCGCCAGGTGGCCCGCTTCCAACCCAACATTTCTTTGGCCATAAGCATAGACCAGATTATATTTCCCCGGTTCACCCGTGGTACGGGTTCGACCAAAAGAAACATCGGTACCCGCAACACACTGGATTTCCAGAGCACAATGTTCCATCACATGACCAAGCCAAGTACCTTCGTCTTCTCGCAGACGGCGGATAAAACCACCCGGCTGACGATAGGAGCAACCGTGTTCGATCAAAGCCGGTAGAGCATCGATCAAAGCATCTATGAATTTGTCACCAATTTTTGATGAAGGCCATTCTTCCAAAATACCCAGGTCGACTACATGCCGGATAACTGGAAAACTTGCCCAAACATTGGGTCCGACAAAAACGTTGGTGGATATGATTTTCATTGTGGGTTTCTCTTTCAGAACTGCGGGTAAAATATTATCTCAATTCGGAATCCGTTGTGGCAGGAGCGGGGGTGTTGCAAAAGCTGTCTTTATCCCTTGTAGGTGGAAAGGCCTGGCGATTGGATAAATCATAGCGACAACCTTCACCCAGAATATCTATCTTTAATCCAAGTAAACTCAGCGACTCACCCTGGCCCGCCTGCCACATGGAGGAATAAGTCAGGTCCCCGGCATTGACAACCGTGATGGTGCCACTACCAAGTACTTCCAGAACATTGTCGGGGTCAATAAAAGCAGCTGTATCCTCATCAATACCTAAACCAATCAGAAAGGGATTGTAGGAAGATGCCGATAACAACCGCCCCAATCGATTACGTTCGGTGAAGTGCTGGTCGATAATCACGGCATTGGTCAAACCTATGCCGGGTGCCAGACTAACACCATCTTCAGAGGGACCACTATGGCCGCTGCCTCCCGCAATCATGTGCTCGGACATGATCGAGGCGCCTGCTGATGTTCCGGCGACCGGCACACCGACAGCATTTCGCCGGCGGATTGTCTGGGCTACCGGAGTGCCGCCCAGGATTGTCGACAAACGCAGTTGATTTCCGCCGGTTATAAAAATTCCGGTGGCCCGATCAAGCATCTCGATAAAGGTGGGGTTGTCACAATCATCACGGCTGTTGATCGACAGGAACTCAACTTCTCCCGCTCCCAATTCGCGAAAAATCTCATTATAATTGGGTCCTGTGGCTTCCAGTTGCGATGCTGTTGGAACTACAACGATATCGGCATCGGGACCGCCGGATAATTCGACAAATTTGCGGTGAATAAGCATTTCCTTTTGCTTATCCTCACCACCACCAATAGGGATGATAAATCCGCGTTGTCTGTTTTTGGGTACTGGAGCGGGAGACATTGAATTTATATACCTCAGTTATCTTTCCTGGATCACTGTGTCGATAACAGCATTAGTGTGTTTCATACGTGCCGTAAATTGCAGTTTTACGCTCACGCACATGACAACGGCCGCGAGCCAGAACATCTTTTACCTCAAGTTGATCATATTGTAGAGATTGACATTATTTAATAACTCAAACATCGAGGCCGTTTCATATGTTCATAGAACCATTTTTGGAGTCGAATCAATCCACTCGGTTAGGCGCGGAACGTAACACGATACTTGCATCGGGCAAGTTTCGCAACGACAGTGAAGGGCCGATTTGATCCATCCTCAAAAAGCAAAGAGGGCCGGTTTTTCAAGCCCTCTGGACTTGGGTACGCTTTTCTTGTGGTCGGTAAAGACCGCGGCGAAAAGCCTGCCTTGCCAGAAAACTCGAAAATCTGACCAAATGTTTCTATGCAGATATGAAACGGTCCAGAACAACTTTCGGTCACTTAGAACATTTGTTCAAGTTCATCCCCCACTAACAAAAAATACGCTTTGCGTTATTGCTCAATTGATGTATTGAGAGGGCCAAGTGTACGGATGTCCGGGATATTCCGATCCGATATTTTCCTGAGAGTTTATTATGAAACTGCGCAATATTGCGATTATCGCCCATGTTGATCATGGCAAGACCACACTTATTGATGTTCTGCTTCGCCAGTCCGGCTCATTTCGTGAAAACCAGCAGGTGGATGAACGGGCGATGGATTCCAATGATCTGGAAAGGGAACGCGGCATTACCATTCTTGCCAAAGTGACATCGATAAACTGGAAAGATACGCGTATAAACATTGTCGATACGCCTGGCCATGCCGATTTTGGCGGCGAGGTTGAGCGGATACTGAATATGGTTGATGGTGTTATCCTGCTGGTAGATGCAGCTGAGGGACCGATGCCACAGACAAAATTTGTTCTGCAAAAAGCCCTCAAACTTGGTCTGAAGCCGATTGTCGCCATCAACAAAGTCGACAAATCCGACGGGCGTCCTGACTGGGTTCTGGACGAGGTGTTTGACCTGTTTGCAGCGCTTGATGCCAACGAGGAACAACTGGATTTCAGGGTGCTGTACGGATCAGCCAAGCAGGGTTGGATGGCAGATGATGCGCAAGGGCCAAAGGACAATATGGCACCGCTGCTGGATCTGGTGCTTGAGCATGTGGAAGAGCCAAAAGTGGAGGAAGGTCCATTTAGAATGCTGGCAACGACGATTGAAGCAAATCCCTATCTGGGACGTATTCTGACCGGCCGGATTACCTCAGGTTCGGTGATACCCAATCAGGCAGTTCATGTGCTGTCCCAGGATGGCCGGAATATCGAGCAGGGGCGGGTTACACAGATATTGTCTTTTAACGGGCTTGAGCGGGTGCCTGTGGAATCCGCGACCGCCGGAGATATTGTGGCGATCGCCGGATTGACGAAAGCCACAGTCGCCGACACGATTGTGGCACCCGGTATCAGCCAACCGATCCCGGCCCAGCCGATCGATCCGCCGACACTTTCGATGACTTTTCGGGTGAATAACGGTCCGCTTGCCGGACGTGAGGGCTCGAAAGTCCAGAGCCGGGTTATTCGTGATCGCCTGATGAGGGAAGCAGAAGGCAACGTGGCTTTGAAAATTTCCGAGGGAAACAGCAATGATTCCTACGAGGTTGCCGGGCGCGGCGAATTGCAATTGGCGATTTTGATTGAAACCATGCGTCGCGAAGGATTTGAGATGACCATTGGTCGTCCGCGTGTATTGATGCGCGAAGATGAAAACGGTCAAAAGGTTGAGCCGGTCGAAGAAGCGGTGATTGATGTCGATGATGAGTTTTCGGGACCTGTTGTGCAAAAACTTTCCGAGCGGCGCGGCAATCTTGTTGAGATGAAACCATCCGGCGGCGGGCGCACCAGGCTGATATTTCATGCTCCGACTCGGGGTCTGATTGGTTATCTTACCGAGCTTTTGACCGATACTCGCGGTACAGCCATTTTCAACCGTACATTTCTTGAATACCAACCCTATAAAGGTGATATTCCGGTGCGTCACACAGGCGCACTGATTTCCAATGGTGACGGGGAAGCGGTGCCGTTTGCAATATTTGGTCTTGAGGATCGCGGTCCGATGATTATTTCTCCAGGTGACAAGGTTTACCGCGGCATGATTATTGGTGAACATGCCCGGGGCAATGACCTGGAAGTCAATGTTTTAAAGGGCAAGCAACTTACCAATATCCGCTCATCGGGTAAAGATGAGGCGGTGAAACTGACGACACCACTGCAGATGACCCTGGAAAAAGCCCTGTCCTATATCACAGATGATGAACTGGTTGAGGTGACACCAAAATCCATTCGCCTGCGCAAACGGGTGCTGGATCCGATTGAACGCAAGCGGATCATGCGGGCAAAACAGGCGGAAATCGCCTGATCGCAAAATGGTTTATTGCCTGTATACAAGAAAATTACACCGGGATTCTGCTTTGCTCTAATTTGAAATTCTTTGTGATTCTGATTTCATGTCTTATGCGTTGAGATATTATAGTGGATCGTTCTGTTTTGGGCTTTTAGTTAATATAAAGTTAAAGTATGCTGTGATCCATGGGTGCGATATTACAGGACATAAGAAGGGCAAGATGCGGGGATGCGGCAAAAATTGCCGAAGCCCACGATGCGTCATGGCGCCAGGCTTATGGTGGAATGTTACCCTATCGCGCACTGGATCGCATGATAAGCCGTCGTGGCGAGGAATGGTGGAAGCAGGCAATAGGGCGTTCAACCACTATTCTTGTAGCAGAGGTGGCCGATCAGATTGCCGGTTATGCAACACTTGGTTCAAACCGGGTCAGTTCACTGGCTCCGGATGGAGAAATTTTCGAAATTTATTTACGGCCTGAATATCAGGGTATCGGCCTTGGAACAGGCCTTTTTCTGGATGCGCGCCGGGAACTGCGACGCCGCAGGCTAAATGGAACTATTGTCTGGGTTCTGGCGGAAAATTGTCAGGCCATCAGCTTTTATGAAAATGCCGGCGGTAAACAAATTGCCGAAGGTCATGAGATATTTGATGGCAAGAAGATCGTAAAAACAGCCTATGGCTGGAAATAACCATAATTCTTGAACAGACTCTAACGTGACAAGGAGGTCGGGTTTCCCGATAAATCCCCGCGCTTGCCGTAAAATTCCGGCAGATCGATGCCGCATCTGAATTGCTGGGCCAGAGAATCCGCTATATTTCTGGCCAAGGCGTTGGCATTTTTGTTGGCACGCGCATCAACATATCCTACCACACAGGCATTGTCCGGCCTGTCAGAACCGGCAACCGTTGATACTACGAGAACCTGTCCGCGGTGCTGCTTGTCCTGCATGCCGGTTTGCGGGTTGGTATTTTCAATATACCAGCGGAGTATGGCGGCCACCGGCCGGGTGCCGTTTAGCCGCCATTCGACAGTTTCGCCAACCTGGTTGAATTCGCCAAAACTTTCCCAACGAGCCGGTTTTGTCGAGGTGTGGCCAAAACGCACCATTTGTCGCAGATCGCCTTCGGAGAAATAGACCGGCCATTGCTGATCCGGGGAATTCCCGGGCTCGGTATATCCGGTGCATTTTGCTTCGATACCTGCTTCATATTGCCTGATTATTTTGCAGTGCCGGTCGAAAATCAGTTTGGTATAGGCGCTTGCATGATTTTGCGCGAATGCGGCAACGGGCAACAAAAGGCTGATTGCGGCGGCAGATATCAGGTTAATAATGTACAAAACGTTTTTCCATAAATTTGGCAAATCAACAGATATGATGTAATCATGGAACAGGCTTGATGCAAGAAGAGCAAAGGACACCAATGTGTGTCTTTTGACTAATTGCGCCGGGAGGATGATTTTTCTACAAGAGTTGAATATCCCGGATCAGTTGTCAGACCAGTTGGATGAGAATATGCGTATTGATGCAATCAAGATTGGTGAAAATCCACCAGATGATGTGAATGTGCTGATCGAGGTGCCGGTTGGTGGTCATCCGATCAAGTATGAAATGGACAAGGAAGCAGGCACGCTGGTTGTTGACCGGTTCCTGTATACGCCAATGACTTATCCGGGAAATTACGGATTTGTACCCCACACCCTGAGTGAAGACGGTGATCCGATTGATGTGCTGGTTTGCAATACCAGGCCACTTATCCCCGGGTGTGTGATCAATGCGCGACCTGTCGGCGTTCTGATTATGGAAGACAATGCCGGACAGGATGAAAAGATCATCGCGGTGCCTTCCCGCCACCTATCCAGACGTTTTGACACTGTTGATAATTTCTCCGATTTGCCGGATATCACCGTGCAGCAAATCCAGCACTTTTTTGAACATTACAAGGATCTGGAGCCGGGCAAATGGGTGAAGATTGGTGACTGGATGGACGCCGACAATGCCCGCAGACTGATAGTCGAGGCAATCGAGCGGGCAAAAAATGCAGGTTGAAATCAGTGCCTGTGTTGATAAATGTGCCGGTTGCTGCAGGGGCTCTTATTGATTTTAACGAGTATTCCGTAAATTGTCGTGTCTGATTGAAATCTCATACCAACAATTGGTTCATTTCCCTTAATGATGACAGGAATCACATCGACCGCAGGAGCAAAGGAATATAAACTATTCTCCTGGTTTGGAGAGGGATCCACGTTCAACAATAAATGGATTCAGTTTAATACTCTTCGACAAGACTTGGTTCTTTCGCATGGCCAAAAGACATTCCGCCGCGATTTTCCCCATTTTCCTGTGCGGTATGTGTACAGTAGTAAGTGGAGGCTCGATAATTGACGATACTTCTATATCGTCAAATCCAGTTATCGAAATATCCTCTGGTACCCGCAATCCCAGGGCTTTCGCTTGTTTTACTGCGCCGACCGCCAGAATATCGTTTCCGCAAATGATTGCGGTCGGTTTCGGTTTTTTTTCTAACAGTAATTCAAGTGCATCACCGGCATTTGTAAAGTCATATGAGGTTTCAATAACATGAAAATTTTCACCCGGAATATTGTATTCTGCCAACGCCTCTCTTACGCCCAATACACGGTCACGTGCTCGGTCATTTTCCTGTGTCAGGCCCGCAATCATGCCAATTGTTACATGGCCGAGATCTAAAACTTTCCTAGCCAAGTTTTTTATCGCTGCGCGATTATCAAATCCAACAAAACAATGGCTGGAATTCGGCCGGTAATTCCAGGCCAAAACATACGGGATTCCTCTTTTCTTCAAAAATTCATAGATCTCCTCACTTCTGTCTTCACCAATTAACAAGATCGCGTCGGCACCGCGTGCAACAAGATTACGGATTTGCTCTTCCTCCAGTTCCCGCAGGTAGGAAGAACTGGCGACGAGAAGAGTTGAACCATTTCTGGAAATTGTTTCCTGAAAAGCCTGTAACCCCCGAGCAAAAATTGCGTTTTCCATGGTCGGGATGACGGCACCAATTGTATTTGTGCGTTTGGCTGCCAAAGCACGTGCGCCAAAATTCGGTGAGTAGCCGAGCTTTTGAACAGCGGCCTGAACTCGCTCCAGGGTTTTTGCAGCAACATTATCGGGTGAATTCAGGGATCTGGAAACAGTAGCCGTCGATACCTGAGCCTCCCGGGCTACATCTTCCAGTGTCGGTAAAGAATGGTTTGGCAATGTTTACTCCATATTGGTGTGGCTGAACATTCAATACGTCAGATATACTGCCTGTCTTTCGACAGAATTACTATGTCTGAATAGTTTGTTTTTGAAGGTAAATGGGAAAAAATGCAAGCGCTTGCATTTCTCAATGAAAGCGCTTACACTAAATATGTTGCACTAAAATGCAATTTGTATCGGAGGAAAGATCAATGCTGAAAATTGCCCTTGTCCTGTTTCTGATTTTCGTAGCGAATGTCGGCTTGGGTTCGATTGGAAGGTCACAGTTTCTAGGAGATCTGGGAGAGCTTTTTGTTGTTATCGCATCAGTAATCTTCTTCGTTATCGCAATTATCCAAAGTGAAAATAAAAGTAAAACGACTGCCAACAGTGAGAACTGAGGTGGTTTTCAACAATTTTAGGAGGAACAAAATGACTGACAACCAAGAACTGAAATCGGCCGAACGCCGAAATTTTCTGAAACTTACCGGTCGTGGTGCATTTACAGCTGCCATGGTTGCTGGAGCAGCGGGCACATTGTGGTCCGAAGAAGCCGTCGCGCAGACGGCAAAAGAGGAAAAAGAGCGTAAAAGGGTTGCGGAATTCACACTGAATTTGGCGACAGCCTACGTAATTGGTGCATCACGCAGCTATCCAATTATTCAACTGGATTTGAAAGAAAATATCCAGAATGCGACCAACGGCAAAGTCTATGTTAAGCTTTCTCCGGGCGGCCAATTGGGCGCAGGTGGAGCGCTGGTGCAAAAGGTTCAGGGCAATACAATTCAGGCGGCTCAGCACTCAATTTCAAATTTTGCGCCATTCGCACCGATCGCCGACCTGATCAATTTGCCGTATTTTTGTGGATCAAATCAGCGGTTTGTCAATTTGGTGACATCTGATGTCTGGAAAAGTGAAGTTGATCCGAAGATTGCTGCTAAAGGTTTTAAGGCGCTTTTATATGTTGTTATTGACCCGCGTGTTGTGGCAGTTCGCAAAGGCGGCTCGGGACCCGTCATGACACCCGGAGATTTGAGTGGCGTGAAATTCCGGGTTCCGGGATCGCAGATGCTTCAACAGTATTATCGCATGGTTGGCGCTAACCCGACACCGGTTGCATGGGGTGAAACACCATCAGCAATCAAGCAAGGTGTAGCCGATGCTCTGGATCCATCCGTTGGCGCATTATACGTATTTGGTTTCAAAGATATCCTTAGTCACGTGACCTTTACCCAAGCGGTGCCAGACAGTCAGGTCTATTCATGTAATCTTGAATGGTTCAACTCTCTGCCTGCCGATGTCCAGCAAGGTGTTGAGTTCGGCTCGGAGATTACAGCACAGCAGAATCTGGCAAAAGTACCCTCCGCACGCAATTATGCAATGTCGGAATTGCGCAAGTCGGGAGTTGAATTCCATTCCTTGTCCGAAGATCAGCTGGCTGAATGGAAGGCCGCAGGCGGATATCAGAAGGCAGAATGGGACAGTTTCAAAAAGGAACTGGCGGGGACAATGGATACCTTTGCCAAACTTGAAGAAGCGGCCGGGACTACGAGTAAATTCTATGTCCATGATGCATAGGGTTCGTGTATCTGCCGGACAGCGCCAATTTGGCGCTGTCTTTTACTAGCTGTTCGGAAAAGCAAAATCCTTAACCTGGGAAGTGAGTGATGTTGAATATTTTCAAGCAAATAGATGCCAATATCGAACGCTGGGCGCTTTTGGTATTTTATGTGCTTCTCGTCTTAACGATGGCTGTTGAAGTTGTCCGCCGTGAAGTATTTTCATACTCTTCCATATGGGGAGAGGAAATTGTCCGCTACTCCTTCATTTATCTGGCCTGGATCGGTGCAGCCTCAGCCGTCAAAGAACGGGCACATATTCGCATTGACGTGTTATTTCATTATGTTTCTTCCCGCACCAAGACGTTGCTTTATATTCTCGGCGATCTGATAATGCTTGTTGTCGCATGTGTGGCACTGTTCTGGTCATATGAAACATTTGCAGTTGCCTGGAAATTTGGCGCTGTCAGCCACGGGCTCCGTGTGCCGATGGTCTGGTTTCTATTCGCCGTGCCCGCCGGTTTTTTATTGATGATCTTCCGTTTGATCCAGTCGTTTCTTCGAGACATCCGTGACCTGCGTTCAGGCCATGCCGTTTTCGAAGGCAACAAAATGTTTGATTGAGGTGTCGATATGTTAGGTCTTCAACAACAACTGCAAGCCGTTGAACTGGGTTCAGACTTTTTTGTTCCGGTTTTGATCTTCGTTTTATTCATTGCACTGGCAATCCCCATCTGGGCAGCAATAGGTTCAGCCGTCATCGTTATGCTTTTGATGTCAGGTGCATTGCCACTATCCCTGTTGGGTGAATCACTATTTGACGGCATTGATGCCTTTGCTCTCACCGCCGTGCCGTTGTTCATTCTGACAGGAGATGTGTTGGTTCGTACGGGACTCAGTCGAAAATTTCTGGACGTAGCCGAAGCGCTTACCTGTTTTGCCAAAGGCGGCTTTGGTTCAGCAACCGTGCTGGTGTGCGGTATGTTTGCCGCAATTTCCGGTTCTGATGCTGCTGGCGCAGCTGCGGTCGGTCGCATGACAATTGCGCGCCTGGTTGAAAGCGGGTATCCGCGTCCATATGCATGTGCATTGGTAGCGGCGGGTGCCTGTACCGGGGTTTTGATCCCGCCCTCAATTGCTTACATTATCATCGGTTTGGTATTGGGAATATCTGCCTCGACCTTGTTTCTGGCGGCTCTTATTCCCGGTCTCGCCATCCTTGCATCCATTCTGATTACTAATCTGATTGTTAATCGCTTTTATTCCTATGAAGGTGGTGGCCAAATGTCATTTGGTGAGTGGGGTGCACGGCTATGGCAGTCAATTCGGTCAGGTTGGTATGCGTTCCTGGTGCCGGGCATCATCTTTTACGGCATCTTTTCTGGTCGATTGACGCCGACCGAGGCGGGGGCGACCGCGGTAATTGTCACCATTATTTTGGGCTTTATGCTGAAGACGCTGAAATTGTCTGATTTTCCTGCCATGCTTGTCAGCTCGGCAAAAGTCAACGGCGTTATTCTTCCAATCATTGCATTTTCTCTTCCACTTGCCCAAACGCTTGCGGCGCTCGGTGTTCCGCAGGGATTTGTGTTTACAATCACCTCCATGACCGAAAATCCATATATCTTGATCTTGCTGATGATCGGTATTTTGATCGCGGCGGGCTGCGTGATGGAAACGACACCGAATATTGTCATTCTGGCGCCGATCCTCAAGCCACTTGCTGACAACATTGGCATGAATGAGATTCAATTCTGTATCATGATGATTACCGCACTGGGCGTAGGGTTTATCACACCACCCCTTGGTTTGAACTTGTTCGTTGTGTCCGGTATATCGGGCGAATCCATTCTCAAGATTGCGGCGCGGGTTGGACCTTATGTTACCTGCATGCTGATCGTTGTACTGCTGATAGCCTATGTACCGGCAGTCTCCACATACATGCTTCCAGACATGCTTAAATAGGAGCAAATCGAATGCCAGTTGAGTATCTTAAAAAGGCAGATCTAAACTCAAAAAGCGATTCCGGTGATGTTACTGAGATAGTTCAGGAAATTTTGTCGGATATCGAAACAGGCGGAGATGAGGCCGCTCTTACTTATGCGAAAAAATTTGATAAATATGACGGCAATATCAAACTAACCGCCCAAGAGATTGAACAAGCCGGCACATTGGTGCCACAAAAACTTAAACAGGATATCCGGTTCGCCTATGCCAATGTCAAAAAATTTGCTGAGGCTCAAAAAGCAACACTCAAAGACATAGAATGTGAAATACTTCCGGGGCTCATAGCCGGCCAGAAGTCTATTCCTGTGCGCTCAGCTGGCTGTTACATTCCCGGTGGCCGTTATTCCCATATCGCTTCTGCGATCATGACTGTCACGACCGCCAAAGTGGCCGGTTGCCAGCATATTATTGCCTGTTCACCGCCGCGCCCGGGCATAGGCATTGCACCGGCAATCATATATGCAGCTCATATTTGTGGCGCTGACAAGATTTTGGCTCTGGGTGGCGTGCAGGGGATTGCAGCGATGTCATTTGGTCTGTTTGGACTGCCAAAAGCGGATATTCTGGTGGGGCCTGGGAACCAGTTTGTTGCCGAGGCAAAAAGGATTTTGTTTGGACGGGTAGGAATTGACATGTTTGCCGGACCAACAGACAGCCTTGTGCTGGCAGATTCAACTGCGGACCGGCATGTGGTTGCAGCAGACCTCGTGGGTCAGGCGGAGCATGGCTATAATTCTCCTGTTTGGCTGGTGACTGACAATCGGGAATTGGCTGAAAGTGTAATGCAACTGGTTCCCGGTCTGATCGCTGAATTGCCGCAAACCAACCGTAAAAACGCCGAAGCTGCCTGGCGTGATTATGCGGAAGTGATTTTGTGCAAAGATCGTGAAGAAATGGCGGCGACTGCTGATGACTATGCACCTGAACATCTGACCGTTCAGGCAGATGACCTGCCTTGGTGGCTGAACCGATTGCAATGCTACGGTTCGCTCTTTCTTGGTGAAGAAACTACTGTTGCATATGGCGACAAAGCTTCGGGCACGAACCATGTTCTTCCCACATCCGGCGCGGCAAATTATACCGGTGGACTGTCGGTTCACAAATACATGAAGATAGTCACCTGGCAAAAATCAACTCGTGAAGGATCTAAACGTGTAGCAGAGGCGACGGCGCGTATTTCACGTTTGGAAGGCATGGAAGGTCATGCCCGCACCGCAGACATCCGATTGAAAAAATATTTCCCGAATCAAGAATTTGACCTGTCTGCAGATGAGTAAATCAGCCCTCACTTCTCCGGCAGAGCTTTTTGATCTTGCCGGCAAGACCGCGTTTGTGACCGGAGCTAGCTCGGGCCTCGGGCGCCATGCGGCTACATTTCTGGCGCAAAATGGAGTTCGCGTGATAGGTCTCGCCCGCCGTATCGATGAACTGAAGAATTGGCAGTCCTCAATATCCGCAGACGCCCATATTATTTCCGCCGACCTGTCTGACAGAAGCGCCCTGCATGACATCGCCGCAGACGCGGCGGCTGCATATGGTGCTCCTGATATTTTGATTAATGCAGCGGGTATCAATAGCAGACAGGCAGCCGATGATGTGACGTCTGAGGTGTGGGATTTGACTCTTAATCTCAATCTGTCAGCACCGTTTTTTCTTGCGCAATTATTCGCAAAAGAAATGAAGGCCAGAAGGTGGGGGCGGATCGTTAACTTTGCCTCACTGCAAAGTTTCCGAGCTTTTCCAGGCGGTATTGCCTATGGCGCCAGCAAGGGTGCTGTTGCCCAGTTGACCCGGGCAATGGCAGAGGCCTGGTCACCTTATGGCATTACCGCCAATGCCATTGCGCCAGGATTTTTCAAAACTGAACTCACATCTGCTATATTCGATAACCCCGAACGAGCGGCGCGAAATGCTGCTCAAACCTGCATCGGACGAAATGGAGAACCAGAAGACATGAACGGTCCACTCCAGTTTTTGTGTTCGGATGCGTCTGCCTATGTGACGGGCCAAATTCTTTGTGTAGACGGAGGATATACAGCAAAATGAAGGCACTTGTCTATTTGGGGCCGGAAAAACTGGCATTTGGCGATGCTGATTATCCCATACATAAAAACGGTGATGTCATTATCAAAGTTAACAGCGTCGGTATCTGTGGATCTGATATGCATGCGTATCTGGGCCATGATGAAAGGCGACCTGCACCATTGATCCTTGGCCATGAAGTTGCGGGCACGGTTGTTGGCGGGGATAAAGATGGTCAGCGCGTAACCATCAATCCACTGGTAACCTGTGGAAATTGCCCGGCTTGCACTTCAGGGCGTGATAATTTGTGCCCTGATCGCCAAATTATTTCAATGCCGCCACGTGAAGGGGGATTTGCTGAATTTGTTGCAATTCCGGCATCAAATATTGTGCATGTGCCTGATGATTTTCAGCTCGAAAAGGCCAGTTTGGCGGAACCTATCGCATGTGGTTGGCACGCTGCTCGATTGGCGCAACGTGCTGTAATCAAAGATTTATCAGAAGTTCGAGCTCTGGTCATTGGTGGAGGCGCGATCGGGGTCGGAGTTGCGCTTTCACTATCGTGCTTCGGCGTTAGCGACGTAACGATTCTGGAACCCAATGTAGGCCGTCGCCAATATCTATTGCAAACAACCCAAATACCCGTCATTGACCCCGATGACCTGGACGATAAAAACCAGATTGACCTTGTCATTGACGCTGTGGGATACGCTCAAACCCGTGAAGTGGCTTCAAGGGCAGTTAATCCCGGGGGTGTCATCATGCATATCGGCCTTGGTGCGGCTGAAGGCGGGCTCGATATCCGACGCATGACTCTGCAGGAAATCACTTTTATCGGAACTTACACCTACACTGCCGCCGACTTTATTTCGACTTCACAGGCAATGTTCCAGGGCAAACTTGGTTCGTTGGACTGGATTGAAACCCGTCCGTTGTCTGAAGGGGCAAAGGCATTTGCTGATATTCGGCAAGGCGCAGTCCCAGCATCAAAAATTGTTTTAAAACCCTGATATAAGGAATTAGAAAATGTCAGAAATTCCCCATCTCCTGGTCCATGATCACGAAGACAGCGTTGGCGTTGTTGTGATTGAGGGCCTCACTGCCAATACCGATATGCTGGTTTGTATTACCCATGACAATTCCACTTTCCGTCTCACTTGTGGTGAAGACGTTCCGATTGGCCACAAAGTCGCACTGAAAGACATGAAAAAGGGCGACACCGTTTTCAAATATGGTGAAGATATCGGCATCATGACGAATGATGTCAAAAAGGGTAATCACCTTCACACCCAAAATTGTAAAACGAAACGCTGGTAAGGACACCCCAAAATGACTGATTTTTCAAAAGTAACCATTCAGGGTTACCGTCGCGACAATGGCCGTGTCGGAGTGCGTAACCATGTTCTCATTCTGCCACTGGATGATATTTCAAATGCGGCCTGCGAGGCAGTAGCAAACAACATTAAAGGCACAATGGCGATCCCACATGCCTATGGTCGCCTTCAGTTTGGCGAGGATCTCGACATTCATTTTCGCACCATCATCGGAACTGGCGCTAACCCGAATGTTGCCGCGGTTGTGGTAATCGGTATTGAACCGGGCTGGACCAAAAAGGTTGTCGATGGCATTGCAGAGACTGGCAAACCTGTTGTTGGCTTTTCGATCGAACAAAACGGAGATCTGAAGACCATCATGGATGCATCGCGGGCAGCCAAAGACATGGTGCACTATGCTTCCGAGTTGCAACGCGAACAGTGTTCAATCACCGAATTGTGGATATCAACCAAATGTGGTGAATCTGATACCACTACCGGGCTGGGTTCCTGCCCGACAGTTGGCAATATGTATGACAAACTCTTGCCTCATGGCATTTATGGCTGTTTTGGCGAAACATCGGAAATTACCGGTGCCGAGCATATCTGTCAGAAACGCGCTATCAATGAAGAAGTTGGTGAACGCTGGTACAAAATGTGGAAAGCCTATCAGGATGATGTAATTTTTGCGCACCAGACCGATGATTTGTCAGATAGCCAGCCGACAAAAGGCAATATCGAGGGTGGACTGACAACTATCGAAGAGAAAGCCCTCGGTAATCTTGAAAAAATTGGACGCACCTCACAGTTTATTGATATTCTGGAACCCGCCGAAGCTCCAAAATCCGGCAAGGGCCTGTATTTCATGGACAGCTCCTCGGCTGCCGCCGAGTGTGTAACTCTGATGGCCGCTGGTGGATATGTGTTACATACCTTTCCAACAGGCCAGGGGAACGTCATCGGCAATCCGATTGTTCCGGTTATCAAGATCACTGCAAATCCACGCACCATTCGTACCATGAGTGAACATGTGGACGTGGATGTATCGGGAATCTTGCGCCGCGATATGACGATTGATCAGGCCGGTGATGCATTGATTGAAATGATCCGCCGGACATCAAATGGGCGTAACACCGCATCGGAGGCATTAGGTCACCGGGAATTTTCAATGACCAAACTTTATCGAAGTGCCTAAACAACAAGGCGGAAGGCGAGTTATTGCTTTCCGTTCATTTAACATCGGTGGTGAACCGTTCTATTGAGGAAAAAAATGTACAAAAAGATACTTGTAGCATTGTCGCTGGAACACGGTTACGGCGAGAGAGCAATAAAAGCCGCCAGAAAACTTAGAGCAGAAAACGGTGAAATCATTGCCGTTCACGTATTTGAGCCAGTTAACAGTTCCGTCAGTGTCTATCTTCCAAAAGAGCATGTCAAGAATGTTCGAAAATCAGCCAAAGAAGAAATTGTCAAAAAAATCGGAGCAGAAAAAGACGTGGAAGCGGTAGTGCTCACGGGCCACTCTGGGCGGGCCATTACCGACTATGCAGAGGAAATCGGAGCGGACTGTATCGTTGTAGGATCACACAAGCCTGGTTTGCAAGATTTTTTTCTGGGCTCGACTGCATCTCGCATCGTGCGCCACGTTTCCTGCTCAGTACATGTACTGCGCCAAGAAGCGCACGATGGTTGATCATGGATACTCATTTGGATGCACGGCTGCAATAGTCGTTCAGTGGTGTGGTGAATCGCAATGCCTGGTTCATAATGTATCAAATGTCTCCAAGCGGTATATGGGTTAATTTCTACCTTTAGGGAACGGATCAGCCTCTGGCTTTCCTCCTTTCAATCTGAGTTTGCAAACAAATGATGCACATACAATTCCTCTCGCGTTCACAAGAGGTCTTTCAGTCCATTTTTCCAGGATTTCTGGTCGCTTCTCTCATCGCACTTGCCGGTCAATTCATTTCGGATCATTACGGTGCGCCAGCGATGTTAATGGCGCTGTTATTTGGCATTGCACTGAATTTTCTATCAGAAGAGGGGCACTGCGTTGCAGGGATCAATTTTTCAGCGCGCATCATATTGCGGCTTGGCGTGGTACTTCTGGGCATGCGAATAAGCTTTGACATGGCTGCCCAACTCGGATCAGGCGTTGTCATTTTGGTGGTTGCGAGCTTGTGCCTGACGATTGGGTTTGGCCTTCTGGTGGCACGGGTTTTCGGTCATGGACCCCGATTCGCCTTTTTGTCAGCGGGTTCAGTTGCAATCTGCGGAGCCTCCGCTGCGATGGCGATTTCGGCAATTCTTCCACATGATGAAAGATCCGAGGAACGGCTGGTTTTCACTGTGGTTGGCGTTACGCTTTTATCAACGCTTGCGATGATTATCTATCCCATCATTACTACGTTGCTGGGCTTTGACGATGAAATGGCTGGCGTTTTTTTGGGTGCCACCATACATGACGTGGCTCAGGTTGTAGGTGCCGGTTTTACGGTTTCGGAGCAGTCAGGTGAAGTGGCAACGGTGGTGAAATTAATCCGCGTCGCAATGTTGGCGCCGGTTGTATTGGTGGCGACGATAATTATCCGCAATCTTGATGTCGACAGCCGCAGTATTGATTCAGCTCCACCGATTATTCCCGGATTCATCCTGGCGTTTGCCATTCTGATGGCGCTTAATTCCTTCCATCTACTCCCAACTGCCCTTATAGAAATATCCGCAAGCGCGTCCAGATGGGCACTTTTAACCGCTATTGCCGGTGTTGGACTAAAAACATCCTTGCGAGATGTCCTGAAAGTCGGTGGCCCGGCAATCGCTCTGCTTGTTGTTGAAACGGCGTTTATTGCGTTGATCATGATGTGTGGCATTCGTCTTATCGGTTAGTGCCTGATTGAGAAAATCCAGAACACAGCATGGGCAGTGTGATCTTAAAACTCCTCATCACGATTTGGCATCAAAGGATGATATCTGATCTGAAATTTGAATGTTGCCAGGTGTTACAAGGTCCACGGACTCTAATTCATTTCCGCTTGATTGTTATCAATCAGCGTTAATCAATTCGCATAATGTCCCGACGACAAAATGTGGATCGCCTTCAATTCGGATGGTTTTTTGGCGTGCAGTGGAACCGCTCGTTATCATGAAGGCTGATTTGGGCAAGTGCATTGCCCTGGCAAGAAAGGCAATTACCGCCTTGTTGGCTTTGCCTTTTTCGGCAACGGCGCGTATTTTTACGGCCAGTCTGTATTCATTGTCACCGGTCGCGACTATGCCGATAATCTGGTCACGGGATGAATTGGGTGTCACTTTGACAAACAGATCAACCCAATTCTCCGAACGGCGAATTGTGGCTTCAGTGTGCAAGCGCTACCGATCAAAATACATTGGGTCGAATATATATTACAATTATTTGTTGCAATAATATAATTCCAAACAGCAATATAATTGGAGAGATATCGATTGTGCCCAGATTTGGCATGAAACGGCGGATGGGTCGCAAGAGCGGTTCAGTGGCCTGATAAAGAAAATTGCCAATCATCCCAACAAACTGATTGCCGGAATTGACAACATTGAATGCATAGAGCCATGAGAATATTGCCGAGGCGATAATGATATAAAAGTACAAATCAAGAGCCATCAATATGACATTCAATATTGCGACCATTTCGGTTTTTCCATTTTTCAAGTTAGTGATTTTGTCCAGGGCCAGGACTCATTAATAAACACCCTCCTTGTTAAACAGAAGGGTGTTTATTAATGAGTCCTGACCCTAGATGTAGCGATGAGGAGAGCAAGCTACAAGGGTTTTGTTTATTGATGATCTGTTGCCGGTCCAACCCACAGATCGAGAAATTCGTTCAGCCATTGTTTAACCGCCCCATCATACAGTGAGCGGCCAAGGAAATGCTGTTCTCTTTGCTGTGCGCCGTTCAGATCAAAACGATCGGCGCCCAGAACTGTCCAGCGGTTCATCATCCAGGTGGTCAGTTCGGCATGGAACTGGACTCCGTAGGCATTGTCGCCATAGCAGATCGCCTGGTTGGGATATTGATCCCCGGTTGCAAGCAATTTTGTTCCAGAAGGCAATGAAAAACCTTCGCGGTGCCATTGATAAATCATCTGTGGCCAGTCCATCATCGCGCTACCCGCAGGTGTCGGGGTAATCGGGTAATAGCCAATTTCGGCGAATTCGGTTTCATTGGGTTTCACTTCTCCGCCCAGGTGGCGAACCATCATCTGGGCACCAAGGCAAATGCCGAAAAAGGGTTTGTTTTCTTTCAGCGGCACCGATATCCAGTCGATTTCCCGGTTGATATATTCATCCTCGTCATTGGCGCTCATCGGACCGCCAAATATGATTGCGCCGACATGCTCTGCCAGCGTGTCCGGCAGCGGGTGCCCCAATGGTGGCCGGCGGATGTCAAGATCATAGCCTCGCTCGTGCAACATCATGCCGACACGACCGGGTGTCGAATTATGCTGGTGAAGGACCAGCAGAATTTTTGGTCGACCGGAATTTCCCGACAAATGAACGGCTGAATTGTTGTTTGTCATGGCCTGGTATAATCAACCTGTTTGCATTTTACGGCGAACATTGCGTTTCATTTCCATGCGATCACGCTTGTCAATGGCAAGCAGTTCGGCAATCCTCCATACGACATTGTCTTCCAGTTCATGGATTTCACCATCGGAAAAAACCATTTCCCACAAATTTTCCACCAGTTCCAGGCGTTCTTCTTCATTCAGTTGTCGCTTCAGAATGCTGGTGAACGTATATAGATCGATTGCCTCGCGGTCAGCGCGTTTCGCCTCTTCAAACAGCTGGTTGGATTCTGATTGTGACAGGCCGTACCTGGTTTGCAGAACCTGGCGGAGTTTGCTTTTTTCTTCATCATGGATCCTGCCATCGGCAGCGATCACATGGAACATCAGGGCGGCCTGGGCCAATTGCTGATCGGAGGCATCAAACTTTTTTTCAGCCGTATCGCTGTCATCGGATTTTATCAAGAATTTGCGTAACTTGGTCAGCATCGAATCGCTATATAGTTGTTGGCGTCGCGGCGTAATAACAGGATATGCTTTTTGACGCTTTCATGGAAGACTTGAATAGCAATTAAATTTTGTGAGAGTTGATTGCAATATCTTGCATTTGGTGTTTGAAATGCTGCAAATCAGCGTTTTGCCATCAAGTGAAGTAATCAGACGGGCAGGGATGAATGCAACACCAATATGGCACTGCGAGCAAAAGGAAGTCGAAATACTATGACATTTATCCCGGTATTGATGATCTGAAAGAGCCGGCCCGGCGCAGAATACCCTATTTTGCCTGGGAATATCTTGACAGTGGAACCGGCATCGAGCGGTTGGTAGACCATAATCGTCAACGTCTGCGGGCAGTTGAAATGGTGCCCAAATTCGTCGGCGGCAATTTTGATGTGAGTTTGCAGACCGTACTGATGGGTGAGACTTATGATTTACCCTTTGGTATGGCGCCTGTCGGCATGACCGGAATGATGTGGCCCGGCGGCGAACTGATGCTGGCGCGCACGGCCTCGCGTAACAATATTCCCTATTGCCTGAGCACAGTTGCCTGCCAATCGCCTGAAACTGTCGGACCGCTATGTGACGGCAACGGCTGGTTCCAGTTGTATACACCATTTGATCGGGAAATTTGTCTGGATATCTTGAAAAGAGCCCGGGACAGTGGATTCAAGACGCTGGTCGTAACCGTTGATGTGCCGGTTCCCTCGATGCGGGAACGCCAGCGCAAAGCCGGGTTGAGAATACCACCGCAAACCGATCTGAAAACCCTGTTGCGCATAGCTGCAAGACCGCAATGGGCATGGGCCACCCTGTTGCATGGCAAGCCGGGATTACCTTTGCTGGAGAAATATGCGAAAAGCGGTGATCTGAAAGAGGTATCTTCTTTTTTTGGTCGTCAACTGAATAATGTTGTCAATCTGGATTACATCAAATACATCCGCAGCCAGTGGCAGGGAAAACTTGTTGTCAAAGGCGTCTTGCATGAGGAAGATGCCAGGATGCTGGTGGAAGCCGGGGTCGATGGCATCATTGTCTCCAATCACGGCGGCAGGCAATTTGACGGAGCGCCGGCGGCAATTGATGTGTTACCTGCTGTTGTCAAGGCGGTTGACGGACAATGTGCAATCCTGTTCGACAGTGGTGTGAGAACCGGACTGGATGTGGTGCGGGCACTGGCCCTTGGAGCGCAATTTGTTCTGCTGGGCCGGGCTTTTTTATATGGCATTGCCGCTCTGGGTGAATATGGCGGCGACCATGTTGTCAATATACTGGACGAGGATATTGCCAATAATCTCAAGCAATTGGGCGTGCAGGATATCAGTGAGCTTAATGGTTGTTTACGCTAGCAGACAAATGCTGAATATGCTGCTTGTAATTATCTTCAACAATGGGTATCGGTTTGTTAGTTTGCGGGCATGGCGGAACTGGTAGACGCAAGGGACTTAAAATCCCTCGGCTTTGGCTGTCCGGGTTCGAGTCCCGGTGCCCGCACCACAGGCTTTTCGCGAAGCGAAATGCCAACAACATTAGCGCCTGGCAATTAGCGGCAGTCGTTTCGCAGAAACGATGAGAGCTATCAGAGTTCGAAGTTTTACTTGCCCGGTTAACCAGATTGCGCTGCGCGCCGCGCCTTGCAAACTGAACTGATCTGGCTCCATCAAACGGTTCAATGTAAACATGAAAAGGTCTAATAGTAGAGGAGGTACGATATATTTTGTTTCGAACGCTTTAAAACTGGATAAACAGGATCATGGATTTAACACCGAAAGAGCTTGAACGTTACGCCCGCCATATATTGTTGCGCGATGTTGGAGGGGCCGGTCAACACAAACTCAAGAAAGCACGGGTGCTTGTTATTGGTGCCGGTGGTCTTGGTTCACCGGTCTTGATGTATCTGGCGGCTGCCGGTGTTGGAACACTTGGCGTGATTGATGATGACGATGTCGACTTGTCCAATCTTCAGCGCCAGGTTATCCATAAAACCAGCTCGGTCGGTCAGGCAAAAACAGCAAGTGCGTCAGAAACCATTGAGCAGATAAATCCGCATGTGAAAGTTAACAAATACCAGACCCGTTTGGATGAGACCAACGCGCTGGAGATCATTGGTAACTACGATATTGTGGCGGATGGCTGCGACAATTTCAAAACCCGGTTTCTAGTTTCCGATGCCTGTTTTTTTGTCAAAAAACCGCTGGTTTCGGCTGCTGTTGGTCAGTTTGATGGTCAAATTTCCACATTTAAACCGTATCTTCGTTCACCGGATGGAAATCCCTACCCGTCATACCGCACATTTCATCCGCAGCCTCCACGTGATGGAATGTTGCCCACATGTGCAGAAGCTGGAATTATTGGGACTCTGACAGCAATAATAGGCTCCATGCAGGCGATGGAAGTTATCAAGGAGATTTTGAACATCGGTGACACTCTGGCTGGGCGAGTTGTGATGTATGACAGCCTTGCAACCCGCTGCTATTCGATGAAATTGGGCTGGTCTGAAAATGATCCTTTGAACGGAACCCGCCCAACTATCACGAAGTTTCCCGCACCGGAGGCCTAAAAAATTATGGCTTGGTCAGGACGTGCGGACCGGGCTTCAGCAAACGCCAATTCGGCGCAAGGATTAATTTTTTTTCTGAATATCATACAAAACAGACCCTTGTGCTGCAGATTTCATTTTATTATCCCGAGTTGACTCCAGCAGATGGTTCAATTGCACTGATGCGCAATAACAACAGGGCCGCAAAATTGTGGAAAATGCCATTTGCGCTTCAAACGAGGGCTGGGCTTCACAATATTCAAACTGTGCAACTTTGGTTGATTTCGCGAATTTTGTGGGCAAGAATGCCAGGAAGCTAGCCACATGGTAGCCAATCTGTTTTGTGAGGAATTGAATGTGATGGGCAAACAATTCTTGATTGTCGATGATCACCCGCTGTTTCTGTCTGCATTGCAGGCAGCAATCAGTTCAGCATTTCCGCACTCGAAAATTGTTTCGGCCAAAAATGTTGATGAAGTCGAAGAGCTGTTGGCGCTCAGTTCTCAAAAGTTTGATCTTGTTATACATGATTTGCGAATGCCGGGAAAATCCGGTTTTGATGGAGTGCGGGCGATCAAGGCAGTTTACCCGGATTTGCCGGTGGTGATGATTTCAAGATTGCAGAATAAGAAGGTGATAGAACATGCGGGAGCCATTGGTGCTTCAGCGTTTTTGCACAAAGGATCTGCCACGGATGAAATTGTAGCCGCAATAAAAGCAGTAGTCGATGGAAATACATGGTTTCCCAAATTTGCAGATGATGATCTGGAATCTCAATTAGAAAATGACGAAATTGAAAACAAAGAGCTGATGGAGCGTATTGAATCGCTCACACCTCAACAGCGCAAAGTTCTGGAATTGATTTGTGATGGTCAGTTGAACAAGCAAATAGCCCATGAGTTGAACATAGGGGAAACGACGGTCAAGGCGCATATCACCGCATTGCTACAGAAGCTTGAAGTACAAACCCGAACACAGGCGGCAATGTATGCACAAAAAATCAGGCTTCACGAAGCCAATCTTATTACGTCTACGGGTGATCTGTGAAATCCAGGCAAGTGACAGATCGATCTGCTGCTATAAGAAAGGGTAGATCAAACCATGTGGATGCGAATGAGGCCGTTGCCGAGTTTGTTGATAGAATTCTGCAAATTAACATGTCTGTCGTGGTATTTTTCTGTTCGCCCAGCTACAATCTTGACGAAATACAAATGGCGTTTAATAAGTATCTGGCCTCTGTAACCGTTATAGGGTGTACGACGGCTGGCGAAATATCTGATGAGGGATACTGTGAGAATTCGATCAGTGGATTCAGTTTGGCTGATCCAGAGTTCGAGGTTGCTGTAGCGCCAATTAGCAACCTGCGAGAATTCGAAATAGAACCGGGTGCAGAAGTTGTACGCCAGGCGCTTGACCGACTAAACGCCAAGAATACTGAAACCAGCTTATCGACAAAACTGATATTTGCAATGTTGCTTGTTGACGGCAACAGTAAGCGGGAAGAAGCCGTTCTGGCATCAATTAACGGGATCCTCCAGCAGATCCCGCTGTTTGGCGGATCCGCCGGGGACGGACTAAATTTTGGTCCCACCAAGATTTTTCATAATGGCGAATTTCATGAAGACAGCGCTGTTGTTTTGCTCGTGCGCTCATGTTTTGCCTTCAAGGTTTTCAAGTTTGATCATTTCCAGCCAACACAAAAGAAGATGGTTGTTACTAAAGCTGATCCAAAACGTCGGCTGGTCAGTGAAATCAATGCCGAGATCGCTGCACCTGAATATGCCAGAATGGTAGGTCTGGATGAGCACCAGCTCAGCCCGCAGGTTTTTGCCTCCCACCCGGTCGTCGTCAGGGTCGGAGGTGAACATCATGTCAGATCAATCCAGAAAGTTGAAGATGATGACAGCTTGCGATTCTTTTGCGCGATAGACGAGGGAATTGTCTTAACAGTTGCAGAAGGCCAAGAAATGGTACGTAATCTTGAAGCCGGATTGCAAGGACTAGAAAAAGAACTTGGACCCTTGCAGTTGGTGTTAGGATTTGATTGCATTCTGCGGCGCCTTGAAAGCCAGCAGACACAAAAGTTGGCAGCAATTTCACAAACGCTGAAGAAGCATCAGGTTGTTGGTTTCAGTACTTACGGAGAACAATACCGGTCTATGCATGTCAACCACACCTTTACCGGCGTCGCTATTGCCGTGAGCTGTTCAGATGATGCGAGGCAGCCGAAATGAACTTATCCAATCCGCTTGAACACGTGGACAATCAAAACGAGGCACTAACGGTCCGCATCAGCAAACTTGAGAAAATCAATGCAGCGTTGATAAACAGGGTTGAAAAATCAATGGACTTCAGTGGGGGAGGATTTCCACTTTTTCAAACTGCAGTGGTGCTGGAAGCTCAGGTAAGGGAAAGAACCAAAGATCTGGAAGATACGCTGGAGAAACTCTCCAGTGCCTATACCCAGTTGCGAAAAGCGACAAATGAGGCCAGGGAGGTCAGACAAAACCTGTCGGTAGCTATTGAGGCTATTGAAGAGGGTTTTGCGTTGTTTGACGGTAATGAAAAACTTATCATGTGTAACGATCCATTTGCTCGCCTGATGCCCGATATCAGCAAACAACTGGTTGCCGGTGCACCGTTTGAAACGATGGCCGGACTTTTCGCGAACAGCAAGTATATCATTTTTGAAAAGGGTGTTTCTGCTGAACAGTGGAAGCAGTTTCGAATAAGGAAATTCCGCGCGCCCTATGCAAGTTTTATCCAGCAATTTAGGGATGACCGCTGGTTGCAAGTATCAAACAAGAAGACCTCAACCGGCGCTACCGTAGTTTTCCAAACCGATATTTCTGATCTGGTACGCCAGGAAAGAGATCGTCGCAAGCAACAACTCGATAATAATTCACAGCTTTTGCAGGCAATGATTGATCAGTTGCCGCAAGGTTTGTGCATGTTTTCCGTCGATGCCAAACTGACGACCTGGAATGATCAATTCGTCAAACTTCTCAACCTGCCGGTAAAAAATGTAAAACAGTTCTCGCCATTTGATAAAATTTGGCAGGATATAGATCGCTATACACTATCGGGTTCACCCAAGACAAGTCAGGCGATACTTGCCTGGATAAAAAAGGGCGATCAACAATTGTTTGCCGGGGTTGAGGTGGAGTGCATCGACGGATCTTTCTTGTGGATTAATTGCACCCACATGCCGGATGGGAGCCTGGTAATATATTTTGATGACATATCCGCCCAAAAACGCGCTACCCAGATCATGCATCAGGCAAAGAACCAACTTGAAGATCGAGTGGTGGAAAAAACCACTGAATTGCTAATTGCCAAACAGAAGGCAGAAGAAGCAAATCAGAGTAAAACACGGTTTTTTGCTGCGGCGAGCCATGATCTTTTGCAACCGCTTGACGCAGCGCGTGTGTTTCTGTCTTTGCTGAATGACACGAACCTGGACGAAAAACAAAGGCACTTGGCCAAAATGGCCAATGGCGCATTTGGCTCGATGGAGTCTTTGCTGGATTCACTCCTCGATATTTCGCGATATGACGGGGGTACAGTAAAACCAAACTATGAAACATTTTTCATTGAGGATGTGTTTGAAAGCCTGTGTGCCGAATGCATGTCGTCCGTTCAAAAAAAAGCCGATCTGAAACTGCGGCACGTTCCTTCCTCTTTGAAGTTAAACAGCGATGTGAGATTATTGCGCCGGATTTTGCAAAACTATGCAACCAATGCAATCAGGTATACCGAACGCGGCAAAGTTCTGGTTGGCATCCGCAGACGCAACAATTTGGCTGAAATCCAGGTTCTTGATACCGGTGTTGGCATACCTTCAGAACAATTTGATCAGATTTTTCTGGAATTTAACCGCCTTCGAACAACCGAAATTGATTTGCAAAGTGAAGCAAAGGCCATGGGATTGGGACTTGCGATCGTCAGTTGGATAGCGCGTATTCTTCAATATAAAATCGAGGTCAAGTCAATCGTTGGTCGCGGTTCGTGTTTTTCTGTATTTGTACCGATTGCATCAGAATAGGCTCTAACCACCTCCACGATGAAACGCGCGGTCAAATTGCTTCAGGAAATCATCGCTTTGGCCTTTGGAGTAACCAATAAATTCCATCCTCAACAACCAGCGCTCCATCTGAACGGTTATACTGAGAACTCGTGGCGGCAAGGGCGCCAACGTCATTTCTATCGATTTGGAACCTTCATGAACGACTATATGATCCTCGTTAATTTCATGCTCCAGATTGGCAAGAGCAACCCCAAGACAACGGAAAAACTCCGGTCGGGTGGTTGACATGTCTTTTTCGTGGATCATGTTGCCGCCATCACCCACCTGCCACTGGTGGCCATACGGCCAGAGTATCACCATCCAGCATCAGTTGACTTGAGCGCTGTTCGGGTGGAATAAAAACACCGTTCAATAATACCAGATGACAATGTTCCAGGGGGATATGAAGGTTTTCCAACACATAATTGATTGAATGATCATTTTCGCACTCATATACACTGGTGCTGTCGACAACTTCTCCAGGCAGATAGCTGCGCAAATGGGCAAATAATTTGAGATTAATCCGCGTCATCTATAGCATTTTCCTCAATTTCTTATCGGGTTGCCTTAAAAAACTAAAGATGCATTGTTATCAAGTCAACGCAGCAACAGATTTTGTCAAATTTTCCTGTATTTAGTAAGTTCAACCGCAACGGGACTACAAATATCGAATATTTTTAATACAGGTATTGCCAAAACGTACCATATGACGGCATCATGTTATTAGCTAAGATGTTCGCAGCTAATGACTGTTTAACTGAGACAAAAGATAACGGGAGGAAAACAATTGCAAAACTCGCTACACATAAATCCGGATTCTTGTACCGGATGTCATCAGTGTGTCCTGGCATGCTCAGACCGACACGGAGATGATTTTAGCCCAATAAAATCTCGTATCCAGATCTTCAGGTTTGAGGATGAGGGACGCTATGTGCCTTATACTTGTACCCAGTGTGAGGAGGCATGGTGTCAAAAGGCCTGCCCGACGAACGCAATTTCTGTTGATGGCAACGGTGCGCTTATTGTTTCCGATGCGCAGTGCGTTGGTTGCAAAGTCTGCACGATTGCGTGTCCATTTGGCACGATCAACTACAATGCCGATACAGGAAAAGTAATCAAGTGCGATTTGTGCGGCGGTGCCCCGGCTTGTGTGGAGGCATGCCCGACAGATGCAATTACTTTCGTGAACTCGAGTACAACCGGTTTTGACAAGATGCGTAAATGGGCGGCTAAAACAGACGCCGGCTCGCAACCATCAGCTTAAGAAATTCAGGGAGATAAAGAACATGGCTTGGGCAGGAAAACTCCTAAGAGTAAATTTGACTAAGGGTAAGTGTAAATCTGAACCCTTGAATATGGATTGGGCAAACGAGTATTTGGGCCAACGTGGTTTGGCAACCAAATATCTCGCAGAAGAGATTGATGCCAAGGTTGATCCGCTTTCGGCGGACAACAAGTTGATCATGGCGACCGGTCCGTTGACCGGTACGTCGGCCTCAACAGGTGGAAGATATTCCGTTATCACCAAAGGTGAATTGACCGGTGCGATTGCCTGTTCAAATTCTGGCGGCTTTTTTGGCAATGAAATGAAGAATGCCGGCTGGGACATGATCATTTTTGAAGGCAAATCAAAAAAGCCGGTTTATCTGTATCTGCAAGACAACAATGCCGAATTGATTGATGCGGGAGAGTTTTGGGGAGCATCGTGCTGGGACACTGAAGATGGTATCAAAGCCAAACATGGTGATCAGTTTATCCGGGTTGCCTCTATTGGAGTATCCGGTGAAAAGGGTGTTAAATACGCATGCATCATCAATGATATGGACCGAGCCGCCGGGCGCTCCGGTGTTGGTACTGTAATGGGGTCAAAGAACCTCAAAGCTGTGGCCATCCGCGGCACAATTGGCGTGTCGGTAAAAGACAGCGAAACATTTGCCAGCGCCGTTTCGGCAGGAAAGCAGGTTTTGGCAGATAACCCCGTCACTGGCCAGGGACTGCCTACCTATGGAACCCAGGTGTTGATGAATGTTATCAACGAGGTTGGCGCTCTTCCCACGCGTAACCATAAAGACGTTCAGTTTGAAGGTGCTCATGATATCTCCGGCGAAGCGATGCACGAACCGCGCAAGTCTGACGGCAAACCAAATCTGGTTTCCAATGCTGCGTGTTTTGCATGTACAATCGCCTGTCAAAGGGTCTCCAGCATCGACCGCACGCACTATACGGTAGTGGAACGCCCGGAATACCATAAAGCTTCCGGTGGACTGGAATATGAAGCCGCATGGTCACTTGGTGCGGCAACGGGTGTTAATGATCTGGATGCATTGACATTTGCCAACTTCCTTTGCAACGAGCACGGAATTGACCCAATTACATTCGGTGCAACCTTGGCAGCGGCAATGGAAATGTATGAAACCGGAGTCATTGACGACAAGATTACCGGAGGAATCAAGTTGAATTTCGGTAGTGCGGAAGCCTTGACTACAACAGTGGAATTGACATGCAAAGCAGAAGGGTTTGGCGCTGAACTTGGTCTTGGTTCAAAACGTCTGTGTGAAAAATACGGCAAGCCGGAATTGTCCATGGGAGTTAAAGGTCAGGAATTTCCTGCCTATGATGGCCGTGGTATCCAGGGAATTGGGTTGGCATATGCCACTTCAAACCGTGGCGCCTGTCATTTGCGGGGTTACACAATTGCCTCCGAGGTTCTTGGTATTCCTGAAAAAACCGATCCGTTGGAAACTGACGGTAAAGCCGGTTTGGTCAAGGCGTTTCAGGACGCGACTGCTGCATTTGATTCAGCCGGCATCTGTATTTTCACTTCATTCGCCTGGACACTGGAAGATGTTGCGCCTCAACTTGATGCGGCTTGTGACGGAGCCTGGTCAACTGAACGACTGCTGGAAATCGGTGAACGGATATGGAATCTGGAACGTCAGTTTAACCTGGATGCCGGATTTACCGGCAAGGACGATACTTTGCCCAAACGTTTGTTGAAGGATGCAGCAAATTCTGGCCCCGCCAAAGGCAAGGTGGCCGGCATTAGCAAAATGCTTCCTGAATATTACGAGTTGCGCGGGTGGTCCAAGCACGGTGTGCCAACTAAAGAAACCCGTGCTAGATTTGGCATTTAGGGTTCCAGCACAAAGGTGCAGGATGGCAACATTCTGCACCAATTCATGAGTTTGATTTCAAGTCGACTGCGAGCATAGCACAGCTTTCTAGTGCTTGTATTGTTGTTTGGTGAGGAGATATGATGTTTGGTTTCTTGAAAAGACTGTTTGGGTTTGCAGACAATAAACAAACCGGTTCCACTCAGACTGGCAGTTCCTCGACATCTGAACCAAAATTATCACTTTCGCCAAGCGACAGCGAAAAGAGAGGTGATCAAATCCACGCAGAGTATGTTATTGTCGGTGCCGGTCCAGCCGCAGTTTGTGCTGCCGAAACCCTTCGCAAAAACGATGCCGAGGGGACAATTTTGATGTTGGCAGCGGAGGATGCGCCTCCCTATTCGCGCATGGCCATTCCCTATGTACTGACTGGACTGATTTCTGAAGAAGGGACATATCTGCGCGGTGATGATGATAGTTTGGGAAAAAAGGCTATCTCAGTCCATCATGCAAAAGCAATTGCTCTTGATCCAAATTCAAAATCTCTGTCCTTTGAAGGCGGCGGAGGATGTTCCTATAACAAATTGCTGATTGCCACTGGTGCCAGCCCGATAAAGCCGCCGGTTGAGGGGCTGGATTTGCCCGGTGTGCATCATTGCTGGACCCTGGCGGATGCAAGAGCCATTGCAGACAAAGCCGGTGAAGGCGCAGAAATCATATTGATGGGTGCGGGGTTTATTGGATGTATCATACTTGAAGCACTGGTTTCACGTGGCGCGAAATTAACAGTGGTTGAAGCAGAAGACACCATGGTACCCCGGATGATGAATACCGTGGCTGGCAATATGATCAAATTATGGTGCCAGAACAAGGGAATAACCATCAACACATCAACTCGCGTAACCGGCGTTTCGCAGGGCACTGGTCAATTAGATGTCGCCATGGATAATGGTACATCCAAAAGTGTTGATCTTGTTGTTGTCGCGACCGGTGTGAAGCCAAATATTGCCTTCCTTGATGGCGTTGGGATTGACATGGACGAAGGGATTCTTGTCAACGATATGCTGGAAACATCAATCAGCGATGTATTTGCAGCAGGCGACTGTGCCCAAGGTCCGGATTTTGCGACCAATGGCAACTCGGTTCATGCAATTCAGCCAACGGCAACAGATCATGGTCATTTTGCAGCCCTTAATATGGTGGGAAACAAGGCATCCTATCAGGGCAGCCTGAACATGAATGTGCTGGACACCGTTGGCTTGATCTCAACATCATTTGGTCAATGGCAGGGTGTTGAAGGCGGCGAAAATGTTGAGCTGATTGATGTCGATAACTTTCGCTACACCTATCTGACGTTTGACGGTGACTGTCTAGTTGGCGCGCTTACTCTGGGGCGTTCCAACAATGTTGGCGTCATGAGAGGGCTGATTCAATCCCGCATCAAGCTGGGCGGTTGGAAAGACAAATTGCTGGAGGATCCAAACCGACTGGCCGAAGCCTATATTGCCTGCAGGCAATAATTGGTCTCTAAACGACCGGAGCACCGTAACCGAAACTATAAGGAACAGGGCCGGAAAAGGCAATCACATCACCATCTTCAACCTGCGCTGTGGTGGTGACCCTTGCCCCCACAAGACCGCTTGAAACATCACGACCATTTCGCAAAACCAGAAATATTTCATCTATCGGCAATTTCAGATGGTGAATGATATCTCCAACCGTCGTCCCAGCCGGAAATTCCAAAGTTTGGATAGGGCCTTTAGGTCCGGCGAACAGGCTCATGCTGTTAAACAATTTTGTCTCAACTGAAATAGTCAAGTCTCCGGAATTGTGACCGATTTGATGTGGATATTCTAGTGTTTCCATAACGCGCATGTCTAACGTAAAGCATTTGCGAAAGTCAACAAATAGCAGGCAAATTTTTGATGTTGCAGTAGTTATGATGCCAAGAGTCTGTTGGAGAATTCCTGATGGCTTTGATTTGGTCCATTTTGTCCGAAATCAAGATTTCTTTTGCAGCATGGACCGGGTGTCCCTGCAAGAAAAAAACCGCTGATAGCGGGCAAAACCCCCGGCCAATTTTTTGGTGGGCGGGATGAATTTCGGTGCCTTTCTCGAAAAATTTTCCTGAAATGGCCAGCCATTCAGCGTCAAGTGCTTCCGTGTAAAGAAGATACGGTCTAGGTCCTGGTTCAGGTCCGGTTCGTACGGCGGTCGGAGCTCAATAATACCAGTTTCGTCAGGAAGAACCTCTTATCCGGGTTGCAAGAAAATGTCTCCACGGTGATGGAAAGGTACCAACCGGTACTTCGATTACGGTTGCACTATCGGATGCGACGGCTGAGCGCAGGCATTTGCGCAATTCATCCGGTGTAGCTGCACGCTGCCCCTTGACGCCAAAACTTTTTGCCAACGTCTCAAAATCAGGGCTGGTCAGATCGGTGGCAATCGTCCGGCCATTGTATCGATCATTTTGAAAGCCGCGCACATTTCCATAAGCATTATCATTAAATACGATGATAGTCAGGGGAATGTTGTGATGCACTGCCGTTGCCAATTCGCCAATGGAAAATAAAGCCCCACCATCACCCATGATCGCAATCACCGGAACATCCCGCCGTGCGTGGGCGGCACCAAGGCCAGCGCCAAGGCCCCATCCGAGTGTTCCCTGATAACCCGGTGAAAGGCAGGTACGGGGATGGTAGACAGGAAGCGCAAACCGCGAAACATATCCGACCTGGGTCAGATCCTCGACAAAAATCCCGTCATCCGGCAGTTCGTCGCGAATAGCGTTGAGCCATGCGAGTTGCGGCGCAAACTCCTTACGGTATTCGGCAGTAACACGTTGCTTGACCAAAGCAACTCTTTCCAACCATTCCTTTTTTTGGGTTTCCTGCCCTTCAAGATCGCAGGCAAAAGCTTGCACTATAGCGGCTACATCTCCCAACAAGCCGACGTCCGGTTTGTTGATACGGCCAAGCTCTTCTTCATTGATTTCCACGTGAATAATTTTCAGATCCTCATCCACCCCCCACAGCATTTGCTGGACCTGTAACCGGGTGCCAAGGGCCAGCACCACGTCACACTCGGGCCAGAGCGCATATCCTTCCAGTGTTCTGATGCTGAGTGGGTGGCGGCTGGAAACCACACCATGCCCCGTTCGCATCGACAAGACCGGTGCAGACAGCATCTCTGCCAGCAAGGTTATGTCTTTGCTGCTCGATTGCGCTCCGCTGCCGACAACAATTATCGGACGTTCGGCTTTTTTCAAAAGCTGAACAGCCTGATCCATTTTCATGGCATTCGGCATAGGTGTTTCTTGAAGGGTTGTAAAAAGGGTTTCATGCAATCCGTCACATCGGGATGTCCAGATATCCATCGGCACTTCCAGCCCAACCGGGCGTGGCAGGCCGGATTTCAGCGCCGCCATCGCCGAGCCAATCTGGCGGGAAGCGTTTTTGCCGTCGGAAATTCGTTCAGCCTGTTTGGTCAGATGTGCAAGCATTTGAAACTGGCCGGGGATTTCATGCAAGGCACCGTAGCCCTTGTCAATCTCACCATACGGTATCTGGCCGACCAGCGCCAATACCGGGGCATAAAGACTGTATGCTGTGGCCAGTGCAGCGCTGCCATTAAGAAAACCGGGGCCGGGAACGACAGAAACCGCCTGCGGTTTGCCGGTAGCCAGTGCTGCCCCCAGTGCCATGTAAACCGCACCCTGTTCGTGGCGCGTATGAATAGGAACCAATTGATCCTGCTTGTCATAAAGCGCATCAAAAAACTCATCGTTCTGATATCCGGGAAGGCAGTAAAGTTGATCAATCCCATCTGTGATCAAGCTGTCTATAACCAGGTTCGCGACTATGGGTTGATTGTTGGGCTTTACGGACACTGTGGTTTTCCTCGCTACGGCACAGTTACTCAGTTAACGCAAAAAGCAAAGACCTGCGCCATCAGTTTATCCTTGCCCATCGGGGTTGAATCATATTGGCTGGTAGCGTCCATCTTGTTCCATTTGCCTTCCTGTTCCAGTTTTGTTGCAAAGGTTTCAAAAACACTTCCCAGATAATTGCGGGCGATCGAAAACACAATATGGCCACCCGGTCGAGTAACGCGGATAAGCTCGTGCAGCCCGCAAAGCGGCGCATGGCCCTGGGTAAAGACGCCCGAGGCAACCGTGGCAGCAAACTGGCTGGTTTCATAGTCAAGTGGTTCTCCCAGGCGCAACATTCTGAGATCCTCATAGATCTTCCGGGATTCTGCAAGACGCAACATTCCCGGCGAGGCGTCAAACCCGAATATCGCTGTATAACCCATGGCGCCCAGTATTCCGGCCATTATCCCGGTTCCAGCACCCGCATCCAGCAACGGTGCAGATCCGGTTTCCTGATACCGGCACAGCATTGCCGCTACCATTGCAGGATGTGAGTATCCCACCCCTGCCATATGTTCCTCATACTTGTCAGCCCAGCCATCATAAATTTCCGCTGTTTCATTGGCGCTCTGTGAAGCATAGACGTTATGCAACTTGCGTGTCTTTTCGTCGCTGGTTCGCTCGGTCATTCGCAGCTCTATTCCGTAACTCGTTTGATTGCAGCCGGAGCCGGCTCCTTATTTGTGTCCAGCACAGGTTTTCAGGTCAGCCCATCGACAAAGTCTACGGCATCATCAAGCGCACGTTCCATGGCATCGAACATATCATTGATCTGTTGCTCATTAATGATCAGCGGTGGGCAAAAGGCAATGGTATCGTTCAATAAAGGACGCACGATCAACCCATGGTGAGTGGCGCGGTCGGCGACCCAGGGGCCAACCTTGTCAGCGGCATCAAAATTTGCCCGACTGGCCTTGTCCCTGACCAGTTCAACGGCTCCGATCAGACCCAGCCCGCGAGCTTCGCCAACCAGTGGATGATCGGCCAGCGCGTGCAACCGTTTCTGGAAGGGGATCGAAATTGCCTTGACATGACCCCCAATATCACGTTCCAGATAGACCTTCTGGGTTTCCAGCGCGACGGCGGCGGGAACCGGATGGCCGGAATAAGTGAAACCGGTGCCGAAAATGCCATATTTGCGGCTGCCTTCGACAAGAATATCGTGAATTTTTTCAGTCATCATTACGCCGCCAATGGGCTGGTATGCGGCCGATAATTGCTTGGCCATCGTGATCAGATCAGGTTTGAGATCGTAGGTCTCGGTCGCGAACATGTTTCCGGTGCGATAAAATCCGCTGATCACCTCATCAACGATGAAGAGAATATCGTGTTCCGCCAGAACAGGCTGGATTTTCTCGAAATAGCCCTTGGGTGGCTCTATCACCCCGCCAGCACCAAGGAAAGGTTCGGCGATGAAGGCAGCCACGGTTTCAGGGCCTTCCTCAAAGATCAGCTGTTCTAGATTTGCAGCCAGACGTGTTGAATATTGGTCTTCACTCTCGCCTTCCATGCCATAGTGATAGTGGTGCGGACAATCAGTGTGGAGGATATTGTTGATCGGCACATCAAAGGCATTATGGGCATATTGCATCCCGGTCAGGCTGGCAGCTGCCAGGGTAATGCCGTGATATGCGCCGCGCCGGGCGATGATTTTCTTCTTTTCAGGACGGCCAAGTATATTGTTGTAGTACCAGACGAGTTTGACCTGGGTGTCATTGGCCTCAGATCCTGAATTGGTGAAGAATACCTTGGACATCGGTACCGGCGCGTGCTCAACCAGAAAATCAGCCAGTTCGATCGCCGGTTCCACCGCCTTGTGGGCGAAATTGTGATAAAACGGCAGCGTTTGCAATTGTTTGGTTGCCGCTTCCACCAGACGTTTTTCGCTGAATCCGAGCGAGGCGCACCAAAGTCCCGACAGCCCTTCGATATACTTCTTTCCGTCGTCGTCAAAAACGTAGATCCCTTCACCTCGGTTGAAGATATGCGGGCCTTTTTGCGGATGTACCGCAAGATTGGTAAAGGGATGCAGGTGCGAAGCGATATCGCGGGCGTGTGGGGAGTTGGGGGTCGTAACCATGAATACCTCTTGCAAAACAGTTTTAGATTCGTGCAGTGATGCACTTCACTTGATAGTAACTGGCGAGCGCGGCCAGGCCTTTTTCGCGGCCAAAACCGGAATTTTTAACGCCGCCGAACGGAGTGGGTATGCCACCGGCAAAATACTGGTTGATAAAAATCTGGCCAGCTTCCATATCGCGGGCAAAGCGCAGGGCTTTGGTGATATCGCTGGTGTAAATTCCGCCGCATAATCCGAACGATGTGTCGTTGGCAACCTCTATCGCTTCTTCGGCGCTGTCAACGACCTGCACTGCCAGAACCGGACCAAATATCTCCTCCTGAACCAGTCTGTCATCGGCCTTAAGATCATCGATAATTGTCGGCTGCATGAAAAAGCCACCTTCCAAACCCTCAATACCAGCCGGGCTCTGGGCTTTGCCACCGATAGCGATCGAGCAGCCACGCGAGCGGGCGTCATCAACATAAGCGGACACACTTTTCAGTTGCGCACCCGATACAAGCGGGCCAAGATCAGCGTCGTCAAGACCATGTCCAATATTGAGCGCATCGGCCCTGTCCACCAGCGCTTCCATCATCTGAGCATGCACAGGACGCTCAACCACCAGCCGTGAGCCGGATGAGCAAACCTGTCCTGCATTCATGAAGATCGCTTTCATGGTGCCTTCTACGGCCGTATCGATATCAGCGTCGGACAATACCACTACCGGTGATTTGCCACCAAGCTCCATCGTGGTTGAGGCGATTGTGTCGGCGGCCGATTTCATCACCGAAATGCCGGTCGCTACCGAGCCGGTAAAGGTGACATGGGAGACGTCGCAATGGCTGGTCAGATAGTCTCCCACCTCTGAGCCGCGGCCTGTAACCACATTGTAAACCCCGTCCGGCAACCCGGCCTCTTTCAGAATCCCGGCCAGCATCAATGCGGTAAGAGAGGTGATCAGCGCCGGTTTGATCACGCAAGTGTTGCCGGCAGCCAAGGCTGGTGCCGCGCCACGCGCTGTTGTTACCAGGGGGAAGTTCCACGGGATGATATGGGCGGTAACACCTACCGGTTCATGCACGGTAAACGACATGAAATCGGGTCCCAGCGGGATTGATGCCCCCTGCAGCTTGTCGGCGATCCCAGCGTAATACTCAAAATATCCCGCAGCGGTTTCCACGTCACCTCGGGCCTCCCGAATCGGCTTGCCACAGTCAAGCGTTTCCACCCTCGCCAGCAATTCGGCATCGCGCCGGATCAAGGCCGCTGTGGTTGCCAAAACTCGCGCACGTTGAACCGGCGTGGCATGTCGCCACTCACCTTTCAGGGCCCGTTTCGAACTTTCAACCGCGCGATCTACGTCATTGGCATTGCCCAGTTGCACCGAGGCAAACGGAACACCGGTTGCCGGATCGATGCTTTCGACAGTATTCCTGCTGTCGGCATCAATCCATTCACCGTCGATAGCCAACTGATCAGGAATTCCGGCAGGGGCCTGCCATTTTTTGGAGATTGTCATTTCCATCACTCCCGTTTGTTCACATTTTTACCCGTGCGCCAGCCGGATCAAGAAAGGGCTTCAAAGAAGCTTCCGCCGGGAACAGTTTACCGGCGATTTCGATTTCAAATTCGGCATCATTGACAAGATCGGCGGTAACGCCATCTGGGTGCCGGACATATCCCATGCCAACCGCGCTGCCAAGGTTGAAGGCATAGGCACCAGAACTGAGGTAGCCAACTATTTCACCGTTCATCCAGATCAGCTCATCATGAAACAGAGCAGGCTCTGCATCCTTCAGCTTGAAATTTACCATCCGTCGATTGAGGGTCTTTCCGGCCTGGGGCAGAAGGGCGTCGCGCCCAAAAAAACCACCAGGTTTGTCCATCTTAACGATAAAACCAAGGCCCGCTTCAAACGGAGTGTCGTCCGGAGCCAGATCAAGTCCGAACTCGCGATAGGCTCGTTCACAGCGCAAATGTTCGAGCGCGTGATATCCGGCCTGGATTAACCCGAATGGCCCACCCGCTTGAATGATGATGTCATAGACATCCTGTACAAACTCTGAGGGCATCTGCAATTCCCAGCCCAATTCGCCGATGAACGTCATGCGTTTTGCTCTGATCCCGGCGTAACCGATCTCTATTTCCTGCGCCGTCAGAAAAGGGAACGCACTGCCCGAAAGATCGGTGCTGGTGACTGATTGCAGAAGCTCGCGGGACTTCGGTCCCTGCAGGTTCAAGACGGAATAAGCTGCGGTGACATCGGTCAGGGTTACATGCTGATCTGACGCGATGTGCTTTTGCATCCAGTTGAGGTCCCGGTAATGCACCCCTGCAGAGGAGTAGATCATGAAACAGTCTTCAGACAGTCGGTCAATTGTCACGTCACATTCGATACCGCCTTTTGAATTGAGCATATGAGTGTAAACCAGCTTGCCCGCAGGTACCTGAATATTGCTGACGCACATCCATTGCAGAAATGCGCAGGCATCGCGGCCTTGCACGAGGGTTTTGCCAAAGGAACTGATGTCCATGAGTACCACTGCTTGGCGAGCGGCACGGCATTCGTGAGCGGTATGCTCGTACCAGTTCGGGCGGAAGAACGAATATTCGTTTTTGGGTGCAATGCCTTTTGATGCAAACCACATCGGCCGCTCCCATCCGGCAGTTTCACCAAAACAGGCACCATTGGCGGCCAGCCGGTCATGCAAATGACTTTTTCGCGCCGGGCGTCCGGTGGTGTGTTCCTTGAATGGCCAGGGCATTTCAAAAATACCACCCAACGATTCCGGTACCCGCGCTTGCAGATAATTCCGGTTGGTCTGGAACGGATGAAACCGTGCCACATCGTAATCCAATAGGTCCATATCCGGCTCACCGTCGATGATCCAGCGGGCGAGGGCGCGCGATATGCCAGGGCTGATCTCGAATCCTTCAGAGTTGAGCCCGGCTGCGATGAAACAGTTGGGCAGGCCCGGAGCCTCGCCCAGACAGGGCAGGTCGTCAGGAGTGAAACTTTCCGGTCCGTTCATGAATTTGTTGATACCGACTTGGGCGAGTTCGGGTATGATCTGCATGGCTTTCGAGTAAGGCAGCTCAAAATGGTCCCAGTCTTCCTGCATTTCGATAAAACGCGGCTCGGATGGCAGGTTTTCAACCGGAAGAGCTTTACCACGCGGCTCAAACGAGCCGACCAGGAGTTTGCCGGCCTCTTCTTTCATATAAGTATAGCCCTCGGTATCGCGCAGGACCGGTAGGTCTGGAACCACGAAATCCATCGCCTCGGTCACAACATACATATGCTCGCAGGCAAAGAGTGGCACTCTTGCGCCAAGTTGCGCAGCCAGATCGCGGGTCCATAGTCCACAAGCCAGCACCAGTTTTTCGCATGTTATGGTGTGGGTTGGAGCCTCGATCCTGTATTCTCCACCCGACAAGCGCTGAAGACCTTCCACGGGGGTTTCTTCAAAAACCCGTATACCGCGCATTTTCGCCCCCTTGATCAGGGCATTTACGGTATCAACCGGGCTGAGTTGGCCATCTCCCGGGATGAACATGCCACCGGCAACAAGCTTTGTATCAAGGGCCGGGTAAAGCGCCCCGACCTCGCTGGGTGTCAGCATCCGTGTTTCAATATCAAAGCTCTTGGCGATACTGCCACGGCGCTGCATCTCGTGCACCCGGTCCAGGTTACGCCCGATAGCCAGAGTGCCGTTTTGCTTGAACCCTGTTGCGATGCCGGTATCAGCTTCAAGTTCCGGATAGAACCTGGCATTATAGCTGGCAATTTCAGTGGTGGTATGGCCGCCACGCAGTTGCATGATCAGCCCCGCTGCGTGCCAGGAGGTGCCACAGGCCAGGGTGCCACGTTCCAGCAGTACTACGTCTTTTTCCCCCGCCAGTGCCAACTGGTAAGCAATTGAACTGCCGACAACCCCGCCCCCGACAATAACAATACGGGCATGATCTGGTGGTGCCCTGCCCATAACTTCTCCTCTTATTCGCCGGTCGCGGCTTTGTTTGCTGTGATGGCTGCCAGAACTTTTTCCGGTGTCAGCGGAAGATCATGGATACGGGACCCAATTGCATCCGCCACAGCATTTACAATCGAGGCCGCAACCGGGGCCAGCACCGGCTCACCAATTCCCTTGGAGCCAAACGGGCCAAGGCCACTGCGCGATTCAAGAACAATGGACTGAATATCCGGAACATCTTCAGAAGTGGGGATCAGGTATTCGCTGAAAGAACCGTTTTGAAGAATACCCTTTTCCAAAATCAATTCTTCGCTCAGGGCAAAACCTTGCCCCATCAGCGCACTGCCCTCGATCTGCCCTTCCACTGTTCGCAGATTTATCGCCTGGCCCACATCGTGGGCTCCAACACTTTTGATCACGTTGACCTCACCTGTATCAATGTCAACCGACACGCTGGCAGCGTGTGCACCATAGGTGAAATCAGGAAACACTTCGCCCTGTCCGGTTTCGGGATCAAGACCTTCGCTGGTAGGAGCCCGATAAATCTCCAGCGAGTGACGATGCACCCCAAGCGAGGCGCAGTGTTTAACCATTTCCTTGATCGACATAGAGCGTTCTGGATCATCGATCACAAAGACCTTTGAATCGCCCAGGTCCAACTCACCGGGCGACACACTGAAATGCTCCGCCATGCACTCTAGAAGATTGTTGCGCACATTCCTGGCAGCCAGTTCGGTTGCCTTGCCGGTCATGTACAAAGCGCGACTGGCGGTTGAGGTTCCGCCCAGCGGATTAACATGTCCGTCGCCAAAATAGACCGTAACCTCATTCATTGGCACTCCGAGGATTTCCCCGGTGATCTGCGCCAGAGACGACATTTGCCCGGCACCGATATCGGTGACGGAACATCGGACAATGGCGGTGCCATCTACTTCCAGGCCAACCCAGCTCTCAGATGTGTCCTTCATCCATCGGATACGTCCATAGCTTTGCTGATAACATGCAAGCCCATGACCAAAAAGATGTGTATCGGTTTTTTCCTGACGCTCTCCAAGGGCGGTCAGCGCTTTAGTGGCGCATTGATCAGACCAGACAGCACTACGGATAATCTGTCCGGTGGTGTTCGGATCTCCTGTCTTGATGAAGTTCTTTCGCCTGAGATCAAGTGAATCCATGCCGATGAGCCTGGCCAGTTCCTCAATCTGTGCTTCGCAGGCCGTGTTTGCCTGCATCGTGCCAAATCCTCGATAGGCGCAGGTTGGCAGGTTGTTGGTGGCAGCAGAGGTTGAATCAATCCAAAGGTTATCGACCCGATAAGGACCGGTTGCACCGACAGTGGCATAAAGCAGAATATAGGGACTGAGCTTGGCATAAGCACCGGCGTCTGAGGTAGCAGTAATTTTCATTGCGGTAATTTTGCCGTCTTTCGTTACCCCGGTTTTGTGGGTAAATGTGAACGGATGGCGGGGACCATGTGAAACGAACGAGTTCTCACGGGTCTGGACTAATTTTACCGGGCGTTGTGAATCCATTGCCAGCAGGGCCAGCCAGACCTCGATTGTCATGACCTCTTTGCCACCAAAACCGCCGCCTACATATGGTGCCTGCAAATGTACCTTGTTGTGGGGTAGACCCAAAGCATCGGCTACGGCGCGGAAGTGTTCAACTACCTGCGTGGAAGAGCGGATATTGAGCATGTCATGTTCATCCACCCACGCCACAGCGGCCTCTGGTTCCAAAAATGCCTGCTCCTGATATTGCGAGGAAAACGTATTTTCCAAAACATAGTCTGCCTCGGCAAACCCTTTCTCAATATCACCTTTGCGAATCTTGTAAGCGGCAACGATGTTGTCGTCGCCATAAACAACAGGGGCATCCGGCTTTTGTGCTTCAAACGCATCAAAGACCCCTTCGGTTTCCTCAAAATCCACCACAATCAGTTCAAGAGCCTTCTGGGCAAGCTCGTAGGATTCTGCCGCTACCAGCGCAATAGGCTCTCCGTAGAACCGCACACGTTCCTTCGCCAAAATCGGCTGTTTGGTGTTCTTGGTGCCACCTCCGACCTGCCCCGGGAGATCGGTCATGACTGCATTGCTGGCTGGAAGGTTTTCTGCGGTTAACACGCTATGCACTCCTTCAAGCGCCCTGGCAGCAGAAGTATTGACACTTTTAATGTTGGCACAAGCACGATCAGAATGCAGGACCTTGGCATAGAGCATGCCGTCCATGTGAAAATCGCCGGCATAGACCGCCCGGCCAAAAACCTTGGTGGGGGAGTCATTGCGGGGTTTGTTCTTGCCAACCTGCCGCAGGTTCACATTGGCAATGTAGTTAGGAGAAGTATCGATCTCGCTCATGACTGTTCGCTCTCCTTGCGCATCTTGCGGGCGGCAAGTTCGACCGCCTCAAATATCCTGGTGTATCCGGTGCAACGGCACAGATTGCCGGCCAAACCCTTTTTTATATCAGCTAGATTTGGATTCGGATTATCATTCAATAAAGCCCGTGCGGCTATGATCATGCCTGGCGAGCAATAGCCGCACTGGGCTCCACCGGTTTCGATGAAGGCCGTTTGCAACGGATCGGGATTATCCGGTTGGCCAAGACCCTTGATGGTCGTTACCTCGCTTCCTTCTGCATGCCAGGCGAGGGTGAGGCAACTATCAACCGGGTTGCCGTCAAGCAAAACCGCACAGGCACCGCAGTCACCTTTTTCACAGCCGCATTTTATCTCAACGAATCCTTCATGACGAAGCGCCTCCAGCAGAGTGCGGTGGGCGGGAGCGATGAATTTAACCTCTTTACCATTCACCCGAAGGGTTACGATCTTTTCTTGTGGCATCGGCGTTTTCCTTCGTTAGGTGGTACTGGCCTTTTGCCAGGCCTGGGTCAACAGGCGCCGCACCAGCGCCTCGGCGGTTTGCAGGCGGTAAGCGGCTGACGCACGGTTATCGTCGATCGGGCGGCATTGATCTGCAGCTGCTTTCGCCGCCTTTTCAATAAGTTCAGAAGTCAGTATCTGGCCACGCAACAAATCTTCAGCCTGATCGGCGCGAAAAACCGTTGGCGCAACCGAACCAAGGGCAATACGTACTTCACTGCATATATTGCCGCTTACCGCAATCATGACAGAAACACCAGTAACAGTAATTGCATCACCCTTTCTCCGGGCAAGTTTATAAAATAAATGGGCGCTGCCTGGCTGAAGGGGTCGCCAGGATATCGCAGTTAACAATTCGTCAGGTCGAAGAATCAATTTCTTGTAACCAAGAAAAAACTCATTCAATGGAACTTTGCGTGTTTCTTTCTCACTGCACAGCGTCACCGCTGCCCCCAGTGTCAGCAAAGAGGGTACCGTGTCGGCAGATGGTGATCCACAGCAGATATTGCCGCCGACCGTTGCCGCAGTTCGAACCATGGCACCAGCAAAAATATCAGACGCTGCGACAAGTGCTGGTGCAGCAGAGACCATTCCCTGATCCTTCAGGATATCGGCGATCGTCGTGCCCGACCCCATCGTCGTGCCCGTTTCCTCATGTTTGATGTAGCGAAGCGCGTCAATCTGCGCGAGGCTGATGAAACGACGGGATGTTTCGCTCCCGCCACGCAGATCTGGTACCAGGATCGTTCCACCAGCAAATGGTCGCCCTTTGCCAGCCGCCAGAGAGCCAAACACCTCTGACAGAGATTTTGGTTGGGACAGTTCAAAATGTGGTAACATCAGTTATTCTCCATTCGGGATCAACAAATCCTGGTGCCAAAGAGCGCAAACAATCGCCATATGGATCACTATTTACGCTCCCTGGTATTAGGCCGTCCAGCCGCCATCGATTGGCATTTCCTGACCGGTCATGTTTTCGGATTCATCGCTGGCCAAAAAAATCACCGCATCGGCGATGTGCTGTGGCGTGGTTACCCGCAGCAAGGGCATTTCCGCAACATATTCGGCATATTCTTCGTCATAGGTCGTCCCCTTGGTTTTTGCCTTTTCGTGACAAAGCTTGTGCATTCGCGGTGTTTCAACGATCCCTGGCATGATGGCATTAACATTGATATTGTGCTCACCGCAGTCGATAGCAGATGTGCGTGTTAATCCACGAATTGCCCATTTCGAAGAGCTGTATCCCGCTCGGTACCGATACCCGCGCATACCGGAGCCGCCACCAATTGTTACAATTTTGCCATAGCGTTTCTTGATCATTGACGGGATGATGTGCTTCATTGGCAAAAACACTCCGATAACATTCTTGCGCAAAAGATCAGAAAAGTCCTCCGGGCTGATTTCCCAGACCGGTGTTTCAATCGGCCCTGTCGCGCCCATGGCATTTACCAGAATATCTATGCGGCCATCAAAAAACTCTGTGGCCTTGTCCACCATTGCAACTACCTGTTCTTCATCCGTGGTGTCAGCAGTAATTGCCAACACCCGGCGCCCGGTGTTACGAATTTTCTCGGCCAGTTCCTCGATCGGTTGAGCCGAGCGGGCAACAAGAACCAGATCAGCGCCTTCGCTGGCCATGGTTTCGGTAATCGTACTGCCCATGCCTTGGGCCGCACCGGTAATAATTGCGTTTTTACCTTCTAGCCTCATGTTAGTTTCTCCCTGTTGAGTTGGCGGTATTGCCATTTTGAGTCCCATAGCCGCCGCCGCCACTTGTTTTTATGATGATCCTGTCACCCTTATCAAGGCTGACATGGGTTTTTCCGGCAAGTTGGCTAACCTCTCCCGAGGCCTGCTCATGGGTGATTTCGAACGTTTTACCCGGCTCTCCCCCCTGTAGACCGTAAGGGGGAACGATGCATCGTTCGACAATAGTCGTCATAACCAACCCAGCAGCGTTGATCAGGTAGGTGCGAACCTGCCCGTCACCACCTTTGTGCAGCCCATTACCACCAGAACCGCGACGCAGGGCCTGATTTTCAATGAGTATGGGATAGTTGGCTTCGATCACTTCAGCGGGTGTGTTCATGACATTGGACATGTGCGGGCGCACCGCGCACATACCGTCGCGATCATGCCGTGCGCCTTCGCCGCCGCCATGCACTTCGTAAAGCGTGGTCCATTTTCCGGTGCGTGGATCGCGCCCGCTGAAAAGCAACAGGCCTGATGTAGTGGAGCCGCCAGCGGTCAAACGCTCGGGAACCACCTTCTCGAAAGCCTTGAAAATTGCATCGACGATCCTTTGCGAGGTATCATGATTGCCGGCAACGACCGGCTTGTCCACGGGCGGATGCAAAAGCGACCCTTCACGGGTTATGATGTTGACAGGTCGTGCACATCCCGCATTGGGCTGGATATCCGGGCCGGCAATGACTTTCATGGCATAAAACACGCTGGCAGATGCGGTGAAGGGAGTTGCGTTCATCGGTCCGGCACAAGCGTCAGCAGTTTTCGAAAAATCAAATGTTGCTTCATCATCGTTGATTTCAATTCTAACGCGCACAGCAATCGGATCACGTCCCGGACCGTCATCATCAAGCCAGTCCTCACCTTCATAAACCCCGTTGGGAATGGTGAGTATGGCAGCACGCATTTCTGCCTCCGATTGATCATGCAGGTTTGCAATGGCGGCCTGCACTACCGTTGCCTGATAGCGCGAGAAAACCTCCTGCATGCGCTCATCAGCTGAATAGGTCGAGGCCATTTGGGCCAGAATATCACCTTCACGTTCCTCGGCACCACGCACATTGGACAGGATCACATCCAGCTTTTCCCGATCCGCTCCCTCACTGGTAAACACTCGAAGTGGTGGTATGCGCAGGCCTTCCTGCCAGGCATCGCGGGCGTCCGGCACATAGCTGCCGGCACGTGCGCCGCCAATATCGGCCCAGTGAGCCAGACTGACCGCATAGGCCTGAATCTCGCCTTCAGCAAATATCGGGCGGATCGCCTTAACGTCTGGCAGGTGGTTGCCCCCAGCCTCGGGCAAATTCATGAACCATACGTCACCGGGCTGAAGCCGGGTTGCGGGAATACGCTTGAGAAATTCCTGCACGGTGGAACCCATGACCCCGAGATGGGCTGGAATATCACGCCCCTGGGCAATCAGATTGCCCTTCGCATCGGTCAGCGCCGATGACAGGTCACCGGCTTCGCGCAGCAGGGGAGAGCGCGCCGAGCGCATGACGATCAGTGACATTTCCTCGGCAATTGCTGTCAATGCGTTACGGATAACCTCTATCGTAAAGGGATCAGGCATGGTGATCGGTTTCCGGGTCATGACACAACTCCGGTATCAATGATCAGATGCCCTGAACGATGAAGTTGCGCCGTTGCACCGGGAGGCACGACAATTGTCGACCAGTTATCCTCAATAATTGCCGGGCCTTCTATGGCCCAGTCGACCGGCAGTGCTCCTCTTTCAAAGCGCCGGGTTGAAACCGGCCCTTTTGCATCAAACCAGCATTCATCTACTGATATCGGATTTGTGGATTCCTGCAGAACAGTCTCCTGTAATTCGTCAATATTGCTTTGTGCAGGCGCTGATACCGTGACCCGCAGCGTTTCAAACTGCCACGGCTCATCGGTAGTAAATCCGAATAATTTATTATGCCGGGCTTGAAAATCCCGGCCAAGGATTTCGGGATCACAAGGCAGTTCAAATGCCACCTCAATGCTGTCGCTTTGCCCGGCATAGCGGATCAGAGCAACAAAGCTGGCTTTAATGTCTCCTGTCTTGTTTCCTGCTGCCAAGACCGGTGCACTGAGACGATCCATCATGGATTGACATTGGGCATCGATCCTTTGCTGATCCCATTCTAGGCTTGACAGGCTAATAGTGTGCTGTTCAGCATAGCTGAGTTCGGCGGTCAGACAGCCGAGGGCGGAAAATACGCTGGAAAACTTGGGTACCACCACTGTGGAAATACCGAATTCCTGAGCCAGTGCCACCGCGTGCATTGGCCCGGCTCCTCCAAAGGCAATCAGCGAGCAGCCGCGGGCATCTACTCCACGTTCAACAGTAACCCGGTGCAGAGCACGGGCCATGGAAGCGTTGGCAATCCGGTAAACACCAATTGCGGTTTCATGGACCGACTTTTCAAGTGCCTTACCTAACGTACTCATCGCGGTTTCCGCCTTGTCGCGCACCAGACGCAGTACACCACCAAGCAAGCGCTCAGTGCTCAAAAATCCCAATACCATATTGGCGTCAGTTACCGTCGGCAGTACGCCGTCCAGACCATAGCAGGCCGGTCCCGGCTCGGCTCCGGCGCTGTCAGGGCCAACCCGCACAGCAGTTCCAAGGGTGCGCGCAATGGAGCCGCCGCCGGCTCCAATGGATTCAACCGCCGTCATCAACTGTCGCACCGGCAGTCCGGCTAGATGCTGATCGCTGCTGACCTGAACCCGGCCTTCAATAACCACACAGGTATCGGTGGTGGTGCCACCCATATCAAAGCCGATGGCGTTACCCAGTTTCAGTTCAGTGGCAATTTTGCCAGCCGCTGCCACACCAGCCGCGGGGCCTGACAGTGCTAGCGCCAGGGGGCGCCTCTTGACAGCAGCACCAGATGCCATTCCACCGGCAGAATGAAACAAATGAACATTCGTAGTGTCTCCGGCACCTGCTTGAAGTTTATTCAGATAACCTACCGTCAAAGGCATAAGAGCCGCGTTCAGAATAGTTGTGTTGGTTCGCTCAAACTCCCGCGGCTCTGGGCTCATTTCATGCGAAAGAGCCACGTATTTGACAGCTCCCGCCAACCTGTCCCCCAGTTTCTTTTCGTGGCTGGAATTGACGTAACAATGCTGCAGGGCAACCGCGGCAGCCTCGACATTCAATTTGCCAACAACTTCTGCAATCCGGATAGCCTCATTCTCGCTCAGTCGCTTTAGAACCTGGCCTTCCGGGCCTATACGCTCCAGGGCCTCTATCCGGCGCTCTTCGGGAACCAGAGGCGGTAGTTTTGGTGTAACATGCAATTGATAAAGTTCGCGACGGTTCTGGCGACCAATTTCGATAGTATCGCGAAACCCTTCAGTGGCTATCAGGGCAACAGGGGCGATGTTTCCCTCAACAATAGCATTGGTTGCCAGAGTCGTGCCGTGCATAAGATCGTCGACATTATTCCAATCGACGCCAATGGAATGATATGCCGCAACAATACTGGCGATAGGATCTCTGGTCTGGCTGCGCACCTTGGCGGTTCTGATTTCACCGCTCTGGTTGTTGATACCGATCACATCGGTGAACGTCCCACCGATATCAATGCCAACTTTCCATGTGCTACCCATGAACCGTGCCTGTCTAGTTTCCGACCAGTCAAAATCAGTTTTTTCGCACTGAGTATCGGCCAAAATCCGAATAAGTTAAAATTCAATTTATTCCACTTGACGTTAACTAAAAGCTATCTTGTTATGGCGGGATTGAGTAAAATCGAGGGAACCGCGTTGGTACTGGAGTGTAACAGGGTTGAATCATGCTGAGATTTTCATTGCGACAACTGGAGTATTTCGTCGCAACGGCAGAACATTCTTCCGTGGCCGATGCAGCGCGGCAGTTAAATGTCTCGCAACCTTCAGTTTCCAAAGCGATAATCAAAATAGAGGAACAATTTTCGGTTCAGTTATTCATTCGTCACCACGCCCGCGGCGTATCACTTACCCCGGCCGGAGAGCGCTTGCTGATTGATGCTCGTGGGCTTTTGAGCTATGCGGACAGTCTGCAACAAAACGTCCAGGAGTCGAGCAATATCGTCGGTGGTACACTCAATGTTGCTTGTTTTGTGGCAATTGCCCCGGTTTTTATGCCCGCAATTCTGGCGGATTTTTCGCAGATATATCCTGGCGTTGACGTGCGCGTCTTTGAAGGCAACCAAGATGAAATGTTTGAAGGGTTGGCGAGTGGGAAATTTGAACTGGCAATCATGTATGATTCGGTACTTCCTCCGGGTATTATCACCACCAGGCTTGCGACCTTTGAGCCCTATGTACTTCTACCGGCAAGTCATCCGCAGGCCGGACAAAAATGTGTTTCACTGGCCAGTCTGACGGACGAGCATTTTATTTTGCTGGATGTGCCACCGAGCCGGGACTATTTCCTGAATATGTTCAGACAAAACGGGCTGGAAGTGCGGGTCGCGTTCTCTTCGCCGTCACTGGAGATGGTGCGCGGTCTTGTTGGTCGAAACTGGGGATATTCCCTAATGGTTACGCGTCCTTATTTTGATCATACCTATGACGGTCAAACAATCGTTGGTCTGCCAATTTGTGAGGACGTGGAAGACGGCATTCTTGCAATTGCCCAGTTGGAACAGGTTCGCCCAACACGTGTCATGTCGGTTTTTTCCAAGTTTTGTGTGGACTGGTTTACCAAACACCGGTTGAACAGCGAAAAGCACACTCAGGCAAGAATTCCAGAATCAGCGCTTTCAGGATTTGTCAAAACACCTGACAAATAACCTGAGCCTTTGGCATTTTATTGACGGGATTTCAGATTGCAGCGGGACGCGACAAACTGCTGGTATTCGCCACTGCCCACAAGGCGCATTTCAAACCGAAGGCCCAGGGTTTTTGCAGCCTGCTCCGCGTCCAGTTTTAGCCTGGTATCATCGCTATGGGCCAGATAAACCAACCGTGTATAATGGCGAAAAAATCGTTCAATCATATGAGGATATCGGTCTAGCCCCAATCCCTTGAGAACCAGGCGTTCAAAGTTTCTGGCCAGAAACCCGGTGACGAAAAAACTTCCCGGTTCATCTGCCATCATTTTGGCAAATTCATCCTGGCCAGCCAGAATATCGTAGCAGTGAGCACCACCGATGCGCTCCACACCTTCCTCGCGCAAAACCGCATCAAGCTGCCCGCCGGTTCCGCAATCACTGTACAAAACCAGCATGTCGTCAAACCGCCCTCGTGCAGCGTGGATTTTTTTGCGCACGGCCTCGGGAATTTTCATTGGTGTGCTGTGCAAATGTGGGGGCAGGCACTGGATATGCAGATTGTCCCAGCCGTTGTGCCTGACCATCGATACAACTTCATTGGCGATTGCACCGCAACAGATCAAGAGAGTGTCTTTTTCCGTTTCCATGATTTACTTTACCTCATGGTTCAAGATTTTTCACTCGTTGTTTTCGGAAAAGCCATGGCGTCCAGATACATTTTCTGAAACCCTGCAAATCCTGCAAGCGATATATGTATGACAGTTTCGGCCAACTGTCCGGCACGGATACGCTCACGCTCCGAGATCAGGGCCATCTGCGCGCCAAGGCCTGCCGCATTGGATACATATTGAATTCGCTTCGTTTCAAGATCGGGTATCAACCCGACACGGCGGGCATTTTTGATAACCAGAAAATTGCCAAAACCGCCCGCAAGCATAAACCTGGAAATATCCTCACAGGCAACTCCGGCCCGCTCAGCCAGAGCCACCACTCCACCAAGGATCGCTGCTTTAGCCAGTTGAAACTGCCGGATATCGCCCTGGGTCAGTACTATATCATTGTGGTTGGCGCTGTCCTTTGCCCAAACCAGCACAAATTCCGGTTGCCCTCCCGGCCCATTGCGCAGTCGACGAGCGAGGCGTTTGCTCAGCTTGTTTTTGGGGGCAAGCAACAGGCGGCCAGACGGCATAATAATTCCAACTTCCAGCAACACAGCGATAATATCTATCAACCCCGAACCGCATATTCCCAGCGCCGGGACATTTCCGATGGTGTGAACACCAATGTCGTCATCGATCGTGACCTGGTCAATTGCGCCCAGTGCAGCGCGCATACCGTCGTGTATCTGCCCTCCTTCAAGAGCCGGGCCAGCGGGGGACGAACAGGCAAACAACCCATCAGGGCATTTTAGCACAACCTCGGCGTTCGTGCCGATATCAGCAACTACGCTGATGCCCTGGTGATTGCAAATGCCCGTCGACAGAATCACACCTACCGTGTCAGCCCCGACAAACCCCGCCACCAGCGGCAACATGAACATGCGGGCATCACGGTTCAGGCGCAAACCCGCCTCCCGGGCCGAGCAGGAATAGGCACCCCGAATGACAGGTAGATAGGGTGCATGACCAACCGATGTGGGCTCGATCCCCAGAAACAGGTGATGCATGCAGGTATTGCCGACAACCGTGACTTTATAAACATGATCCGGCTCTATACCGGCTTGTGAACAAAGTTCTTTGCTGAGGTCGTTTAGATAGGTGACAATCTTTGAATGGAGCTTGCGAACATTCGCCGGTATTTCAGCTCCAAAAGCAATCCGGGAGATTAGATCGCCTCCAAAAACCGATTGCGGGTTAAGCCCGGAAACCGAAGAGATTGTTTCGCCAGTATTGAGATCAGCAAGATAACCGACAACCGTTGTAGAGCCGATATCAAACGCCAGACCAAACATTCGGGCGACTGTGTCGCCGGGCTCAATTGAGATGACCTGGCCACCAAACCGGGTCACAGTGATACCATCGTTGAGGTTTTTCAACAATTTTGGGATTTGACGCACTACAGTCAGACTGGCCCCGGAACTTGTTTCAGTGCCGCCAAGCAATTCCTCGATCTCTGAATTCCTGCCGCTACCCGTTGAATTACGCTCTGGCAACAGGAAGGTTTTGCTGACCCCGCTATCGGGTTCCATCACCTTTCCACCAGTCGCCGGGATCCCTGAATCAACGAGAATCTGGAACAAGGTTTCATTGACCGGCGGCGCAATGGCAATGCTTGCATCGCTTTTCAAGAAACACTGACAGGCCAGACGAAATCCTTCACGAATCTCTTCATCGCTCAGTTGGGAACGATCGCAAATTGTCGCATTAGGTGGCGTACCTTTGATCATTTTGACCCGGCAGCTCCGACACCGGCCACGGCCGCCACAAGTGGCGTTGATCTCCACATCGTTTTGCTGGGCTACCTGCAGAATGCTGGCACCCTCGACAAAGCTCACCGCCGCAGGGAGATCAGAAAATTCAAGGATATAATCAATGTTACCCATCACACCCCAGCGGGGTTCGGTTCCAGTTTTAATCCGCCACTACGATAGGTTTTAAGAAAACCACGGCAGGCTTTATCCTGTCCCAGCAAAGTACGGGCGGTTGTAATATTGGCCATCAGGCGCCTGTCCAGTGGATCAATAATTGCCCCGTCCAACCCGCGACCCATGGCCATTACCATATACACCTGATTGATCAGCTTGCGCTCCGGCAAACCAAAGGAGATATTGGATAAACCGCAAATCATGTGAACATCGGAATAAGCTTCTTTCAGTCTTCCCATGATGTTCAATGATACATTACCCGCCTGAAGTTCAGCGCTTACCGGAAAAATCAGGGGATCAATAAAAATATCATCACGTTCAACATCGTTGTCCATAAGCAGTTCAATAAGCCGAACACCAAGTTCAAAGCGCTTTTCCTCTTCCTGGGTCACGCCGGAATCGTCAATGGTCAGAGCGACAACACGGGGCCTGAACTCCCGGATCAGCGGAACAACGGATTTGATACGGTCTTTTTCCATATTGATGGAATTCAGCAACGCACGGCCTTTATGCACCTTGAAACCCGCCTCAATCGCTGCAGGATTTGCGCTGTCTATGGCGATCAAAGCCTCCGGAATTTCTGCCTGAATAAGTTCAACCACCCAGGTCATGGTCTGCGATTCTTCCGAACGCATCATGGCGGTATTCACATCCAGATAAGTTGCTCCGGCATCCCACTGGCGCTGCGCCTCATTCAGGATAAACTCTGAATCATGCTCTTGCATGGCCCTGGTAATGGTTTTTCGCGTACTGTTAATCCGCTCCCCAACAATGATCATCCGACAAACCTTACTAGTACCGATCTTGCTCTAAACTGCTGCAACAGGTGCCCGGTTCACACCCATAAGGCCATCTAGCTTGACGACGGCATCCTGGGCATCAAAACCAACGGCATCGGCACCGATTTCATCGGCAAATTCCTGGGTGACCGGGCACCCTCCAACGATAACCTTGATAGAGTCCCGCATGCCAACATCCTTCAGCCGATCAATAACTTCGCCCATTGTCATCAACGGCAGGGTTAAAAGTGTCGACATGCCAAGCACATCCGCCTCATTGTCTTCCAGCGCCTTAATAAAAGTGTCGATATCCACATCAATACCGATATCAACCACATTATAGCCGTTGGCCTGCAGAACCGCCGCTACCACTGATTTGCCGATATCATGAATATCGCCCTTGATCGTGCCGATTACGATGGTGCCATGCGACATCCGCTTTGAGCCGCTTTCCCTGATTTTTGCATCAAGAATGGCTGCACCCATTTTCATCGTATCGGCCGCCATCGCCAGTTCGGGCAGGAAAATAACACCGGCACCAAAATCCACACCAACCTGGTTGATTCCCTTTGCCAGGCCCTTTTCAACCGCTTCCAGAGGGTCGACGCCCGCTTCCAGGCCGTCATTGACCAGTTTTACGCATTCTTCATCTTCACCATCAATTACTGTATCAGCCAATGCATTAAAATAATCGTCATCGATTTTTATTGCCATAATCCCAGTCTCCTCAGGCTCAACCCAGATCGCGTTTCAGACAATATGCCAGATAGTTGTCCAGTTCCTTTTGAATCTCAGGGGCGACTGGTGATTTGTGATTGTCAAGAATATCGAGTGCCTTGGTTTTGGCCTTTTCATGCAACGCCACATGCCCGCGTTCCCAGCTTTCAAAGAACTCCTTGTTGCTGAGTTGGGGCATGTAAAATTCCTTGCGGAACCAGTTACGCGTATGTTTTTCCTTCATGTAGCTGCCAGGCAGCGGACCAACTTTCAGGATCGTGTCAACCGCCAGGCGTTCCTCATCGACCTCTATGCCCCTGAGATATTCACCGATATAGGCGGCCATTTCATTTTCCAGCACCATCTGCGGCCAGGACACCAGATTGAATCCCGCGGTGCCTCCCAGGTCTATTATCCAGCTGTGCCCTGCCAGAGCATAGTTATAGCTTTTCAGCGCCTTTTCAAAAGCTGTCTGCTGATCAAACTCGCAACTGTCACTCATGCCAAAACCGACGACGGGGATATTGTGATGCCTGGCCATCGCCGCGATGCCACCGCCATTAATTCCGTATTCAGGTGTGCCGCAGGCCCAAAGCCCGGTACGCATATCCATCGCTGGATTAAACGAACAAAATGCCAGAGGGTGGCCCGGCTTGTAGCTTTGCGCCTGAACAACAAGCGCATAAATCTCAACCATGCACTGCACCAGCATGCCGGCGCGGGTGGCAGGACCGGTGGCACCGCCCATCAGCGCACTTTCAATCGAAAGCGGTGTGCCGGAATCGCAAAAGCCGATCAGCCAATCTGTATAGTGGACGTCAATAACCCGTGGCGGGTTGACCACTACATGACCCAGCATATGTGGTTTGGCCCGCATTTCATCTTCTCCACCAGCTGCGATTTGCCACATTTTTATGAGATCACTAACCTCATGTTCAGCGCCGGTGTTGTAAACCCATGTGCCCGGTTTGTTGGTGTGCTTCATCCACTCGGTCATCAGGATCTGTGAGTTACAGATCATTTCCTCGTCATAAAGCCACATTACCGGCTTGTAGAGCCCGTGCACATTTTCCAGGGCATCTGCCATCAATGTGCCGTCGATAGCATCCTGACGAGTGACCTTGCGCCGCTCGCCCGTGCGGACATCGTCAATATAGCGACCCGTAACCGTACAAAAATGCACCTCTCCGGTACCAATTGAACAATCCTTGGTTGGATCGTTGCGTCCGTGCAGGGTAAATTCGCCAGGGCAGGTTTCAAGCGCTGCCATAATCGCTTTTTCAGGAATTTTAACCAGCTGGCGATCATTCTCCAGCTTGCATCCCACCGCTTCGAACATCCTGGCTGCCCGCTCATCATCGCAGCGCACTCCGCCTTCCTGCAGAACACGGATGGCGGCGTCATGCACGATCGAACACTCATCGGGAGTAATTGGAAGGGCCGAGCCCACAAGTTTTCCGCTAAAACCCTTCACCACATCACCTTGTTTTCCAGACAGGCTATCTGTCGCTAGTTCCACCACGAACCAAGTTCGTGTATCTCCATCCGGCCCCGGCTCGGAATGCTTTGCGAACAAACATTGCAGCGGTCGGAAGCTAGTTGGCTGGTGTTCTATTTTGGGAATTTTGTCATTCAGCCATTGCCGATCAAGCTTGGCACGAGGCTTTGATTAATAAAAATACAATTTTTCTTTGTATTGGATAGCGTTTGTGCATCCAGATCAAACCCGATGCGGATTATGCCAGACTGATTAACGTCATAAGCGTAGAGTCTAATATCCACATGCCTAGCGGAGCCAATACGTAGCTCAAGCGAAGAAAATTCCGCTCTCAATACGACAAATTTTCCGGATTGTTGCCAATTGCTTCGACATTCTGTTTGGTGATGGTGTGCCAGTTATGTGCCAGTCAGGTTCCAGAAAATGTCATTCAAAATAAAACGTCGTGTAAGAGATTGATATTGTGACCTTGTTGAGAGACAGGTGGCACTTCATACTGGAGACATAGGTTGCACAATTGGCTTTTCGCAAAGCCAAATGCCAATAACTTTTGCGCATGGCAATTTGCGGCAGTCGTTTTGCAGCAACGATGAGAGCTTTCAGATTTCGAAGTTTCATCATTAGCCTTCATCGGTTATTCATAATAACAAACCATCTGACAATTTGAATCGGCCAGATAAGCCTTACGCGACACCATCATGCACCGTAATATCCAAAAAACCAGGGCGCTAAAGCCGGTTTTGGATTCCGAGTAAATATTTACATAGAACGATTTGCGCATGAGTTTGAAAAACTGCGCGCCGGCCAAGTGGACAAAAGTGCGGTGATCACCGGCCTCAAAATATACATCGTCTACCTTGTCCATGCTTTTATCGACTATCGTATTCATACCATATGCAGCCCCTGTTGGTGGAACCGTGCCATCTTCGCAATCTGCAATTATTTGCACAAACTGGTTTATTTCTACTCAATTCAATGGTCAACTGGCCGGTATTGTGAATTCATCACAGCGGCAAGGTATGGTCGCATCCGATTGTGTATCTGAAAGCGGAGACCAATATGGCAAACCGGTTCTTTTCGGACAAAAAACGCCCGGTCCACATGGGGCCTTACCCGCTGGAGCGGCTGGCCCGCACGCACGTTATTCCCGTCTCGGCAGATATTCCGGAGATGCGGCAAGTGGAGTTTGGGCGGACAAGAACACCGCATTCAATAGTCAATGCCATGGGAGAGTATCAGGCAATGCTAGATGCCATTCGCATTGGCATGGTAAACCCGGCTGTTGGTGAAATTCCCGACGATCCAGTCGAGAGATCAAATCACCTGAAAGCATTCGGATATTTCAATGATGCTTCGATGGTCGGGATTTGCGAATTACCACCTGATTGCCAGCTTGCCAAGCCATTGCGCAATCCGGATGTTGAGCGCCTGGCAGAGGACTTGCGCACCCGTCAAACCAAGACGCTTGCCTCTGGAATTGACGTGATCATGGCGGATCTGAAAGAGTCGATGGAAGCCGTGCCGACAACCATTGACGGGCATTCCCATGCAATAGTTTTTGTTTATGAATATCCACGTGACCCCAAACCGGATGAGCCGGGAACCGACTGGATTGATGAGGCCCAGCAGGCGCGCGCCTGTCTGCGTGCTTCGGAAACGGCGATTGTCATTGCCAATTATATCAGGCTGCTGGGGTTTGATGCGCGCGCTCATACCGGTTCATCATCGGATGTGAACCTCAATCACCTGAGCGTGGCGGCTGGATTGACGGCAGTTGAGGATGGTTCTCTGGTCAATCCCTATCTTGGTGACCGGTTTGGTGTAGCTGCGGTGACTACCGACCTGGTGTTGAAAGCGGATGGTGCACTGGCGGGTTCAGCTGATCAGAATCGTACGAAAACCAACGGAACCTTCGGCAAGGCCAACCCTCGTGAGCCCTTTGCCCGGCGACGGTTTGTTGATGGTGAGAATCCATTCGAGAAATTGAAGCGGGTCGATAATCCGACGACTTTTATCGATGAGGAACGGGTCGCCCGGGTGCCCAAGCGCACAGATATGTTTGCCCGCGCCCAGTTTGGTGATCTGGGAGCGCATGTGCAGGAGGGGGCGAAGAATGGTCACTACGCGCGAAAGGCAGCCCCGTCGATGGCCCAGCGCCGGGCGCTTGGTGCCTTTGTATTGATCCAGGATGGCGCGCCATCGCGGAACATTACTCCGGCTGAGGATGCACAGCGCAATGCGGATAATATCAAGGCAGCAGCCTATTTCCTGGGAGCGGACGCGGTCGGGTTATCGCGTTGTCCGGAATGGACCTGGTACTCGCACGATGCCCTGGGTGAACCGATTGTCCCGCCGCACGACAACGCCATCTCCATTATCATCGACCAGGGTTATGAAACCATGGAAGGTGCCTCCGGCGATGACTGGATTTCAGTTGCCCAGTCGATGCGGGCTTATTTGAGGTTTTCCCTGATCGGGGGTGTGCTTGCCAAACATATCCGTAATTTTGGATATTCCGCCAAAGCTCATACGGTGCTTGAAGGTGAGGTTTTACAGCCGCCACTGCTGCTGTTGTCGGGTCTGGGCGAGGTCAGCCGTATTGGCGAGGTGATACTCAATCCGTATCTGGGACCTCGACTGAAATCCGGTGTGGTCACCACCGATATGCCGATGGCCCATGACCGTCCAATTGACTTTGGCCTGCAGCACTTCTGCAATAATTGCAACAAATGCGCGCGTGAATGCCCATCCGGAGCGATCACAGCCGGGCCGAAACTGATGTTCAACGGTTATGAAATATGGAAATCCGACAGTCAGAAATGCGCGACCTATCGCGTCACCACCACCGGTGGGGCGATGTGCGGTCGATGCATGAAAACCTGTCCATGGAATCTTGAAGGCCTGTTTTCAGAAGTTCCTTTTCGATGGGCGGCGATGCATATCCCGGCCGCCGCACCGTGGCTGGCAAAGCTGGATGACCTTGCGGGCAATGGTGGTCTGAATCCGGTGAAGAAATGGTGGTGGGATCTGGAACTGAATGAGGAAGGTGCCTATCGACAAACCCCCAATGCTGTAAATGCCCGTGGCCTGCAAAAGGATATTGAAGTCAAATATGAAGATCAGGTGCTTGCGGTTTATCCGGCCAATCTTGCGCCGCATCCATGGCCTTTCCCTTTTCTCATGGACCGGGAGAAGGGTATTGAGGCTTACCAGAATTTGGTCACGGCACAGACTTACAAAACCAGACTGGCAAAAGGTGAGTTGAATGGACTGGTACATGAATACAGGGTGAAGGGTGAATCCCCGGTTGTGCGCGTTGAAGTAACCAAAGTCGAGAAAATGACAGCGGATACCACCAAATACGAACTGTCCTCGCCTGACCGGTCGCCGTTACCGCAGTGGAGTGCGGGCGCGCATCTTGACATTGTCGTGGCGCCTGAATTTCTCAGACAATACTCGCTGTCGGGAGATCCTGCCGATACTTCGAAATATCAAATCGGGGTTTTGCGGGAGGATGAGGGCAAAGGCGGTTCCAGGCTGTTGCATCGCATCTTCAATGAGGGTCGCATGATCTTCGTTTCCAAACCGATCAATCACTTTCCCCTTGATGAAACCGCAATCCGGACCCTGCTGATGGGCGGCGGCATAGGGATAACACCGATGATCACCATGGGCCATCGGCTGCATGCAATTGGTGCTGATTTCGAAATGCATTATTCGGTGAAAACCCGCGATAGCGCCGGTTTCCTTGATGATCTTGCATCAGTTGCGTGGCATGAACGGGTGCATTTGCATATTACCGCGGAAGGTACACGTGCCGACCTGAATGCGATACTATCGGGATATCGGAAAGGATGGCATGTCTATACCTGTGGTTCCGATCGCTTTATGGACGCGGTAATCGAGACAGCAGCGAAACAGGGTTATCCCGATGAAAACCGACATCTGGAATATTTCTCGGTACCTGAAGAGCCGGAATATGAAAACCACGATTTTACACTGAGATTGACCAGGTCCGGCCGGGACATTCTGGTGTCGGCGGAAGAAACTGCGGCTGACGCGCTTAATGACAATGGCTTTCATATCGATATCAAATGCTCGGACGGATTGTGCGGTGTGTGCCAGTGCGGTCTGGTCTCAGGTGAGGTCGAGCATCGTGATTATGTACTATCCAACAAACAACGCCGGGAAAAGATCATACTTTGCCGGTCAAGGGCTGCAAAAGCGAACGGGATAATCGAGATCGATCTTTAGATCCATAACGGCATTTGTTTTGGTTCAATATCGCAGCTTCTGGAGCAGATATTTGTCTGTGTTGAGCTTAATGCGATATTGGTTATTTTCATGATGTCAATTTTCTACACGTTATGTGCCACAAGTTACTATTAATGGTATCAGCGCAATTCTTGGTTTTTTCAAACATCCCAACTGAAGTACATTAGCAATATTGTAAGGTATTGATATTAAATTTTCAAAAACAGCGGAGTGGGTATGAGTATAGTAACAAATAGCATTTCTTCGGGGCAGGCATTTCTTAAAGCCAGAAATTACAATTCGGCGGCAAAAATTGCTGATGAAATTCTTAGCAGCAATCCGAATGATCAAGAAGCGAATTATCTTAAATTTGATTGCTTTTTTGAGCAGAAAAAATATTCTGAGGCACTTGAATATTCTCAAATCTGGCTTGCCAAAAATGCCATATCTCCATTAGCGCATTTCAGTTTGTTTTGCGCTTTTCTCAAACTTGGAAAAAATGGTAAGGCAAATGAAGCACTAGAAGTTTTAAAATCGACGCTGCCATACGAAAAAGAAACTATCCAAATAGCTGAGTATCTTTATTTTCAACAAACTGGATCAATTACAAAAAGTGAAAAAGCGCTTTCAAAATTTAGAAAATCAGCACCTGGGTTAGATTTTAGTGGGCATGAAGGGCTATTAAAATACAAAAAGAACCATTTTATAGCTGCAATGGAAATCTACAAACAATTGATCGAAAAAGGTTTTGCCAACTATGGCGATTACCGATTTTATGCTTTTTCAGCATTCCGCGCTCTACGCCTTCGCACTGCCAGAAACGCTGCGCGGGATGCTCTCAAGTTAGAACCTTCAGCGCTTTTTATGCGAGAAACCATTATTCTCAGTTATTTGGTTCTAATTCCGCCGTTTCTATTCGCTCATGCAATAATAGCCTTTGGAAAACTGTTGGCTGAAAAGATAGGTTACTGGGGAATTATCGTTGCTGCAACACTCGTGGCTTCATATTACCATGTATATGACAATTATTTATATAACCTTTTCCCTGAGGGTTTTGGATTGGCATTCAACTCGCTCGCAATATTGTATTATCTCTACTTGGAATTCTTATACGGGAAAAATTGGTTAGCCATTAAGGCCGATAAACAACGCGTATCATTGGATAATTATTGAGAGGTGTGGCAATGTTAGAAGATGTAAACGCGCTTGCAAAGCTCATAAAGCCTAATCAAGACAACCAAGCTGTTTTTCGAGCATTCCTTGCATTACTTGATGACGCGTCAGATAGCTCGATTATTACTGCTGGTTTGTCTCAAATAAATGTGGATTATATTGAAAGCGATGAATTGCGCGAAATGGCTTTAAAGCTGCTTGTAAAAGCTGATGCGCCACAGTTAGCAAAACAATGGGAAACTGCAAAAAATGATGAAAAGTTAAACAATGTTGTTTCACTTAATGGTCACGCAAATAGTACTTCGCCAAGATCTGTCGCATCAATAACCTTTGATGATATTGGCGGGCTTGAAGACGTAAAAAAACAAGTGCGCCGGAAAATCATTAATCCTTTTCAAGACAAGAAAGCAATTTTTCAAAGATTTAAGCGAAAAGCTGGCGGCGGTGTACTCATGTATGGCCCCCCGGGTTGTGGCAAAACAATGTTGGCTCGTGCATTAGCAACAGAATGTAATGCCACTTTTAGAGAGATTAGAGCTGCAGATGTCCTTGATCAATATGTTGGTATAGCTGAAAAGCATATTGTCGATGTATTTCTAAGGGCACGCACTAAGAAGCCAGCCGTATTGTTTTTTGATGAGGTGGAAGCATTAGCACAAAAACGGCAGTTTGAGAGCAATGCAAAAGTCAACACGGTTGTGTCAGTGCTGCTCACAGAAATGGATGGCTTTTCTGATGACAATGAGGACATATTGTTTCTAGGTGCCACCAATGTTCCCTGGTCACTTGATCCAGCTTTTAGAAGGCCTGGTCGTTTTGATCGTAGTATTTTTGTACCACCACCAGACAAAGTGGCTAGAGCATTTATTCTCAATGGATTGCTTAAGGAAAGACCTATGTCCCACGAGTTATCATTAGATGAGGTCATTGAGAAAAGTGTGGGCTATTCCGGCGCAGATTTAGCTGCGCTTGTAGAGACTGCAGTTGACTATGCAATTGAAGACAGCACTAGCGTTGATAACCTTGCGCCTCTTTCTCAGGAGCATTTTTCTGAGGCTTTCCGTGAAGTAAAATCTACAGTAGGAGAATGGTTAGCTCAAGCGCGTGGCTTTGCTCAATATGCTAATGAAAGCGGTTTGTATGACGACCTTGCTGTTTTTTTGAAAAAATATGCGAAATAGAATGGCCAATTCATATAATACTGCTGGTGCATTGCTTCGTGCAGGAAATTATGATGGAGCGCGTCGAATAGCAAATGACCTATTAGCTGATAACCCAGATGACCCGAATGCTTGGGTGCTATTAATTGAAATTGAAGAGAAAAAGAAGAATTTCAAGCAATCTTTAGAGCTCATAAAACAAGTGCTTGAAATACATCCCGACAATATTGTACTACGGCAAAAAGAACTATTTATCTATATTGAGATCGGGAAAAAACGTCGTACCAGACTAGGAATAGAGCGCTTTAAGGCTGATTTTCCATTATCAAAGAACACCCACGAAATTTTGAGTTTATTATATGAATCTAAATTTGGAAGTAACAAGCTTGCATCTGAAAATATAAAAAGCACAGCATATGCTAATGATAAGTTTGCGTTGGGTGCATTTGAGACAAATTCGGGTGCATTATTTTCCGGGCAAAAGCATTTGCAAGAAGCCTTGAAAGATAATCCGCATAGTTGCGAAATCAATGCACATCTAGCATTTAATCAGCTAGCGCTTTCAAGGCTTTGGTCGGCGCGTAAGGCAGCCTATCGTGCATTGGCGAGTCAACCCACAGATTCTGATATGAGATTATTAATCTCTTTAACTTGGTGGGCGTGTTATCCGCCAATCTACTTTTATCATCTAATTATTACAGTGTTTTGGCTTGCTCATCGATGGGTACCAAGCTGGATTTTGGTGATAGTTTTTCTTTTTACAATGCGTTTTATATTCGCGCCGATAAACTGGTTCGAAGCGCAAGTAGGACAGCTATTGAATTTTCCTTATTTTGGGTGGGCTTCTACGACATGCATCATCGGATATTTTCTCTCGTATTTTCTTTTTGACTCGAAGTTGCGTCGGATGCTTTTTTCTTCCGTGCAGAAAATCCGTTTGAAAGATTATTGAGGGTATCAAGTTGGCAAATAAAGAATCAATTTTGGAATTCATAGAAGATTATAATATAACTCGCCGAATCATAATTTGGGGAAGCATCCTTCTATTGGCAGGGACTGTGTTTTTTGGACCCTACAAACTTACCGGTGTTGTTGGAGCTACAATGGGGCCAAAACTGGGTAGTGGTGAATATTACGGCGCGGTGGTTCCAGAAAGAATCTGTTTGGGAGATTTTCTGCGAATTAATGATCGGCCCAAATCTAGAGTTATCGTCCGTTCCCTGATTGCATTTAGTGGTAGTAAATTCAAGGTTACGGATGGTGGGTATTCGATAGATGGAAACACCGTAAAAATGAGCGACCTTTGGGTTGCAAATGCTCGCGAACAACTTGCACCGTCTTTAGAGATCACTATTCCTGAAGAGCAAATCCTCGTTGTGAGAACAGCTCCTGATGAAGCAGATAAAAACAACTACGAAGCATATTTGTTAGCCAATATAAGGGATGTTGACCGGCTTTTAGAGCGAGTAATAATATCATTAAACCCCATGCGTATTGGTCTGTGGTTACGTAGTAATAGCAAAAAATGTGTGCCCGTTAGTTGATTGTCATCAGTCTTTGTGAATGTGATTGTTAAGATTATCGGTAATTGAGCACGAATTCCTTGAAATTGGCGCCGCGCTGTTGGTTTTTCAACGGTATTGATGAGATAGTTCGGCCAGATCGATTCATCTTGACTTCCCAAGTCAATCTCTTAAAATAAACAAATGTCTACTATAGTGGATGATTTGACCGATGGTATTGCGGCTCGTCTTCGCGCTGAACGGGAGGCGCGCAAGTGGTCAATGGCTGATCTTGCCAGGTATTCTGATGTCTCGAAAGCCATGATCAGCAAAATTGAACGCGGTGAATCGAGTCCGACAACGGCTGTGCTGGGCCGCCTGTGCGGTGCGTTTGGTATTACTCTATCGACATTTCTGACCCGGGCTGAGGGCAATGCCGGGCGGTTGGTGCGAGCCGGTGAGCAGCCAAGCTGGCTGGACCCCGAGACCGGTTGCGTGCGCACATTGATTTCACCAAGTGCCGGAGGCCCAATTGAAATTGTTACCATTGATCTGCCCCCAGCGGCCGAGGTTAGGTTTCCGGCGTCCATTTATGCTGTTTTTCACCAGATTGTCTGGGTTCAGTGCGGTCAGCTTACCCTGGTGGAAGGCGAGAATCAGCACCTTCTTGATGTTGGCGACTGCCTTGAACTTGGGGCTCCTTCAAAATGTGTCTTTAAAAACAAAACCGAAGAACCATGCCGTTACCTGGTCGCGGCAAGCCGGAGGGCATAGAAATGAGCGAAGCCAGAGAACCAGCTCTATTCGAGAAGCATCTGCTTCACTATGGTCGTGATTTTTTAAGCGAACTGATTATTCGTGCACAAGGGTCATATCTGTATACGCAGGAAGGCCGGGCAGTCCTGGATTTTTCCTCCGGGCAGATGTGCGCGACCATCGGTCATAACCACCCGAAGATCGTTGAAGCGATGACCAGGGCCGGTCAAACGGTTATTCATCTGGACAGCACGATGCTGTCACCCGATGTGATTGATCTGGCAAATCGCCTGTGTGATTTGCTTCCCCGATCGCTCAGCAAAGTGCAATTACTGAATACCGGTGGCGAAGCGAATGAAGCGGCGCTGCGACTTGCCAAGATTGCCACCGGGCGGTTCGAGGTTATAGGTGTGGCGGGCTCATGGCATGGAACAACGACGGGCGCAGCATCGACTACCTATGCCCACGGCCGGAAAAAATATGGACCGGTGATGCCCGGTTCACTGGCGATACCCGCTCCCAATTGTTATCGCTGTCCAATCCGCCACTGTGCCGACCAGTGTGATATGGCTTGCCTCGACGTAGGCTTCGATATGATCGATGCGACATCGGTTGGAGAGGAAGCGGCGGTGATCATCGAACCGGTGCAAAGTGCCGGTGGCATTATTGTGCCGCCGGCCGGTTATCTTCGGCGAATAAGGGAACTTTGCGATCAACGCGGCATTCTTCTGGTCTTTGACGAGGCGCAAACCGGACTGGGTCGTGTGGGAAAGCTGTTCGGTTTTGAAGAGGAAGGGGTTGTGCCGGATATCCTGACTCTATCAAAAACCCTTGGCGGCGGGTTGCCACTTTCCGCTGTTATCACTTGCGACCGGGTGGCGCAAACCGCCAGACAGAATGGCTTTTCTCATTACACTTCACATACCTCCGACCCGTTCACCGCTACCGTGGGTCTTGCAGTAGTGGAGGTGATCCTCAATGAAAAACTGACCGAGCGCGCCGCCGATATCGGCCAATATCTGAAGGACAGTCTTTGTGAACTTCAATCTCGTTACGAAGTGATAGGTGACGTTCGCGGCCGAGGACTTCTACTGGGTGTGGAGATTGTTGCTGATCGAACAACGAAGGAACCCGATCATGAACTGATCATGGCCTTGTCGCGACGATGTTTCGAGCTCGGCCTCAATATCAACCGGGTCGGCGGGCTCCATTCGGTGTGGCGTCTGGCTCCACCGCTGACGATTTCCCGGGATGAAATTGATCAGGCAATTGAAATTATGGACCGGGCGTTAAAAGAGATTGATCCGGTAACGAAGCGGGTCAGTATTGTGCCCCTGGCGCAATCAGTGTGAGAATTTGCTATCAATTTGTTGCGTGAAGAAATTCTTCCACCGTCAGGTTCACCTGGTCAGCATGCGTGACTGGCCCCATGTGACCAGCGTGGCCAGGCTTTTGGCATTCGTATCTGATTGAAAAAGCAAACCGGCAAAGCCTTGTTGTGTTGATGCCACAAATACCCGTTGTAACTGTCGGATGGCTGGTATCCCGATTACACGTCCATGAATTATTGCATAATTTGTTTTGGGATTATACTTAAATCAAAGAATATCGAACGCATCTGGAAGCCGGGGAAAGGCAAGTTCCCTATACCGAATATTCACAATATCTGCTGGAGAAATTCCTTGGTGCGGGGGTCTTTGGCTTGGCTGAAGAATGTTGAAGGCGGGCCGTGTTCGACGATTATGCCGCGGTCGGTGAAATAGATCTGATCGGCAATTTCTCGGGCAAAGCCCATTTCATGGGTGACCAGAATGCAGGTCATGCCGTCGGCTGCCAGTTCCTTGATGGTAATCAGGACTTCGTTGACGGTTTCGGGATCAAGGGCTGCGGTTACCTCGTCGAACAACATTACATCGGGATTCATGGCGAGAGACCTGGCGATGGCGACCCGTTGCTGCTGGCCACCGGACAATTCGCCGGGGTAACTGTCTTCCTTGTCTTCCAGCCTGACTTTTTTAATCAGGGCGCGGGCACGCTGTTCTACCTCGACCTTGTCCTGTTTTAATACCAGCAGCGGTGCCATCATGATATTTTCAAGCGCGGTTTTATGGGGAAACAGATTATATTGCTGAAACACCATCCCGACTTTTTTTCGCAGCTCAAGTTTATCAAGATCGGGATCATGAACTTGCTGGCCTTCAACGGAAATCGAGCCGGACTGGATATCATTGAGAGCGTTGATACAACGGATAAGTGTGGATTTGCCTGAACCTGACGGTCCGATGATACAAATTACCTCACCTTTCATTACATCCAGTGATACGCCTTTCAATACTTCGAGATTGCCAAAGGATTTGTGTACGTCCGTGAGTGAGACGATTGGCTGGTCGGGGGTCCAGGTGGAAGTGCTCATGACGTGCTTTCTTTTATGTTTCTATGGCAAAGCGGCGTTCCAACCGCCGGGTCAGCGAAGCGATCGGATAACTGTAGGCAAAGAACCACGCCATCAACCACAAATACATGGGGATCAAAAATTCGCTGCGCCCTTCAGCTGCGAGCGCATTTTGGGTCAGCGTCATGCCATCATTGACACCAAGGATGGAAATCAGCGGTGTTGACATTGTTAAAATGCAGTACCAGTTCATCCACGGCGGGATCATCCGTTTGACGCATTGCGGCAAGATAATTCGCCACATGGTCTGGGTGCGGGAAAAGGCCAGGCTTTCCGCCGATTCCCACTGACCGGTTTCAATGGAACTGATGGCACCACGCACAATTTCCGATACATTTGCCATGATTGGCAGTGAAAGCGCGAATGTCGCCTTGGTCCAACCTGGGATATCGAATTTCTGACCGAATATCTCGATGGTAAAAGGCAGTAGCAGCATGAAGTAGAACAACAGTACCAGCCAAGGCGAATTACGAAATATTTGAGTGATTGCCCAGGATACACGGCGGATTGCCGTATTAGGGGATACCTGCCCTATGCCAAGCCATAATCCGAGAAAAGTGCCAAGTGCCATGGATATAAAACTGACGGTGATATTTAATACAAAGCCACCGAATTCACCTTCCGGGCCCTTGAACATCAAAGGAGTCCATTTGATCAGGGTTTGAAAGATGGTCTGGTTGGAATCCCCCTGAGACTGGGCAACGGCAGAATCAAAAAGCAGCCAGACTACAAGTGCCAACGCTATCGTAAAGCCAACATTACGATTGGATGCAAGAGCAACCAGATTGCCACTTTGCCAGCCGGATTTGCTGTCCACAATGAACGGCTTTAATACCGGTAAATCGGTTTTCCCTTCAGTGAGGAAGAACTTGCTCATGGTTTTCCCCGTCATTGCCCAAATCCCGGTATTTTTATGGATTTTTCCCATTTGTGCATTAGCCAGACAAGAAAGCCGACCAGGACTATGTATATAATCCAGACCACATTCATCATCTCAAGAACGTTATACTCATCCGACCAGATTTGATTGGCAACATAAATCGTTTCCGGCACGGCAATGGCGTAGGCGACTGTTGTGGTTTTTAATAGATTTATCAGATTGTTGTTGAGAGCAGGCAGGCACACTCTGAATGCCAAAGGCAGTGTAATATAGCGATAGACCTGCAAACGGTTGTAACCAAGCGCATCTGCTGCCTCAACTGTTGATTTTGGTACAGCCTCGACGCCGGCTCGAAAGATTTCCACATTGAAAGCGCCTGCAAAGAACGACAGTGAAACGACCGCCCAGCCATATCCATCCAAAATACCGCCGTTGATACCAAACAGTGACGAAAGTGCAGCATCCACAGCAAAATAGAAGAAATATAACTGAATGAGCGGTGGGGTATTGCGGAAAAACTGAATGTATCCCTGAACAACCCGGCGAAGCCAGATCAGTCTCGACATTTGCAACCATGCACCGGCAATGCCTATCAAAATGCTTATTACAATTGATATAAATGACAGATGAATAGTCGTCCAAATGCCCTTGAGGAACCGGGCACGATCCAATTCGTCATAGAATATCGTCAGATTGATACCGTGGACTTCATAGAGCCACCCAAAGAACTCCCAGATTGCTTCCAAACCTGTTTCCCCCGGTATAAAATCAACAAAAACGAACCGCCACGCCAGTTGGCGTGGCGGTTTTCACTTTACATGTATTAGTAGCTTTCGCCATCATCATATTTATCATTGCATATTTTGGCATCGGCTTTGCATTGCTCGTGCATATCGGCAAGCCATGCGGTCGCTGGAACGCCCCATTTCTTTTCCAACTTGATCAGCAGGCCCGATTTGTGCCAGGCGATAATAGCGGCGGAAAGAGCCTTGCCCAATGGTGCTTCACGATCGGCCAGCCGAACAGCGGCACCCCATGGCACGTTAGCCACAACCGGTGTGGCAATGGAAAAATCCTTCCATTTTTCTGGTGAGTTGACCTTGCGCGGGATGAAGGCACTGTCATCATAGACCCATCCGACACAGCGGCCATCAAGAACAGCCTTTTCAACCTCGGAAACGCCTTTGAACGCAATGACTTCGGCGCCATTTTTGAGGCCGTGGTCCTTATTGTACCAGGCACCCTGGATACCACAGATTTTTTTACCTTTCAGTGTATCCCAACTGGTAATCCCCGAATCCTTGTGAGCAAGCACGGCAACGCCTGAGGAATAATAGTCCGGTTGGACTATGCCAACAACTTTCCGGCGTTTTTTCTTGTTGGACATTGTTGCGATAAACATATCGATTTTGCCCTGCTCCAGGAATTGCATCCGGTTTGATGCCACCACTACCACTTTCTCAAGCTCAATGGTTTTGCCGGCTTTTTCACTCAGGCGCTTGGCTAGATCTGCCAGCATGTCATGCTCCATACCAACCAGATTACCACTGGCATCGCGCATACCCCAGGGAGCGTAATCCGCTTTTACTCCGACAACGAGTTTTCCGCGAGCTACAATGTCATCAAGAGTTCCGGCAAGGATTGCTGATGTAGTGGCGGTGAAAAAAATTGCAGTGGCAGCGCCCGCTAACAGTAGTTTCTTTATCATGCTATTCTCCTATTAATTGCTGGTTATATTATTCTTCTGTTGACCAGTATTCACCCATATTGTGACTGGTCTTTTCAACAGCAGCGATACGCTCGCGTGCTGTTTTTCCACTCTTTGCGACACACATACCGATGATTGATTCAATCAAAACCAGGGTTGCGACGTGCGAAGAGAAGAACTGAGGACTTTCTGTGCTGGCGATCAGTACCATATCAGAAACGGCTGCGGGAGGTGACATGAAATGGTCGGTTATGCAAATAATTCTAACGCCGGTACTGCGAGCAAAGCGGGCGATTTCAACGGAGCGCTTGGCATAAGGTGCATGGCAAATCACCAGCATAACATCCTGCTTGCTGATGCCGGTCAGCGTGGAGGCTATGGATGTGGGTTTGTCGCCCAACACCCGCCAGTTTTCAAATGCCATGGAAGCCATGTATTCGATATAATCAGCAAAGTGGCGCGAACTCAACATGCCAACGAGATGAACCCTACGGGCTTGAACAAGCAATGTGGCGACGTCATCTACCTGTTTTGGGTCAATGGCACTTAAAAATGTTCCAATATTTTCAATCGCTGCAGCACCATGGCGGATGATAAAGTCACCCGATACATCGCCGATTTTCTGACCTTTCTGCAGTGCCTTTGCCTTCTCAGCGAATGTAAGGCGCTGATGTTTGATCTGGCTGCGGCATGCCTCGCGCAAATATTCGTAATTTTTGAATCCGAGAGCTCTTGCGAGGCGCGAAAAGGTTGGCGGTGTCAATTCAGTAGCGCTGGCATTATAGCGCAAAGACCGGGAAGCGATTTCATCTGGATGATCGGCAACATAATTTGCAGCCAAACGCAATTGAGGAGAAAGCGTATGGATATTGCGGGTGATTTTCTCTTGAATCGATAATTGCATTTGTGGATGCATGAACTCACCAGAGTGTAACAGGCCTGTTACAATCGTATTGTAACTTTACAACAAATGCAACATCTGTAACAATTGGTGTGGATATTCCGCAACCGCGAACAAGACCATTCCATGGCAAGACGTTTACAAAACCGAAGACGGCCCGCCAGAAGCCTGAATCAACTGCCATTTCAAGTGCCGGCAAGTCGGATTGCGCCGGTTGCCATTTTGTCAGATGATGAGATTGAAGCTATTCACCACGCATCATTGCGGGTGCTATTTGAAACCGGTATAGAAATCAATTCTTCAAATGCCCGGAGTATGTACAAGTCAGCCGGCGCCGAGGTGGATGCAGTCAGTGAGCGGGTGCGGATGGCACCGGAACTGGTTGAAAGCCTGATCAGTACCTGTCCTGCAAACTGGACTTTTCATGCCCGAAACAAGGTTCACAACATAGAAATCGGTGGAAACCGGCTTGCATTTTGCAATGCGACAACTCCCCCTTATGCAAGCGACCTGAAAAACGGGCGCCAAACCGGTTCTCTGGAAAATTTTACAAAGGCGGTGCAGCTGTGTCAGTCTCTTAACGTTGTACATTTTTTTTACGGCTATCCGGTAGAACCGCAGGACCTTCCTGTTGTCACCCGCCATCTGGATGCATATCACACTATGGCAACCCAGTCTGACAAGGTGTGGCGGGCATATGCGATGTCTGACATGTCAGATGCTATTGCAATGGCGCAGATAGCCCGTGGTGTTGACGATGTACAGTTCGTCAGTGAGCCCAGCCTAATGCTTAATTGCAATACAAATTCTCCGCTTAAGATTGACGCGGCGATGTGCGACGGCCTGATCGCCATGTCCCGGACAGGCCAGCCAGTGGTGATCTCGGCTTTTACCATGGCAGGCGCCATGGCACCGATTACCATGGCCGGCGCTTTGGTGGAACAAAATGCTGAATGCCTCGCAGGCATGGCCCTGACCCAGATTGTAAAAAAGGGAGCGCCTGTAGTTTATGGCGCTTTTACTTCCAGTGTTCACATGAAATCTGGCGCGGTGTCGCTAGGCACTCCTGAATATGCCCAGGCAGCTATTGCCGGGGGGCAATTGGCCCGGCGCTACGGCGTGCCCTACAAATCATCCAACGTCAATTCATCAAACGCTGTTGATGTCCAGGCAGCCTATGAAAGTATGAATGCAATCTGGTCGGCGACCATGGGGCACGCAAATATTATGGCGCACGGCATCGGGTGGCTGGAATCCGGGCTGGTGTTCAGTTTTGAAAAAGCGGTGATTGATGCAGAAATGCTGCAAATGATGATCGTATTTTTCAGACAAATGGACACCTCGCAAGATGCTCTTGGTGTCGAGGCTATTGCCCGGGTCGGCCCCGGCGGGCATTTCTTTGGTGATCAACATACGCTGGAGCGATACAAAACTGCATTTTATGAGCCGATGCTCAGCGATTGGCGCCCCTATGATACATGGGTTGAAGGAGGGGCAAAAACAGCGACGGAGCGGGCGCATGAAATTGTCGGCGAGTTGCTGGATTCGTTTGAAGTCCCGCCTATGGAAGCAGCCATTCGTGAAGAACTGGATGCCTATGTGATAAAACGCAAGGAGGAACTGGCATGACGGAACATGTGCGTATTGTTGTCATTGGAGGGGGTATTGTTGGTTGCTCCATCCTTTATCATCTGGCCAAGGCGGGTTGCGCCGATGCGCTGCTGATTGAACGCAGGGAACTGACAGCAGGAGCAACATGGCATGCTGCTGGTAATGTTCATACGCAATCAGGGTTCCCCAACCTGTCGACTTTGCAAGCTTATTCGCTGCGGTTATATGATGGCCTTGCAGAAGAGGTTGGTCAGGAGGTTGGCAGCCATGTGGTCGGTGGATTTTTTCTGGCACAAACGAAGGAACGGATGGAGGAATTCAAATTCCTCGCAGGCAAGTTCAAAGGCATTGGCATCGAATATGATCTGGTTACGCCTGCGGAAATCAAGCAGAAATATCCTCTGATTAATACGGATGGCCTGGTTGGCGGTGCATGGGATCCTGACGAGGGTTATGTAGACCCATATTCAGTCACTATGGGGCTTGCTGCCGGTGCGCGGCAAATGGGTGGGCGTATCGTTCGCAATACCCAAATTACCGCTATTGAACGTTTGCCAACGGGTCATTGGCGATTATCAACCAGTACCGGCGAGATTTATGAATGTGAGATTCTGGTCAACGCAGGAGGATTCTGGGCCAATGAGATTGCCAACATGGTGGGCGCCCGTGTGCCAATTACCAATATGGAACACCACTATCTGATCACTGAAACCATGCCGGAAGTGGAGGTCCTTGACGAAGAATTGCCGATGATTCGAGATACCGATGCACAATTCTATATGCGTCAGGAGGGTCAGGGTCTGTTATTTGGCCCATGGGAACGTGATTGCCAGGCGGCGTGGGGGAATAAAGGCGCTCCGTGGGACTTTGGTCAGGAATTGTTGCCTAATGATCTTGACCGGCTGGAAGACGGGCTTGCTTCCGTTTATCATCGTATCCCGGCGCTGGAGCGAGCCGGTATCAAACGGGTGGTAAATGGTGCCATATCCTTTGCGCCTGATGCCCGACCGATGATTGGACCTATGCCCGGTGTGCCAAACTTCTTTGTCGCTTGTGGTTTTCTTGGTGGTATTGCCCAGGCTGGTGGCGTTGGCCATGCAATGTCACAATGGATTCTGGAAGGCGAACCGGAACTTGACCTCTCATTCATTGATGTTGCGCGTTTTGGTGACTGGACTACCAAAGAATTTTCCCGTGAGCGGACCTACGAAGTCTATCCAATCCGCTATGAAATCATCTACCCGCAACTTGAACGCACGACCGGTCGGCCACTAAAGACGACACCAATATATTCCGAGCTTGTTAAACGCGGCGCGATTATGGGACAGGCCTATGGTTGGGAACGACCATTGTGGTATGCCCCCGAAGAGGTTCCGGCAGTGGATGAGCCGAGCTTTTACCATCCCAACTGGTGGCAGCATGTGGGTAATGAGGCGCGTAATGTGCATGAGAAAGTCGGCCTTCTCGATATGTCATCTTACGGCAAATTTATTGTTGAAGGGACGGATGCTGAAGCATTTTTGGATACGTTAACAACCAATCGCCTGCCGAAAAACAAAAAACTGGTGCTTAGCCTGATGCTGAATGAACGCGGCGGAATCGTTGGTGATGTTACTGTTGCCCGTCTTTCGAATAATAAGTATTATCTTGTCGGCGCGACTCTTGGTGTGGCAATCTACCAGCGCTGGATGGAACAGCATGCTGGTGATCTGGATGTTGGTATTCGTGACGTTACCAGTCAAACAGCTGTTGTTGGCGTTATGGGGCCGAATGCACGGGCGCTGCTGAAAGATGTCTCGCATGATGATTATTCTGTGGAGAATTTTTCTTTCATGTCGTGGAAGGACGTCGAAGTTGGTCGTGTAAAATGCAGGGTGCTTCGGGTATCCTATTCGGGTGAACTTGGTTTTGAACTGCATTGCCTGATGGAAAATCAGGCAACGCTGTTTGATATCTTGATGGGAGCTGGAGATGCTCACGGGCTTTCGCTGGTTGGAGCACGGGCACTTGGACATCTGCGTCTTGAAAAAGGTTACCGCAGCTGGGGTGCGGAAATGACTACCGAAGTGTCGCCACAGGCAGCAGGCCTTGATCGATTTTGCCGTCCGGAGAAAGGTAACTTCATCGGTCGTGATGCAGTTCTTGCACAGCGTGAGATAGCCCCCGAAAAAGCACTTGCCACGCTCGTGTTCACTGTCAATGGAGCAGATTGCTGGGGGTCCGAACCAGTTTTTTCGGGCAATGAATGCATCGGCTATGTCACATCAGGAGGATATGGCTGGCGCGTTGAGCGAAGTCTTGCCGTTGCCTGGATGCCACTCGCCTATTGCAAACCTGGCACAATGCTTCAGATCCAAATTCTGGGCGAAATGATAACTGCCGAGGTAGTTGCAGATCCGATATTCGACCCCGAAGACCAACGCCTGTTGTCCTGATAAAAGAGCTGATCAATGAGTAACCAACAATTGCCATCGCAAGCCTCAGTCGTTGTTATCGGAGGAGGGGTTATGGGTTGTTCGACCCTTTATCACCTGGCGAAAGAAGGTGTGAGTGATGCCGTTCTTGTGGAACGAAATCAGCTGACCTCCGGCACCACCTGGCATTCGGCCGCCCAGGTTCGTGCTCTGAGATCAACCCGAAACCTGACCGATCTTATTCGCTATTCGGTTTCACTATATTCCAGCCTTGAAGAAGAGACCGGGCAGGCGACCGGTTGGATAAACAAGGGTTCGCTGTCAATTGCAACCAGCCAGGAGCGGTTGACCCATATCAGGCGGCAGGAGGCCCTGGCCCATCTGTTTGGCATGCCAGCCCAATCGATTTCGCCCGAAGAGGCACTAGAGCGCTGGCCGTTGATGAATGGTGTGGATATTATCGGTGCGGTCTGGTCTCCTGAGGATGGACGGGTAAGCCCCTCGGATTTATGCGCGGCCCTGGTCAAGGGGGCAAGGTCACGCGGGGCGAAAATATTCGAGAATACTGGCGTTACCGGTATTTTGACCCGGCACGGGAAAATAACTGGTGTGGAAACCGACAGGGGAAAAATCGACTGCGATGCGATTGCACTATGTACCGGGCTCTGGAGCAAATCAGCAGCGGCGATGGCCGGGGTGCAAATTCCGGTCTGGCCCTGCGAGCATTTCTACCTGCTGACCAAGCCAATCGATGGCATTACCGGCAATATGCCGACATTGTCAGATCATGACAGTCACCTTTATATTCGCGATGATAGCGGTGGACTTCTCGTCGGTTGTTTTGAACCTCTGGGTAAGGCAATTGATCCGGACCTGATTGGCAAGGATTTCGCTTTTCAGCTTCTGCCCGAAGACTGGGATCATTTTGAACCGATGATGATGAACGCGCTGCACCGGTTACCGGCGCTGGAGACAGCAGAAGTGAAAATGCTGCTTAACGGGCCGGAGAGTTTTACGCCTGATGGCTCGTTCATGCTTGGTGAGAGTGCGCAAACACAAGGGTTATTTTTGGGCTGTGGCATGAATTCCGTCGGCATCGCCACAAGTGGCGGGGCCGGTATGGCGCTTGCACATTGTATCATCAATGGCCACACACAAGTGGATCTGCATGAAGCGGATCCGAAACGTTTTCCCGATTGCTTTAACTCCGCGGCGGCACTTTGTCAGCGTGTTCCGGAAGTGTTGGGTAAACATTATGAAATTACTTTTCCCGGCCGCCAGTGGACGACAAGCCGTGGATTGCGAAAAACGCCCCTGCATGGATGCTGGGAAAAGCTGAAGGCACATTTTGGACAATTCTATGGCTGGGAGCGCCCGCTTTACTTTGCCAAACAGGCCGAGCCGCGGATGACATTTGCAAAGCCGGACTGGTTTGACCAGGTTGGTCGCGAAGTGGCTCATGCGCATGAAGGGGCGGCGATTTTTGACCAGTCAACTTTTGGCAAGATCGAGGTTGAAGGTGGCGACGCGGCAAAGTTTCTCGATCGCATATGCGCAAACAATATGGATCGTGCTCCCGGATGTGCAATCTATACGGCAATGCTCAATCAACGTGGTGGTATTGAAAGCGACCTGACCGCTATGCGTATTGGCGAGGATCATTACCGGTTGTTTGTCGGCACCACCTCAATCCGTCGGGATCTCGCCTGGCTGAAGCGTCATGCTGAACAATATCAGGTTACCTTGCGTGACAGCACGGCGGAGTTTGCTGTTTTGGGTTTGATGGGACCTGATGCTGGCGCAATTATTGAAAAGGTGGGAGCCACGGAACTTAAATGCCTGAAATATTTTCAGTCCGGCGCCTCACATATTGCCGGTGCTCATATTCGTGCTGCTCGGCTATCCTATGTGGGTGAAGCAGGTTGGGAAATTACCTGCAAGGCACAAAATGCCGAGCGCATTTACCAGGTACTTTGTCAACACGGGGCCCGGCCAGCCGGAATGTTTGCGCAGTCTTCAATGCGTATAGAAAAACGTTTTCTGGCTTATGGCCATGATCTCGACACGGATATTTCACCAGTTCAGTGCGGTCTTGATTTTGCCGTGGCATGGGATACGGATTTTATCGGTAAAGGCGCGCTGGAGAAACAGCGTGATGCAGGAGAGGGCAATCGCATCGTGTCCATCATTTTCGATGATCCAGATGTTGTACCGCTGGGCAATGAACCGGTTTATTTCAACGGTCAGATTATCGGCAAGACAACATCCGCTTCATTTGGTTACCGGATTGGAAAACCCGTGGCCATTGCGGATATCAGTCTTGCGCAAGCGCGGGCTGAAGGAACGCAGGTGCAAATCGATATTGCGCGCAATTATCATACGGGCCGCATTACCCTGAAGCCGGCTTTTGATCCGAAAGGCAGCAGAATGCGCCAGAAATAGCACAGCATGTTGGGTGCCAATGATATATTGTATGTATGATTTCTGCTCAGATCCTTAGTAAATTTACGGAGAAAATGAATGCCCTGGATCAAGACCATTGCCTATGATGATGCATCGGGCCGCCTGAAAAAACTTTATGACCGGGTAAAAGGGCCGGACAATAATGTCGATAACATCATGATGGTTCATTCGCTGCGTCCCCACACCATGGAGGGGCACATGTCGATTTACAAATATGTTTTGCACCATACCAACAACGAGATTCCGAAGTGGTTTCTGGAAACCCTTGGTGTCTGGGTGTCGGCTCTCAATGACTGCACCTATTGCGTTGAACATCATTTTGCCGGGTTAAGGCGTTTGCTGGCAGATGATGAGGAAAAAGCCGAGGCTATTCGTCAGGCTATCGACAACCGGAATATTTCATCTGCGCCACTGGATGAAAAACAGAAACTGGCGATGAAATATGCGGAGCAACTGACATTGGCCCCTTCACAAATGAGCGAAGATACCGTCAATGATTTGCGGGAAGCAGGATATAGCGATGGTGAGATTCTCGAGATCAATCAGGTTTCAGCCTATTTCAGTTATGCCAATCGCACTGTTCTGGGACTGGGCTGCTCCACCAGCGGCGATATTCTGGGTTTGTCGCCAAACAAATCCGATGATCCCGATAACTGGAGTCATACTTAGAGTTCAAGAATACTCAATCTGGTTTTGTTTCAGTTTGGTTTTTTGCGCTGGTGTTAATTGTTTGGACCGTTTTTTTGTACCAATATTGAATGGCGGGACTAGTATTGAGGGAAAATTGGTTTATCTGATTTGATTGATCCGTAAGAAATTTTGGGCTAGACTCATCACTATCAACAATCTGCCGGAAAGCTTTTCCAAAGACAACTGGGGAAATTCGGGCATTATTCAGGAGAACAGGGGAAAACAATGAAAACATTTCTAACAACACTGGGAGTGGCTGCCGCGCTTTCTGTCACATTGGCTTCAACTTCAGTAATTGCCGCAACGCCTGATCAGGCGGTTGCCTGCAATTCGGAATATGCTGCTTGTCTTCGTAATGGTGCGAATATGTCGTTAAGTGACGGTGCATCAAACTGGGCAAGCTGTAACCAGGCTCTGGCTGCCTGCTACAAAATGTAAAGCAAATATTTTTGTTTTACTGAACTCGATTGCCGGGTTGATTGTGATTCAGTCAGCCCGGTTTTTTGTTGCGTTGTCAAGTGACAATGCAGTCAAACTGTCTATGGCCGACAGGCGATCTTGTTGGGAATTGATGTGGTCTTCTGCCCTTGGGTGCCCGGTTTTCTCCTAAACGGAGTGCAAAAAAAGGAGTGCAGAAAAGGAGTGCAGAACTATATTTCAGGGATGAAATATGCTATAATGCATTTGACTGAAATTGATAGCTGCTGAATGGAACCTGAATGGCGATCAAGAAATTCACTTTCTATAGTCTGGGCCGTGATCTGGATAACCTGGCACCGGGTCTGGGAATAACCGTGGATTATGAAATATTGGAGGGTTTGATCAGGTCAGCAAATTCTGACCACCCGCCGGATCATTTAAGAGATGAATTGAAACATCTGGCCGAAAAACACGATTGCAATTTCCGAGATTTCGAAGACTATAAATTTGTTCACTTCACCAATAAAATCCAGTAAATGACACCGCAGCCCAATCACCTGGAACTGAAGTATGTGACATCTCTCCATCAAATGAATCCTATTGGACGCGACATGCTTTAGTGAAAAACTGTACAGTCGGTGAAACAGCGGCCTGTTCTGATGCAGGAGTAGCGTGAGTTTCCGAAATACATTGATATCATGACAGGTTTGTTTTTCCCCGTCACTTGATCGTTGCCAGCAAATGGCTTTCACAGATGGTGCAGTCACTGCTACCGAAACCCTTTATTGCTATGGAGAAGTCCGGGCTCTGGAGTATTCGGCAAAGCAGGTTACACTCATCACCGGCGGGAACAGGAAGTGCCGCCATCGCGGCGGCGTTCATGGTTAGCCTGTCAATATGCCAGTGCGGTTTCTTGTCTGGTCTGAAATGATGCTTCAGCCGGGCCCGCACACCGCCTTTGTTGCGTGCGCTTCCCGTATAGGCAAACCATCCGGGCAATAGCTGATGATGCACATGGCCCGGCAGGTTTATTTTCACCGGTTTTGCGAGCCGTAACAACAGAATGTACGCACCACCCTCGTTGGTGATGGAGTCAATTTCCTCAGGTGTGAACCAGCAGGCAGAAAAATCCAATTGTTCTGAAATCTGCTTTTGAATGTGATCCAACCGGGTGACCCCTTACAAATCATTGTTACTATAGCCCGGACACCTGGAACTGAAGTACATGATATACAGGACGCTTTTGCAGGGGCTGGGCAAGTAGTGGATTGTGCGGTGTTGCAAATTCAGCATAAGCAATCTGCGACGCTGTTCCAAAGCCCCTGCAAGTGCGCCTTTGGTTACTGTCTTTAACTGTGCGTCATTATACGTGACAATCCTGCAATTGGTGTAAGAAAAACATGTCCAGCACCACAGATAAGTTATCTGCTACCAGCATTGCAAATGCCAGGGATTGTTATGGAGCAATGATCGAAGGTAGGTGTCTATAAACAGAGTTTTCACCTAGTTCAGTCAGCGAGGGGTGATATGACACTCAATGTTCATTTCACCCTTGTGTTTCCGACTTTTTTCTCAGGAGAGGCATTTGGGATTTTTCCGGGGTTGGTTATCCAGCACCATTGTTGGCGTTTCCGGATCGGATAACCGATGTCAGAATTGTTTGTTTTAATGACCATGTTAGTGATCATGATGCGGTTGTTGTGAGCGTTGATATAAAGTGCGCGTTTGGTAAGCCTGACCTGACGGTGTCAATAAAAGTGGTTTATGATGTCGCCGATACTATGGCCGCGGGAATTGGAAGTCAGCGCGTTGATGAGCAAGGATTGCGATTTTTGCTCAACTGTGCATTCTTGAACATGTATTTGGATCAAGAGAGGATATTCTGTTGCGCAAATTTATTTCCATTAACCTTGGTGAAAAGAAGGTGGATAGCCGCAATATCGAAGGGCAAGAGATCGCTGAAGCCGGGCGCTTCCTGATTGCGCGAATGCTACTGGAGCAGGGGGTAGCCGGGATTGATCCACTTGGACCCGAAAATCCTCTGATATTCTCTGCCGGCCCGTTCGCCGGGACCAATTTCTCCAATGCCAACCGTATAAGTGTTGGTTGCAAGAGCCCGCTGACAGGCGGAATAAAGGAAGCCAATTCCGGAGGCACATTTGCAACATCCATGGGTCAACTGGAAATTGCCGGATTTGTCCTGCAAGGTGAATCGCCTGACTGGATTGTTATTCGCATTCCTAAAAATGGTCCGATTTCCTTTGAAGATGCAACTCCCTATATGGGATTGGGTAATTTTGATTGCGCCAGAAAGCTGCACGAAAAATTCGGTGATAAAACATCGTTGGCACTATGCGGTCCGGTTGGTGAATATAAAGGATTGCTAGCTGGTATCAGCTTTTCGGATATTGAAAACCGACCATCTCGACTGGCTGCGCGTGGTGGTGTTGGAAGTGTTATGGGGGCAAAAAAAGTTAAGGCAATTGTCATCGATAAACACAAAATGCCACCTTTGCACAACCTTAAAGAAGTCATGGCTTCGATTTCGCAATACAGCAAACTGCTTGGCCAATCAGCTGGGATTGAAGCTTTCAAGACAACCGGTACAGCAATGGTGGCTGACCTGACAAACTACATGGGTGCCTTGCCGGTCCGCAACTTTTCCAGTGGTCAAGTAACAAAGTCCGGTGAAGGGTCGTTCAAGCTGGGCGGGGACCATATCCGCGAATTGAACTCGGCGCGGGGTGGCAAGATTTCCCACGCCTGCATGCGAGGCTGCAAGATCAAGTGCAGTAATGTCTATGTTGATGAAAACGGGCAGGAACTGGTTTCGCCCCTGGAGTATGAAACCATTGGTCTCATGGGGACCAATTGCGGTTTGACTGATCCCGATGATGTTGCGCGTTTGAACTGGATAGCCAATGATCTAGGTGTCGACAGCATTGAGCTGGGTGCAACCATTGGAGTATTGATGGAGGCTGGTGAGGGCGAATTTGGTGATATCGAGTTTATGGCCGGATGTCTGGCAGACATTGGTAAAGGCAACAAACGCGGCAGGTTGCTGGCGCACGGTACCGCAAGTGTTGGCAGACACTTCAATGTCGCGCGCGTACCGGTGATAAAGAAACAGGCGATTAGTGCTTATGATCCGCGGGTCATAGAAGTCACCGGTATTTCGATGATGGTCACAGCGCAGGGAGCCGATCACACGGTCGGCAATTTGCCAGCATTCAAGTGCGATGACAAATCGATCAAGGAGCTGGTAAAAGAGAGTTTCAACAAGCAAATCAGTTGTGCCATTGCTGATTCACTGGGACTATGCATTTTTGGTCGAGCGGTAACAGAAGAAAATTTGCAGCTAGTTGCAGATGCCATTAACAGCGCTCATGGATGCGAGGTGGATCCAGCGTTTATCACGGCGATCGGAATGGATACATTGCGTCTGGAAGCCAAATTCAATTACCAGGCAGGGTTTTCAACCGAAGACGATGACCTGCCGAAATTCTTTCATGATGAACCACTTAACCCGACCGGCAAGACTGCCCGGCTGGATGCTGAAGAAATTAGAACATACTTCAACCAGCTGATGAGTGCTGATATCGACCACTAGCTAGGTAGTCACAAATTGGTTAGGAAAAAGCTGCCATATTGAAGATGTTCGCGTGATGGTCTTGAAGTTAACGCTGGCTACCATAGGGCAACCAAATGGTCTGGTTTGACCGTGCTAGAGGCTTTCATGTTTATATTGAATCGTTTGACCGGTTTTGGTGTTTGCTGGCAAGGCAGGTTTTGCGCCGTGGTCTGGGTGACCACAAGCGAAACATAACGCAGTCCAGCGAGCGCCAAAAACCGGCCTTTCAGGTGGGCCGGATCAGCCCATCTGCGACGTTGCGGCACTTGCCCGATCAACCAGATCGCGCTGCGTACCGCGCCTTGCATACTGGGCTGATCTTGCTCCATCAAACGGCTCAACATAAACATGAAAGCCTCTAGATTTGCCCTATGGTGGCTCATTTTTCCATTTCCCGGTGGTTGTGCCTCTACAATCAAGGAAGCGCAAACGAACACGGGTATTCTTGGTGGACTGGTGGAAAATAGGTTATTGAGGGGATTCCGGTTCTTCATCAGATTCATTATCCTGCCCTGTCGAACCAACTTGAGATTCATCCTTGCCACCACAAATCATGTTTTCATCGATGGTACAATTATAGTCTGGCTGATTTGCATACGCACTATTTGTGTTGCTTGCTATATGGAACAGCACCAAAATCAATATCAGATACTTCATGAAAATAATTTCCCTGGTTACTCAAACTGCAGATAATTCATAACTTTGATAAAATAAGCTAGCCTGAAAGATTCACGAATAAACACGATGAAATCCGATTTTCGCAGCGAAATCAATCTGTTGCGGCCAAGATGTAAGTTTTGCTGAGGGGTGCACTTTGTACCCGAGCTATTTTTCCAAACGTGGCATTCAATTTTTGAAGACAAGGCTCCCGGTCGAAATTTTTCTGTATAAACCATTGATTCAGAAAAGATAATCTGCGCCAGCAAGTTTGCGCTGAGATATCTTGCGAGA
>JAAEMP010000199.1 GCA_024225445.1 Hyphomicrobiales bacterium | reverse complement strand
GGTTTGTGGCTGGATGGCTGGGGGCTTGAGGTAACTGAAAGCCTTGTGATTGGTGAAAATGGAGCCGAATTGCTCGCCGATGTGCCGCGTGATCTGGTGGTGATCTGACAGTGGAATCAACAACCGCCAAAGCCATAGAAATTCTGCAAAAACTGGTTGGATTTGAAACCATCTCGGCACGGCCCAACCTGGATTTTATCAGTTATGTAGAAGAATATCTGCGTGGTGAGCAGCTCGAATATCATTTGAGTTTTGATGAGAGCGAAGAACGCGCCAATTTGCATGCATTGACAGGTCCATCAATCGATGGCGGTGTTGTCCTGAATGGTCATAGCGATGTGGTGCCGGTTGTCGGGCAGGACTGGGCTTCTGATCCATTTACCCTGAATCAGCGCGACGACAGGTTATATGGCCGTGGTGCTGTCGATATGAAGGGCTTTCTCGCATGTATGCTGGCGGCCATACCTGTGTGGAAATCAAAACCGCTGAAACGTCCGGTTCATCTGTCGATGTGCTATGATGAAGAAATTGGCGGATTTGGTGCGCCAGTCCTGGTCGGTGACATGGGTAAAACAGTGCCGAAGCCGGAAATTGCAATTATCGGTGAACCGACCGATATGAAAATTGTGACCGGCCACAAAGGCGGCTATGAGCTGCAAACCAATTTCATCGGAGTAGCTGCCCATTCCTGTGATCCGGGTAAGGGAGTGAATGCGATACAATTTGCGACAAAATTTATTAACAACCTGGAAGAAGTGTCTCAATGTCTGGCCAGCAGAGCTGAGCGGGAAAGTACTTATGATCCGCCTTATTGTACCATCAATGTGGGAAAAATATCCGGCGGATCAGCGAGAAATATTGTTGCCGATTCCTGTTCAATTGACTGGGAATTGCGTCCGCTGCCAGATGATGATGCAGATTTGATTCTGGAGGAAATCATCAGTTATGCAAAACATCAGTTATTGCCTCAAATGCGCAGTAATTTTGCAGAAGCTGATATCTCAACAGAACTATTTGCGAAAGTACCGGCGCTTGATGAAAAGCAATCAGGAAAAGCCGCCGCCCTGATTGGAGAGATCACGGGGATCAACTCAACACAGGTGGTTTCCTTTGCGACCGATGCCGGGCATTTTTGCAATGCGGGAATCTCGACCGCTGTGTTTGGCCCGGGAAATATCGATCGTGCCCATAAAGCAGATGAGTTTATCAAGATCAGCGAGATTGCCGAATGTCTGAAATTTTTTGACAGGCTGGGGGATGAATTGTCGATGTGAGCAAGAAATGGTTGCAATGATCTGCTTTCAGATTTTTCAAAACAGTGTGTATCATTTGCAAATTGCCATTTTGGGGTAATTTCAAGGATCCAATGTAACCATGAAAGCCTTTAAATCGCCGGAATTGTGCTCGTTATGGATGCTTGAATTGCATCGTCAACCATGTGGATAGATCGCAGAATTGTCTCACACGTCGTTGATGTTTGCATTAATACCAAAGTGTTGGTAAAAATATATTTCGATGTATCAATGTCGGAGGATTAATATAAATCCTCCATTTTTCTCAGAGGTATCGTATGGACAGGCGTAATTTCATCAAGTCGTCAATTGTTGCGGCAACCGCGACTGGTATGCCAATCTGCTGGAAAAGTGTTGCTTTGGCACAGACAACGGCTAAGTATTTTTCTGGCTTGACGAGCGATGGCGGCTACAGATTCCGCAGAACCAATATGGATGCCGTCGATCAGCGGTGGAGACGCCAAATGGTCAAATATTTTTCCAGTGAGCCGCAGGGAACGATCGTCGTCGATACACGCCATCACTATCTCTACATGATTTGGGAAAATAATACGGCAATTCGCTACGGAGTTGGGGTTGGCCGAGAGGGGTTTCAGTGGTTTGGCCGAGCCAATGTTGCACGCAGGGCTCGTTGGCCACGCTGGGTTCCCCCGGAGGAAATGAAAAAACGGCAGCCGAAACTGCCCGATATGATGCCGGGCGGCCCGGACAATCCATTGGGACCGCGTGCGCTTTATCTACATAATGAATCAGGTGATACCGGTTATCGACTGCATGGTACCACCAAACCATGGTCGATCGGGAAGGATGCCTCTTCAGGTTGCATTCGTATGCTGAATGAGGATGTGATCGATTTGTACAGGCGCTGTCCGATTGGAACGGCGGTACTGGTACTTGAGCACATTGCCGAGCGTGCCAAAAGCAAGATATAAACACTCAGACGGGTTGGGACGGGGAATTACAGTGCTTCAAGTGTCGAGGATTGCTACCTATATTGCAGTTGTGATTGGCCTTTCCGCTTTGGCCGGTTGCAACACGACGGGTCGTTCGGTGATTTCCTCGCCGGGCACCAGCGGTGTTACCGATGAACCGGCTGCCGGTTTCAAGAAAATTATGCCAGGCAGTGAAGAAGATTACATCATGCAAGCTGGTCGCCGCATCTATTTCAAAGCCGGATCGAATGATCTGGATGACGTGGCCCGCGAAACGCTTGATATCCAATCACAATGGCTGAGGAAGTATCCGCAATGGCTGATCAAGTTGCAAGGGCACGCTGATGATTCCAGACAAAGTGCCACCAATATCGCTCTGTCTGATAAACGGGCAAAAGTCGTGATGGAATATCTTGCGCAACAAGGCGTGGCACCACATCGCATGTGGGTCAAAGGTTACGGTAGTGAACGACTGGTGCGCAAGTGCAGGGAGCTTGAATGCAAGGCGCTTAACCGACGCGTTGTAGTTAATTTACGCAAGCAATATGATGGTGCTGCGCCGCAGTTCAAGAAGAAGAGCGGTTAACAGGCCTGGCTGTTAAAGCGTGTCGCGTCCAATAGGGTTCATTGCAGGTTGTTTTGAATTTTGGGCGGATCAATCGTGATGTATGCGCGAATCTGGTGACCCCGACAGGACTCGAACCTGTTACCTCAAGATTAGGAATCTTGCGCTCTATCCTGATGAGCTACGGGGCCGTTTGGGCAGATATTCCGATTGTAATACAACAATCAAATTTGATCACCAAACAAAACCTGACAATTCGGCGGTGCCAAATTGCAACAAATTTGTAATACATATCTTGCATGGTCGCAAAGTGTCTTGTAGTCAATCCTATCAGTGATCAAGCCGGAATATTTTCCGTCTCAAAAAATACTAGTCGATAATCCACAACCTGACCTGTGAACTGGAGTTGTTATGCGCGTAGTGATGATTGGTACCGGTTATGTGGGACTGGTTTCAGGTGCCTGTTTTGCCGATTTTGGCCATGATGTCATCTGTATTGATAAAGATGAAAAAAAGATTGAAAACCTGAAAAATGGTGTCATGCCGATATTTGAACCGGGTCTTGAGGGTCTGGTAGAGTCAAATGTGAAGGCGGGCAGACTCAATTTTGATTCTGATCCAAACGAAGCAGTAGGCAAAGCGGACGTCGTATTCATCGCTGTTGGTACGCCGACACGTCGTGGTGATGGCCATGCCGATTTGAGATATGTCTATCAGGCTGCAGAAGAACTGGCGCTAATGATCAAGGGCTATACGGTGATCGTCAATAAATCCACTGTGCCGGTGGGTACAGGCGATGAAGTTGAGGCGATCATCCGCAAGACCAGCCCCGACGCCAGTTTTGATGTTGCATCTAATCCGGAATTTTTGCGTGAAGGGGCGGCGATCAATGATTTCAAACGTCCTGACCGTATTGTACTTGGATCAGATAGTGAACGCGCCATCGAACAGATGCGTGTTTTGTACCGACCGCTTTATCTCAATGAAACACCAATGGTGATCACCAGCCGAAAAACCGCTGAACTGACCAAATATGCAGCCAATGCATTTTTGGCGGTCAAGATCAGTTTCATCAATGAAATTGCTGATTTGTGTGAAGAGGTTGGTGCGAATGTGCAGGAAATATCCAGAGGAATAGGACTGGATAACAGAATTGGTCCAAAATTTCTCAATGCCGGTCCGGGTTATGGAGGATCCTGTTTCCCAAAAGATACGCTGGCATTGTCCAGAACTGCAGAGGATTTTGGATCTCCCCTGTCGATTGTCAATGCAGTAATCAAGTCAAATGATGATCGGAAGAAATCAATGGCAAAGCGGATTGTCGATGCCTGTGGTGGAGATATCAACGGCAAGACCATCTCGATACTCGGGCTGACATTCAAGCCAAATACTGATGATATGCGATATTCTGCCAGTATCGATATTATTCCTGAATTGCAGAAAATGGGGGCTGAAATCAAAGTATTTGACCCTGAAGGAATGGAAGAAGCTCAGCGGGAATTTGAAAATATTGAATATTGTTCAGATGCTTATGATTGCCTGGAAAATTCTTTTGCCGGTGTAATTTTGACAGAATGGAACCAGTTCAGAGCTCTTGATCTGAGGCGTGTCAGCCAACTGATAAGCGGCAAGATACTCATTGATTTGAGAAATATTTACTCCAGGGATGAAGTATCCAGTGAAGGGTTGGAATACTATTCCATCGGTCGGCCAAATGGGTAATATCAAAGGAAGTTGATAATGATTTGTTTGACCGGGTTCAGGCTTTTAGATGCAAATTGCATGATTTCGCCCTATTTATCGGGGGAAAAGACAGACAATATCAATTTCCTTTGGCAGAAACCAAAAATTTTGCCACATTGTTGTGACGCATTGCTAACTGGTGTAAACTATTGGGAACACTTACGAGGGATCAATCACAAATCGGTGTTCAGCGGTCAATGAGAAATTTTGCGACAGACCGGCATAACTGGAGTCAGATCAGGAGCTCTGTTCGGGGCTGTGTGTTGATGTTTGCCTCAATTCTTATCGTCAGCTGCGGTCCTGTTTCAAAAAATTCATCCAGCTCGTTTACCTCAAGCTGGGTACGTCCTGAAGACCCGCAGGAGCAGATCGGGGCACGTGAGCACCCGTTGGTTGTAGCCAAATATGGCGGTGAGTATCAAAATGAGAAAGCCGAGAGAATGCTGGCGCTGATTGTCGGTGCACTGGTTGCCGTGTCAAATGACCCTTCCAGAGTTTATCGTGTGACTATTTTGAACACTCCAAAAGTTAACGCTTTTGCTCTACCGGGTGGATACTTGTATCTTACCAGAGGCTTATTGGCATTGGCAAATGATTCGGCAGAAATAGCGGCGGTCATTGCCCATGAGATGGCTCATGTGGCGGCCAATCATGCAACATTGCGCCAGAAAAAACTCGCTTCCACAGAGATTGGTGAACGGGTTGCAACAGAGGTCCTTGGGGACAGCGCCCCGGCCCGAATTGCCCTGGCAGCTAATCAGTTGAAGCTCTCGGAGTTTTCCCGTGAACAAGAATTTCAGGCAGATGCTGTCGGAATACGCATGACTGGTAAAGCGGGTTATGATCCGTTTGCCGGTGCCCGTTTTCTTGAAACCCTTCACGCTTTTCGGACAATAAATCAGAATGGACTGGAAGCGTTCGATGATTCTTCATTCCTGTCTTCGCATCCCTCAACACCAAGGCGTACTGATCTGGCAAAGCGCCATGCCCGTTTTTTCGGTGCTCCGGGAGTGGGAAAAACCGAGCGTGAGCGGTTTCTGAAAGGCATTGATGGTCTGGCTTTTGGAGATTCGGCGGAAGAAGGATTTGTGCGCGCACAGGTGTTTTCACATTCCGGTCTGGGCATAACATTTAAGGCGTCAAAGGGTTTTAGGATTGAAAACCAGACCAAGGCGGTGGTGATTTCCGGAAAAGGCGATGTGGCAATCAGATTTGATGCGACAGTAATTGACAGGACAACCAGCCTGAAAAAGTACATGAATGGTGGATGGATCAATGGTCTTGATCCTTCCAGCATCGAATTGAAGACCATTAACGGACTGAGAACTGCAAGTGGCAATGCCGGTGCGGATGGTTGGAATTTTCGTATTCATGTTGTGCGGATTGGAACCCAGCTCTATCGGTTCATAGCTGCATCATCCCAGTCAGACGGTTCGGGCAGAACAAATACCCAATTGCAGTCGGAATTGATAAAGACCGCTTCCGAGATTACCGACAGTTTCAGAAAGCTCAGCAAAAGAGAACTGGCGAAACTTACCCCACTGAAGATCCGCATAGTAGAATTCAAAGCTGATGACACGCTGGTTTCACTGGCAAAACAAATGAAAAATGGCGGCAATGCGCTTAGACTGCTGCGCGTTTTAAATGGTCTTGCTCCGGGTGAAATACCACCGACAGGTTTCCAGATGAAGGTCGTATCTGACTAAACATCCAGCGCTACGGATTAGTTAACATCCTCTTGGTCAAATGGTTCAAATTTCACCAAATGTGCTCTAATTTCTGTCCTCGGGCAGGATTGGCAGTGGCATTACTTCAACGCCTTCTTCTACCAGTTCCTTGACATCCTCGGCGTTGGCCTGTCCATATATTGAGCGTTTTTCTACTTCTCCATAATGGATTTTTCGGGCTTCTTCCGGAAATTTATCTCCAACATTGTCAGAGTTTTTTTGAATATGGGTGCGCAGATCGCGCATTTGGCTTACCAGTTCATTGAAGGTAGCAGGAATATCAGCATTTGCGGTGAGCAGCGCTTCCTTTGCCGGCTTGTTTACCTCAGGTACGGGATCGGGAGTTTTTGCCTTGCTGGTGGATATTGATGGTGCCATCAGGGTTTTAGCGATGTTGGAAGAATTGCATAGCGGGCAATTGACCAGGTTGCGCCTTTTTTGCGCATCAAAATCATCGCTGGTGGAAAACCAGCCTTCAAATTCATGTTGCTTGTCACAGATCAGGGAATATTTGATCATTGTTCACTCCTGGTGAATGGTAATCGTATCGAATTGACGGTTGGCGGACAAGCTGGGAATTCTGGATCTTGCATTCTCAACCTGTGTCAAATCAATATCGCAAATCAGCACACCCGGATTATCATGTGCCAATTCTGCTATTATCTCCCCCCAGGGGTTGATAATCAATGAATGGCCGTAAGTTTCCCGTCCGTCCAGATGTTTGCCGCCTTGTGCCGCAGCAATTACAAATGCACCATTTTCTATAGCACGTGCGCGTAGAAGACAATGCCAGTGGGCTTTACCGGTTTGGCGGGTAAAGGCTGCCGGACATGACAGAATTTGTGCGCCAGCCAGTGCTAACTGGCGATACAGGTGCGGAAAGCGCAGATCATAACAGATCGAAATGCCAAGTGCAAAATCACTGGTTTTGCAAATTATTGCTTTTTCACCTGCCTGATAAAGAGATGATTCACGCCATGTTTCATTGTTGGGTAAATTTACATCGAACATATGCAATTTGTCATAATTGGCCATCCTCCGGCCATCGGGAGAAAACAACAAAGCGCGATTGGCCGCCCTGGTTTGCGAAATTTTTACAGCGACAGAACCCAGATGCAGCCAGATTCTATGTTGCTTTGCCAAATTGCCGGCAAATTCTATCACCTGATTTTGATTGTCTGAACCGTTATCGGCTTCAATTCCGGCAAGCAGTGTCTTGGGGTTCTGGTCAACAACCGACGTCATTTCAGGGGTTTGTACATAGGTGGCATTTTGTTCGGCCGCTTCGCCAACCATCTTGGCAAGAACAGCAAGGTTATCCTTCACCGAAATACCGCTGCGCATTTGAATACAGGCAACTCGCATCAAATCAGCTCTCCAAAATCAAATCCATTCAGAGTTCCGGGCCGGATACCAACATAGCATCCAGTTTGCCGGCGGATTCCAGAGCAAACAGATCATCGCATCCGCCTATATGGGAATTGCCAATAAATATTTGCGGAAATGTTGCACCACCGTTTGCCTCTGCGATCATTTCACCGCGCAGTTGAGGACTGAACGTTGCATCCAGTTCAAGAAAGGCTACATTTTTCGATTTCAGCAGATTTTTTGCCGCGCTGCAAAAACCACACATTTTGCGAGTGTACATTTTGATCTCTGACAAGGTGGTCTCCTTGATGGTATTAGAATTTGTCCGGAACATATGTCATATAATGTCTGTATGCACCCTTGCAAACGTTAAAACATCAACAATTTGTGCCCCTGCACGCAATAACGCCTTTGTCGCAGATTTGACACTGGCACCCGATGTATAGACGTCATCAACCAGTAATATCCGTTTGCCGGATATTTCCGGGCGCAATTTTGGCGGAACCATGAACGCCCCGGAAACGTTTCTGCTGCGCCCATCCAGTGTCAGGCCAATTTGTTGTCTGGTATTTCGTATTCTCGACAGGGCCATCGGATTGCACGGGATACCGGCTTTGTCAGTTTCGCATCGGGCGGAAATTATCCTGGCGAGCTCTGCAGACTGGTTGAACCTTCTGGAAAACAATCTTCTTCTGTGCAGTGGCAGGGGGATAATCATATCGGCATCATCTATCAGTTCCCTGCCTGCCCGTATCATTGTATTGGCGATGAAAGGTGCAAGATCGTTTCGATCGGAAAATTTGAACCGGGAAACCAGGTGTCGGGCGACGTCATCATAAAGTACGGCGGAACGTAATCTGGCAAAGGGTGGTGGATGTGCCATCGCTTCGGTGGAAATTGCGCCAGCTCCCAAATCGATGGAAAACGGCGTTCCCATAATTTCGCAATAGGGTCGCTCGATAAACCGTACCAGTTTCCAGCAATCGGCACAGATGCCGGATTGCATGGTGGAAAGCTGATTGCAATTGACGCATCGTGGCGGTACCAGAAAATTGATGATTTTCACCGCAGGAAAAATAAGGCCCTTGCGAGCAAACTTCAAAAGATTCCTGGCAGCACGCGAACCTGGTTGATTTTCCTGGTGAAAACTCAATATACATTCTTCCGGTAGGATAATTTGATAACAATGCATATAATGGCAAAACATGGATAAATTGTCCAAATGAAAACTCCAGCTGGTAAATTGAATATCGGGATGTTTGATGAAAATCGACTGATTATGCGTCAAAAAAGAGCCTGCAGGATCAATTCTGAAGGTGCAGATTTTTTGGTTGCGCAAGTGGGTGAGGATTTTGCTCACCGGATTTCGGCAACAAATCGTCAATTTGTCAATGGTGCCGATCTGTTTTCATTTTCAGGCCAGCTATCTGCAGATTTGGAAAAACTGGAAAATATTGCTGAAATCAGCCGATATGAATTGCCCGGAATTGCCGAGCTTTTAGGTAATAAATCTGAAGTTGCAATCCACCCGTTATCAATTACCGCATTTGAATACCGGAAGGATGATCAGTTTAGAAACCAGAATCCGGACCTCACCAGGCAGTTGGACCGGCTTGGCGAACTGGACCTGGTGGTATCGGCATTCGGACTGCATTCATGCAGTGATTTGCCTTCGGTTATGGTGAGGATATTTCAATGCATGAAGAATGATGGATTGTTGTTGATGGCGCTACCGGTAAACGGAACCCTGGCCGAATTGCGTGATTGTCTGACTCGCGCCGAACTGGAATTATGTGGAGGGGCAGCAGCCCGCATTGACCCGTTTATTGATCTTCAGCAGGCGGGACTTCTTCTTCAGGCAACCGGTTTCAAATTACCAGTTGTTGATCGTGAGGAAGTTGTTGTTCACTATGACGATATATATGCTCTGATCAAGGATTTGCGTGCAATGGGTATGACATCCGGTTTAAATTCGGCGAATTTTCGCAGACCGCACCGTAATCTATTCGGTCGGGCAAACGAATTATATCAGGAAAATTATAGTGGTAGAGATGGAAGGATAAGAGCCAGTTTCTGCTATGCCAATATGACCGCATGGACTCCACATGAAAGCCAGCAAGAGCCACTAAAACCGGGCAGTGCAAATATTTCTCTGGCTAGGCATTTGAAATCCAAGTAATGCTTCTCTGGCGGGGTTGCAGATGCTTTTTCGATGCAAATATCGGCGTCTGAAACCGAGCGGAGGCAAGGTAATCAAAATTGATTTGAAATGTTGTCCATAGTTACAGTGGTGTTGCTTCCCACTGCGGTAATACCGCCAATGGTTGCCAGACATACCAATGCGGCAATCAATCCATATTCGATGCCAGTCGCGCCATTTGTATCTTTCAGAAATCTTATTAACATGGTTTTTTCCAACAATTGTATCCAGTACTACTACTGGCTTGCTGGAATAAACATAATCCAATCGAATGGAATAAAAGTTAATAGTAACAGTTAATTTTGCCTGAATACCGTTTAAGAATTTCAGTTGTTTTTGTTTACTTTGTGTTATCCAAGATACTTTTATGAATGCGGTAACGTTTGACCGGTCCGATTGAACCAGTAACGGTTCTGTCAATTTGCTGGTGATCAGTAAATGCCAGTTTTGAACTCCCGCTAAAAGTCAATGGCACCAGGAGAGCGGCTGCCACTGACACGGCACCGACTACCAAAGCGAATTGCATTGAAGTATCTCCACTGATATTTGACAGAAAACCGCAATTATCTGTGGTGCATCTGGACTTGCTGTTTTTTTTCACAAGAAACTCCGTGTATTCTATCCCCGAGAATAGAAAAATTCGTATTGCTGGGTTGAGTATTTAACCAAATGTAGACCATATTTATAAAAGATCGATTAACGAATGAATCAAAGGTTTATCGGCGGGAGGCATGTCGAGATGATGCAAATCAACTGGACGTACCCATTTCATCTTCTGATCTTCCATTGGTTGTAATGTTCCTTCCCATTTGCGGCAAATATATAACGGCATTAGCAGATGGAAATCTTTGTAGTTGTGGGATGCGAAATTTACCGGTGCCAGACAGCTGGTAAAGGTTGTTATACCCAGCTCTTCTTTCAGTTCGCGCTTCAGTGCCTGTTCCGGGGTTTCGCCGGATTCAATTTTTCCACCGGGAAATTCCCACATCCCCGCCATGGACCTGGATTGAGGGCGGCTTGTGACCAGAACCCGATTGTCCATATCAATCAGAGCGCAGGCAACGACAATCAAGACTGGTTTTATGGACATATAGGAATTCCCGTTTGAGATACATAAGATTCTAAGTGTCCAACCCGAAACTCTGAGCACGTGGACGGCGATAGGCATAGTGATAAAATTCTTGAAACCCCAGGGACTTATACAAAAATATCGCCGGATGATTACTTGTAACCACTTGTAACCACGCCTGACTGGCACCTTGTTGCCGAGCCCATATCAGAGCGGAAAACAACAAGGAGGTGGCCAATCCCTGGCGCTGGTCTGCAGCGCTGGTGACGATATCAAACAAGCCAATTTTATCATCGTCCAGTACCGCACGTAAGGCGGACAGTGGATGCAAATTTTTGTTTTGAAGCAAGAAGAGAGCTGTTTTTGCGTGGGTGGTATTGATGATATCAAACATGCCGGATTTGAATGCTTTATAATGGCCTTCCATCTGGTAGAATGATTGCAGCCAATATTCGGTATTCCTGAACGGTAATTGTGGGGATGCATCTTGCAGGTTGATATTTTGCAAATCAAGTATCATTATTACACTTTCATCGAAATATTCCCATTCCTGTCGGTCGAGATAACCAATTATATTGTTGGATGTCAGTGGGGTAGTCCTGACAATTAACGGTCTGCCAAATTTACTAAAACGCTGGACCTCCTGTTGCAACCGCTGCCCGATATGCATGTGATCCTCCGGATCCAGAGGATTAATCGAATTCAAACGTTTTGCCGGGTGGTTTTTGGTCAACCGTATTTCCCATGTACCATTGAAATGTGTGATGGTTGCGGGAAACGAGCGAAAACTGACGGCTTCCATCCGTTTGATGGCGGGAAGTTCAGCTACGGTAATCTGCATTGATATCCACATATTGCCGGGTCAGGTCACAGGTCCAGACTACAGCTCTGCCTTTGGCAATACCAAGAGACACCTTTATTGGTATATAGTCACATTTCATAATCTGGCTTGCTGTGTCCTCACTGTAATCAGGATCACGTTCGCCATTCAGAGCAACACGCAGGTCGCCAAACCAGATCGACAGCAAGTCGCGATTTGCCGGTTCGCCAGCTTTGCCCACCGCCATGACAATTCGCCCCCAGTTGGCATCCTGTCCGGCAATGGCGGTTTTCACCAAGGGAGAATTTGCTATCGTCATGGCGATTTTTTTTGCAGATCTGGAAGTTGTCGCACCTTCAACACAAATTTCTATATGTTTTGATGCCCCTTCACCATCACGTACAACCAGCATAGCCAGTTCATGCAGAACTTCGCCAAGGCTGCGGCGAAATCTGCGTAACCTGTTATCTTTTTTATCAGTGATAATATTTTCATCAGCAGCATTTGTAGAAGCAAGCAGCACCGTATCGCTGGTGGAAGTGTCGCTATCGACCGTGATGGAATTGAAAGTCTTCGGGATTATCCTCGACAGTTCATGTTGCAGAACTCTATTATTGATCGGGAGGTCGGTGACAAGAAAGGAAAGCATGGTTGCCATATCAGGTGCGATCATGCCCGAGCCTTTGGCAATACCGTTGATATGATAAGCCTGACCATCCACGATAAATTGCCGTGTGGCAACTTTGTGGTAGGTGTCTGTGGTCATTATTGCTTTTGCCGCTTCTTCCCAGGCGTTTTCACTGGCAACGGACTTGGCGATTTTCAAATATTCTGAAAAGCCACCTGCATCCAGCGGCTCACCAATTACCCCGGTTGAAGCAAGGTATATTTCATTGAGATTGCAATCAAAAATATCAGCCGCCGCAGATGTGGTCTGATCAACAGCTTCATGTCCCTTATTTCCGGTAAATGCGTTCGCATTTCCCGAATTGACAATTATGCAGCGGACTTTCCCGGTTGCAAGGATGTTTTTACACCAATCAACAGGTGCTGAAGGGCACCTGGACTTAGTAAACACACCGGCAATACTGGCCATTTCATCAAAATCAATGACAGTCAGATCTTTGCGGCCCTGGTATTTGATGCCCGCCTCAACACAGCCCAATCGTACACCTGCCAGAGGTGGTAACCGGGGCCATTGGGTTGGGGCAAGGGGTGAGACGGGTATGCTCATGTTGACACATCCAATTAATTGGCGAAGCTAAGTCCAGGTCAGCGACCTAGGACCACAATCAGGGCGCAACGATGTCCGTAGAACCTGAAAAACTGGTCTCTGGTGGGCCAAAACAGTCCATCCCCAGCATTGCAAATCTTGCCTGATATAACATATCGCGCTGCGATTTGCGCTTTGGCGAGTGAACTGTTTTGACACCATCAAATGAATCCTATTGTACGCGACACGTCTTAGGGCCTTTCAGGTGGGCACGATCAGCCCTTGTGTTGGGCTGCGCCATTTGCCCGTTCCGACCAGACCACGCCGCGTCTTGCAAAATGGACTGATTTGATTCAATCAAACGGTGCAATACTACCATGAAAGTCTCTAGCGGGTAGCGTTCAGTTTTTCTATTCCGGATTTGAGCTCTTCGTCGGTAATCTCGACTTTGTATTTTTCTCTGCTGGCGGTGATCAGCTTGAGATATTTTTCGCGCAGTAATATCTGCCTGATCCCGTCTTTGGCATCTTCAAATTTCGGGGGCTCTTCGTCGCGCTCGTCCTGTTTGAGAATAATATGCCAGCCAAACTGGGTTTTTACCGGTTTTTTGGTATAGGTTCCGGTTTCAAGTGCAAATGCAGCTTCTTCAAATTCCGGGACCATCTGCCCCTTGCTAAAATAACCCAATGTACCGCCATTGGCGCCTGACGGGCCGGTTGATTTCTCTTTCGCCAATTCAGCAAAATCCTTACCGGCATCCAATTCGGCAATTATTGCCATTGCCTCTTCTTCTGTCTTTACCAGGATGTGGCGTGCATCCACCTGTTTTTTGGGAACGGTTTCAGCCACTTCCAGGTCATAGCGGGTTTTGACCTCTTTTTCAGTAATAACGTTGACGATATTTTTTTGAAAATAGGCATTGTGAAGCGCACGTGAACGGAGAAAATTTACCCGCGCTTTAAATTCATCTGTATCAGCAATTCCCACGTCTTCGGCTGCTTTTGCCAGAACGTTGATATCAACCAGGGCTTTGAGTATTGCGGCTTTTCGAATATTTTCAGGATACTTTGCGAATTGCTGTTGCAAATCTATCTCGGCATAACCCAAGTCGCGTTCGCTGATTTCCATATCACCGACTTTCGCAATAATTTTTTCTTCAGCCAGGGTAACCGAAGATGGAATTATCAAGCAAGCGGTCAGAGCAATTGCAAAAAGCAGGCCTACGCGGTGATCTGGTTTCGGCAGAATTGACATTAGTTTATTGTTCATGGGTTCTTCTTTCAAATCTCACTAATTTAATTTATTACTGTTCTTGCACATTTCCAGGCCGATTGTCTTGGTTAAAAACGGGTTGGCGGTGCTTTTAGGGGAACACTTTATTGACATCGTACTGCCCCCCTCTTATCTGTCCTGCAACCCTGCGTCCAGAACGCAATTAGATAGTAAACTCACAAATCCTTGAATTACCCTCCAGTAACGAGATTTCAGGATAAAACATTTGATCATCGGCGAAAAATTGGTTTGCCGGGTATAGGAACGACTTTATGGGCGCTTTTGGTGGAATTGCACGCAAACTATTTGGTTCAGCCAATGATCGGCGCCTCAAGGCTTTGCAGCCCAAGGTGGAGCAGATCAATGCACTTGAAAGTGAGCTGGGAAAGCTGAGCGATGAAGAGCTGCAGGCGCGTACCGATCAATTCCGGGAAGAGCTGAAAAACGGCAAAAAACTGGAAGAATTGCTGATCCCGGCATTTGCCACCGTGCGCGAAGCGTCAAAGCGTGCATTGGGGATGAGGCATTTTGATGTGCAATTGCTCGGTGGCATGATTCTGGATGAAGGTTCGATATCAGAAATGCGTACCGGTGAGGGAAAAACGCTGGTGGCGACGCTGGCGGTCTATCTCAATGCACTGTCAGGCAAAGGTGTTCATGTCGTTACAGTCAATGATTATCTGGCGTCACGTGACGCAGAATGGATGGGGGCAATATACAGTTTTCTTGGCATGAGTGTTGGAACGATTATTCATGGCCTGGATGATGATGAGCGCCGTGCTGCCTATGCCTGCGATATTACCTATGGCACGAATAACGAATTTGGTTTTGATTATCTGCGCGACAATATGAAATTTGACCTGGAATCGATGGTTCAACGCGGCCACCATTATGCAATCGTTGACGAGGTGGATTCAATTTTGGTTGATGAAGCGCGTACACCACTGATCATTTCAGGCCCACTGGAGGATCGATCAGAGCTTTATCTGATTATCGATGCTTATATTCCGCGGCTTGAACCTGCTGATTATGATTTTGATGAGAAACAAAGAACTGTGACATTTACAGAAGATGGCACAGAAAAACTTGAAACGATGTTGCGGGAAGCCGACCTGTTGAAGGGAGATTCTTTATATGATGTGGAAAACGTGACAATCGTTCATCATGTCAACAATGCATTGAAGGCCCATGTCCAGTTCAAGAAAGACAAAGATTATATTGTTCGTAATGATGAAGTTGTGATCATCGATGAATTTACCGGACGAATGATGCCCGGCCGCCGTTTTTCCGAGGGCCAGCATCAGGCACTCGAGGCAAAAGAGAAGGTTTCCATCCAGCCTGAAAACCAGACCCTGGCATCAATAACCTTTCAGAATTATTTTCGCATGTATGAAAAGCTTGCCGGCATGACAGGCACGGCGCTGACTGAAGCGGAAGAATTCATGGATATCTATTCGCTTGATGTAGTCGATGTGCCAACCAACCTTCCTTTAACCCGTATTGACGATGATGACGAAGTCTATCGCACTACCGATGAAAAGCACAAAGCCATTATTGCCCTTATCGCCGATTGTCAGAAGCGCCAACAGCCGGTGCTGGTTGGTACAACATCCATTGAAAAATCAGAATTGCTTGCTGAATTGCTGAAAAAGGAAAAAGTCAAAGATTTTAAAGTTCTAAATGCTCGTTTCCATGAGCAGGAAGCCCAGATTATTGCTCAGGCGGGGGTGCCTGGTGCGATAACGATTGCCACCAATATGGCAGGCCGCGGTACCGATATCCAGTTGGGTGGCAATCCTGAGATGCGCACTGAACATGAATTGGAAGGCGTGAAGGAAGGTGCGGCGCGCACGAAGAAGGAAGAAGCTATTCGTAACGAGATTAGTGAATTGAAGCAGAAAGCAATTGAGGCAGGCGGACTTTATGTGATTGCTACCGAGCGCCATGAAAGCCGGCGCATTGACAATCAGTTGCGCGGTCGTTCAGGCCGACAGGGAGATCCCGGTCACACAAAATTCTTTTTGTCCCTGCAGGACGATCTGATGAGGATATTCGGTTCCGAGCGCATGGATGGAATGTTGCAGAAGCTGGGTCTGAAAGAGGGTGAGGCAATTATTCATCCATGGATCAACAAGGCGCTTGAAAAGGCACAAAAAAAGGTGGAGGCGCGCAATTTTGATATCCGCAAGAATCTACTGAAATTTGATGATGTGATGAATGACCAACGCAAGGTCATTTTTGAGCAGCGCATTGAATTGATGGAGGGTACTGATCTGGCAGAAACCATTAATGATATGCGCCATGAGGTGGTGGAAGATCTGGTTGCACGTCATGTGCCCAAGAAAGCCTACGCCGAGCAATGGGATATTGAAGGTCTGGAAAAAGGTGTTCAGGAATTCCTGAACATATCTCCACCGATCAAGAAATGGGCGGATGAGGAAGGTATTGCCGATGAGGATTTGATCGAGCGAATTACAGATGCCAGTGACAATATGGCCAAAGAACGCGAAGAGCACTTTGGAGATGAGATTATGGGTTATGTCGAAAAATCCATCGTCTTGCAAACGCTTGATCATTTATGGCAGGAACACCTGGTGAATCTCGATCATTTACGTTCAGTTGTCGGATTTCGCGGTTACGCTCAACGTGATCCCCTGCAGGAATATAAATCGGAGAGTTTTGAATTATTTCAAACCATGCTGGCCAGCATGCGCCAGGCGGTCACCACCCAGATGATGCGCTTTGAAATATCCGAACCGGAACCAACTCCGGCACTGAATGGATCTGAGCCTGTCGTTGCCTCAGATGAACGCGATCCGGAAAACCAGGAAACCTGGGGTAAAATAGGGAGAAATGAAAGCTGTCCGTGCGGTTCCGGCAAGAAGTACAAGCATTGCCATGGGAAACTTGCCTAGAGTATCCCTGTTGAGAGATAACAGAAAATGGGCCAATATTAGGGCTTGATCAACACGGATACTCTAGGTCGCGGGCTCGCGCAAATGTGATTCCGTTTAAAGCATCTAGCCAGCTCAAACTTGAAAAACGGGGCACCGCATGCCAAGCTCAAGGCATTATCAATCCCATCCGGGAGTAGCTATTGAACATTGCCAGAGGGGGCAAATGGGTTGCGATCACAGCAATTGCCGTTCCTTTTTTTATCACAACTGTGTATTTGCTCTCGGCCCTTGTTGGCGGATTGATAGCATCGCCTGAAAATATATCCCGTACTGCGATTGTGGAAGAAAAAGACAAGGTGGATTTGTACCTGTTGTCGACGCTGTTGCATGTCGATATCGCTATTCCGGTTACCGATGAGGTAAAGCGGCAATTTGCTTTTCTGGAAGAGGACGGGTTTTCGCTTTCTCATCCGCAGTTAAAATATCTGATAATCGGGTGGGGGTCGCGAGAATTCTACACCTCCACCAAGACATTGATGGATATCGGGCCAGGGCCAGTATTTTCTGCTGTAACCGGAGATGAATCAGTTATTCACATTATTTTTTCTGCAAATGTGCCCCAAATCGATGAAATCAAAAAGGTTACAGTCGCTCGTTCCGGATTGCGTGCAATGATAAAAAACATCAAAGCCGGTTTTACCAGATCAACTCTGGGAAATCCTATCTTGCTGCGGGGGGTGAGCCATGGATTAGGAGATGTATTTTACGAGGCAAAAGAACATTTCAATATTTTTCAACCGTGCAATATCTGGACCGCGAAAATGTTGCGGTCGGCAGGGGTTAAAACCGGAATCTGGACGCCCACAACCTATTCCCTGATGCTGTCTCTGGATTGATTACACAGGTTTTATCAAAGACCGGGATCAATATCATGTATGCATCATCACCGGCGCAGCAACCAACTGAACAGACCGCGTGATTTTCCTTTCTTTTCTGGCGGTTTTTCGCCGGCTAATACCGGGCGTGGTTACGGAGTATTGGCGGCAGGATTAGGCGTATTTGAGGTTGTCACGGGATTGGAGCCGGCTTTCACGATTTTGGTAGATGTATCTTTTTCATGGACCAAGGCCGGTCTGTTTTTGCCGAGTAATATCTCCAACTGTTCTTTCTGCCTGATTTTTTGCCGATGTTCCGACATTGCTATTTCGTCTTCCTGAACTTTTTTCAAATAGGCCAGCTCAAGTTTTTTAGGAACGGTTGATTCCGGACAGGCTCGTGTTGAATCAAAGCGAGCGCCCTTATCGATGACCCGGTTAAAAACATAGTTCTTTTGGCAAACATCCACTTTGGGCGGGATTTTGGTTATTTCAAAATGATCACTGCCTTTTTTCAGCATTTTCCAGAATTCATAATGTTCGCTGTTTTCATGACGCACCATGTTTTCCGGCGTCATGCGGAAGGGATAGGCCTGGATTTGAAAATTTCTTTGCCCACCCTTGAAAGATTCGCGGGCCAGAGAATAAATCTCCTCAACCAGCTCATCCGTCATCGAATAACACCCGGCTGATGAACAGGCGCCATGCACCATCAGATGGGCGCCAGTTCTTTTGTTGGATCGGTCATAGGTATTTGGGTAACCCATATTGAAAGCCAGGTGGTAGCTTGATTTGGGATTCATCTGGGCAGGAGTCACCGTGTAGAATCCTTCCGGGGCCTGCCGGTCGCCTTCTTTGAATTTCGGACCCAATTTTCCGGACCATTTACAGATTTCATAAGTCTCAAGAAGATCATAGCGCCCTGTGTTCTTTTCCTTCCAGACTTCAAGAGTGCTTTCTTCTTTGAAAATTCGCAGGGCTATTGGCGAATGGCTGGTCATGCCTTTCGCTTTCATCGTCATGATTATCTTGTTGGGAATCGGGCGTTCGGCTTTTGGAAACAATGATAGGCCGCCGCCCTGGCAACCGGCCAGAAATAGAATAGCAGACAGCGCGGCAATTTTTGAAACTAGACGTATCACTCTGGCTCTTGTAATCGCCAAACGGGCGATCCTTCTGTTTTACTGATCAGCAGTACAGGCCAACACATGGCAAGCGCCGACATTATCGGATGAGTAACCATGCTAACATCATTTATATTGACAAGCGGTTACTACCTATCAATCACGGAAACCGAAAGATTGTAAAAACACAATTTTGTGCACTGATCCTGACGCCAACAGTTTGGCAAAAAAATGGAAACAGCAACTTTTGTCAGGTCAGGTTGCGTCCAATGGTGATAAATTTATCGCGACGCAGATGCCGGAGCTGATCGGGCTCCTCGCCAGATAACTCTTCCAGCGCCTGACGGATAGTTTTGGCTGTTTTTTCAATAACTTCTTCAGCTGAGCGGTGGGCTCCGCCGACCGGCTCTTCAATGATGCCATCAATTACACCCAGTTTCAGCAAATCCTGGGATGTGATTCTCATTGAATTGGCCACATCCATGGCACGGGTCGCATCACGCCACAAAATTGATGCACCCGCTTCCGGCGAAATAACACTATAGATTGAGTGTTCGAGCATATATACCCGATTAGCAGTAGCCAGAGCAATTGCCCCTCCAGATCCACCTTCGCCGATAATTACCGATACCACGGGTACTTTAACATTGAGACAGGCTGCTGTTGAGCGGGCAATGGCTTCGGCCTGACCGCGTTCCTCAGCACCAATACCAGGATAGGCACCGGCAGTATCGACAATGGTAATAATGGGAATTTCAAACCGGTCGGCCAGTTCCATAATTCGAACTGCTTTTCGATAACCTTCAGGTCGTGCCATGCCGAAATTTCGTTTCAGGCGGGATTGGGTGTCATTGCCTTTTTCCTGTCCAATCACAGCAACAGATTGGCCATCAAAACGTCCGAATCCGGCGATCACTGCATGATCTTCAGAGAAAGAGCGGTCTCCGGCCAATGGAACAAAATTGGTGATAAAACCAGCAAGGTAATCCTGGAAGTGGGGACGGTCGGGATGGCGGGCGATTTGTGTTTTATGCCAGGGTGTCAGCTTTGAATAGAGCTCCTCCAGCGTAGTTTTTGCTTTTTCCTCAAGCTTGGCAATTTCGATTTCCAGATTGACGCCGTCACCGTCATCACGGTCCACGGATTTCAATTCATGGATTTTGCCCTCGATATTGGCAAAGGGCTTTTCAAATTCAAGATAACTACGCATCAAAAGTGCTCTAAACAATCCATCAATTACATAATCAGGAAAACTGCCGATGCTGGTTCCTGAATTTTTCGCACACTGGCTTTTCACCAATCCAATGTCAAGGATTTCAAGGCATTAGAGCTGGCACACATTAATATCAATCAGCAATCAGGTTTTGTGGACCCGCTACTTTGTCCGTTTGATTTGCCAATGGGTGGTGATCTTCCACCAGTTGGCGCAATCTGGCCTCCAGTACATGGGTATAAATCTGCGTCGTTGCAATGTCCGAGTGGCCCAGTAATATCTGTACTGAGCGTAAATCGGCGCCGTTTTGCAACAGATGGCTGGCAAAGGCATGGCGCAGAACGTGTGGAGAAACTCTTTTTGCGGAAATTCCGGCATTTTGCGCGAGTGATTTCAGATCTCTGGCAAATGCCTGACGGGTTATATGACCGCTTTTAGATGAGGCGGGGAATAGCCATTTGGCATCCTTGAGGGAATGACGTGGCTGTGTTTTGCTATCGGCGGGGGCAGTCAAACGCGTGAGATCGGCAAAGGCATTCATTGCTGTAACCGATTTGGCAGAAAGGGGTACCAGCCGGTCTTTTGCACCTTTGCCTGTAATGGAGAGAAATCTTGAATTTGTTTTTGCTGCACTGGCTGGCAAGTTCACCAGTTCGCTGACTCGAAGACCGGTAGCATACAGGAGTTCGAGTAATACATATAGCCGCATTGACCTGTAGCGCCTGGCATAACTACCACCGGTATTGTGTGCCTGGTGTTCGGCCAATGCCAGAATCGATCCAACTTCTTCTACAGAGAGAATTTTTGGCAGGCCACGTTCTGTTCGTGGTCTTTCAACCGATCCGCTCGGATTATCTGCCCGGATGCCTTCTGCATACAGGAATTTGTATAATTGCCGGATTGAGGAAAGGTGTCGTGCCTGGGTAGAAGCGCTGTTGCCCCGCTTTGCCAATGAGACGAGGTAGGCGCGTATATCATCAGACCTGGCAGACTGCAAATTGTTTCCACCTGTTGCAATGTGGTCTTCAAAACTGTCAAGGTCACGGGCATAAGACTGCAATGTATTTTCTGAAGCTCCTCGCTCGGCGCTCTGCATTTCCAAAAATGCTTCAATTAGATGGTTGCTGGTCAAGGCCGGGTTCGCTTCCAGTCATTGCTGTTCGGGAAAAGCCAGATGGAATAGGTCATAGATCTTAGGGATTGATTTTCTTCGCTGGAATTTTCACCGTCATTTCACGGGGGTTGGGCTCAACAAATGTGGCCAGCGAATACATTCCACCATATACTATGGCCGCAACTACGCCACAAAATACCAAAAATCTGATTAAACTCGGCATCAAATATTCCCGATTAGATTTGTTTGTTGAATGTTTTGTTCGACATTCAACCAATGATTGCCAAGATATGGTAAATCGCTTTGCAAAAAATAGTCAATATCCTGATCGAATGACTAAATCATATATCATGATTAGGGTGTTGTGTAAGACCAAATATGTAATAAACAATCATTGACCCTGAAATATTGTCGCCATGGTGTTGGTGATTGGTGAATCGCGGGGAATAAGAATCTGTTTTAAGAATTTTAAATGAAGTGTCATGTCAGATAATAACAATAACGCAGCAATGAAACGGATTCGACATCTGGACAGCAAATCGATTGTTATAGTCGGGATGATGGGCTGCGGAAAAACTGCTATTGGCCGGATCACGGCCCATTATCTCGGGTTGCCATTCTTTGACGCGGATGAGGAAATTGAAAAAGCTGCGGGTATGAGTGTAACGGATATATTTTCAAACTATGGTGAGGCGGAATTCAGAGCCGGAGAATGCAAGGTTATTGCTCGACTGTTGGCCGAAAACCAGTCTGTTCTGGCGCTGGGTGGTGGTGCTTTTTTGACGGAAGAAACGCGGGCCAATATTGCCGACAATGGCGTATCTGTCTGGCTCAGGGCTGATCTTGAGGTGTTGTTTTCACGGGTTATGCGCCGGCCAACTAAGCGGCCATTGTTACAATCCGACAATCCCAGGGAATTATTGAGTGAATTACTGGAAAAGAGAAAACCATTTTATGAGATGGCGGACCTGGTAGTAGATACTTCAGTCAGCTCCAAAAATATTACCCGGGATCGGGTAATTGCAGCGCTGAGCAAATTTGCAGGAAAAGAGAATTGAGTTGATGAGTTCAAATCCAATGCCATGGCACGAATCCACCAGCGTGAATGTGGATCTGGGAGAAAAATCCTATCTTATACGGATTGGTGACAATCTGCTGGAATATGCCGGTCAGATGATTGCTGAAATAATGCCAGGATCAAAATGTGTGATCGTAACCGATGAAAATGTTGCTCGCTTGTATTTGGAAATATTGCAGGAAAGTCTGGCCAGCCAGAATATTGAGCATGCGGAAATTATTGTAGCTCCCGGGGAAGCATCCAAATCCTTTGAGGTGTTGCAGTCTGTAATAGGCCAAATTCTTGATACGCGGTTTGAACGAAATGATGTGGTGATTGGCCTGGGTGGTGGAGTGATAGGAGATTTGGCTGGATTTGCCGCCTCAATGATAAGAAGAGGTATGAATTTTGTGCAAATTCCGACATCTCTGCTGGCGCAGGTTGATTCGTCGGTCGGTGGCAAGACCGGGATAAATGCGGTGCAGGGTAAAAACCTTATTGGCGCCTTCTTGCAGCCACGCCTCGTAATAGCTGACAGCGGATTGTTGAAATCCCTCTCCAAACGTGAATTTCGTGCAGGTTATGCGGAGATGGTAAAATATGGTCTTATCGACCAGCCAGAGTTTTTCAGGCAGCTGGAAGAAAACTGGGTTGATGTATTTTCTTTCGGCAATCTGCTGGTTGAGGCGATTGCCGTATCCTGCAAGGCAAAAGCCAAAATTGTTGCCGAGGACCAGTTTGAACGTGGATGCCGGGCATTACTGAATCTGGGGCATACATTTGGCCATGCTCTGGAGGCCGCAACCGGTTATGATACCAATCGTCTGGTGCATGGCGAGAGCGTCGCCATAGGGATCATCCTGGCACATGAATTTTCCAACCGGATGAATTTGTGTGACGCAGATAGTGTTGAGCGGGTCAGACATCATTTTACGCAGGTTGGTCTGCCAACTTCGATTGCTGATATTCCCGGCGAAATGCCCGATGCAGATAAACTCCTGGAGTATATTTTCCAGGATAAAAAAGTCTCAAGGGGAGTACTTACTTTCATTCTTACAAAAGGGGTAGGGAAATCATATATTGCAAATAATGTTACAGCCACGGAAATTCAGGCATTCCTGAAGGAAAAATTATGACAACGACACTTTGGATGCTGATAGCGATTATTATCATCCTGATTATTTTATCAGGTTTTTTTTCCGGATCAGAGACAGCTCTGACTGCCGCCTCACGTGCAAGAATCTATTCATTGAAGAAATCTGGTGACAGGCGGGCAAATATGGTGACTTTGTTGATCAATCGCCGTGACCGGTTAATCAGTGCACTATTGTTTGCCAATAACCTTGTAAATATCCTGGCATCGGTTCTGGCGACTTCCCTGTTCCTGAAGCTGTTTGGGGAAGCAGGGATAGTCTATGCCACTGTCGTGATGACGCTGGTGGTGGTGGTTTTTGCGGAAGTGCTGCCAAAATTCTGGGCAATTTCCGATCCTGACAAATTTTCTCTGGCTGTGGCTTCACCATTGAGAATTATTGTGGTGATTATTTCACCACTATCCAACCTGATTATAATGATGGTTCGTCAATTGTTGCGTTTGTTCGGGATCAAATTTGAGGAAGGCGGTCAGTTACTTAGTGCGCATGAAGAATTACGCGGCACGGTAGAAGTGCTGCATCAGGATGGTTCGGTAATCAAAGATGACCGTGACCGGCTGGGAGGATTGCTGGATTTGCAGGACATGGAAGTCTCGGATGTAATGATCCATCGCACTAAAATGATCTCGATCAATGCAGAAGATTCGCCGGAAGACATTGTTAAACAGATTCTGAGTAGCCCCTACACAAGGTTGCCGGTGTGGCGTGAGGAAAGTGAAAATATCATTGGCGTCGTTCACTCAAAAGATTTTTTACGGGCAATTGCCGGCGGAACAAAAGACATAGCATCCCTTAATATCATGAGTATTGCCAGTCAGCCCTGGTTTGTTCCTGAAACGACAGCACTTCAATACCAGCTGAACGCGTTTTTGCGACGGAAATCACATTTTGCCCTGGTCGTTGACGAATATGGAGAAGTGGAAGGTCTGGTGACATTGGAAGATATTCTGGAAGAGATTGTCGGGCAGATTGCGGATGAGCATGATGTGGATATGCAAGGTATTGAAAGCCAGCCAGACGGATCTGTAATTGTTGATGGCTCGATGCCCGTGCGTGACCTTAACCGGGCGCTGGATTGGAATTTGCCTGATGAAGAAGCGACAACCATTGCGGGATTGGTGATTCATGAAGCCAAGATGATTCCGGATGAAAAACAAACCTTCACGTTCTATGGAAAGCGATTTGTCGTTGCAGGTCGTGAGAAAAACCGGATAACGCGACTACGCATCCGTGATTTGGCCAATTAGAGCAATATCCATTTCCTTTGGCCCAATTGCTGCCAAGTATTCAATCTAAACCCGACGGGTTGTATTTGCAGGAGATACCTGAAATTCGGCTATACTGATTTTTCTGCAGGTGAATGGGCTTCTATTGCCACCGCGTGAAGCCCGGCCCTAATTTCATCGTCCAACAGAGCGTTGATTTTGCGGTGACGATCAATCAGGGTAATGTCGTCGAACTGGTTTGATATGATTCGAATACGAATGTGGGATTCACCTGTTCCATCGAAACCTGGCTGGTGTCCAGCATGCAAATGGCTCTCATTAATGACTTCCAGCTTGTCAGGATTGAATGCTTCATGGAGTTTTTTCTCAATAGATTTGATGATGCTCATGGATTTAGCCTTGTACCAATTGGGTTAAAGGAATAATAGATTGGTTTGCCTGCTTCAGAATCATGTTATCGGTACGTTTGAATGGATTTCGAGCATGTGGGCAGTCGGGTCTTGCGTGTCAATCCTGCAATATGAATATACGACCTAGTATACAAAGCGAAAACTGTCCAATGGATAATAAATCAAAATATTTCGACAAGATTCGGATCAACAAAGGCCGCAAGAAAGATTCGCAGCCCAACAATGGTATCTGTCAATGGAACGGGTGCGAAAATCCTGGAACTCACAAGGCGCCACTCGGGCGCGATCGAGAGGGCCAATATCTGATGTTTTGCATCAATCACGTGCGTGAATATAATAAGTCCTACAACTATTTTTCAGGGCTGGATGATGATGCAATTGCGAAATTTCAAAAAGATTCTTTGACAGGTAACCGACCAACATGGACTATGGGTGTGAACCGTAAAGACGGAATAATTTCCCCTGAAGAGGAAACCGGAGCGGTTAACCGGATAAAATCATCCGCCCGCATGCGCGCCAAGATGGCCCGCGCTGGTATCAGTAATTCAAGCCCCCGGCAACGCAAACTGAAGACACTGGAAAAAAAGGCAATTGAATCGCTCGATTTGCCACACAGTGCTTCTGAAGACCAAATAAGGGCACGCTACAAAGAACTAGTGAAACTGCTTCATCCCGATGCAAATGGTGGTGACCGCAGTAGCGAAGACAAGTTACGCAAAATAATTCAATCCTATAAATATCTGAAGCAGGCTGGATTCTGCTGATCTACAACCTTTTTTAATGTATTACACTGGCAAGACCAGAAGAACCTCTGGAGTAACAAACATGACGCAGGCAATACCGGACAAAGAATTATCAGTTCGGGAGGAATTTGGAATTGATATCGATATGGAAGTCACGGCTTTTGCTGAGCCAAGCGAACATGTGCCTGAAATCGATGCTGATTATCTTTTTGATCGCAAAACCACTATGGCAATTCTTGCCGGATTTACGTTCAATCGACGGGTAATGGTGACAGGTTATCACGGAACGGGTAAATCGACTCATATTGAACAGGTTGCAGCGCGCCTCAACTGGCCTTGCGTTCGAGTAAATCTGGACAGTCACATCTCTCGTATCGATCTGATTGGCAAGGACGCCATTGTTATTCGTGACGGAATGCAGGTAACAGAGTTTCGTGACGGGATTTTGCCCTGGGCATATCAAAACAGTGTGGCTCTGGTTTTTGATGAATATGATGCGGGTCGACCTGATGTGATGTTTGTTATTCAGCGTATTCTGGAATCATCTGGCCGTCTGACGCTACTGGATCAAAATCGGGTTATTCAACCTCATCCGTATTTCAGATTGTTCGCCACTGCCAATACTATTGGTTTGGGAGATACGTCGGGGCTTTATCATGGTACCCAACAAATTAATCAGGCACAAATGGACCGCTGGTCGATTATTACCGCCCTTAACTATCTGCCTCATGACCACGAAGTTGGTATTGTTGTGTCCAAGGTAAAATCATTTGAAAACGATGAAGGGCGGGATGAAATTTCAAAAATGGTGCGTATTGCAGATATGACCCGTTCAGCCTTTATCAATGGTGACCTGTCGACTGTAATGAGTCCCAGAACGGTTATTACCTGGGCAGAAAATACTGAAATATTCAAAGATCGAGGATTTGCTTTTCAGGTAACTTTTCTAAACAAATGCGATGAACTGGAGCGTGCTACCGTATCTGAATTTTATCAACGTGCGTTTGGTGAAGAACTGCCGGAATCAACAGCAAATCTGGTTCTCTCCTGATCAGGACTATTCGTCATGGCCAATCCTGGTGACAATTCCAAAACTAACAGAGGAGTGAAAGACTTCGAGCCTTTGAAGCGCGCTATATCAAATTGTGTACGTGCCATCGCAGAAGATTCCGCTATTGAAGTCTCCTTCGCCTCTGATCGTGCTGTTACCAGTGGCGACACTGTTTACCTGCCCGATCCTGGCCGGAAAATCAGTGCCAGTTCGCTGGCGACCACCCGTGGTGCCGGAGACTCAATGGCTTTGCGACGGGCCTGTCATAACAATGCCATACACTCAAAATATCTGCCGGAGGGACCAAACGCTCGTGCCGTATTTGATGCGGTAGAGCAGGCCAGAGTTGAAGCAATTGGCTCCAATCGTATGGTTGGCGTGGCTTCCAACCTTTCTTCCATGCTTGAGGATAAGTATTCCAGGGTAAACTATCGTGATGCAGAAGATTGCAATGAAGTGCCTCTCGAAGAAGCGGTGGCGATGCTTGTTCGTGAAAAGCTGACGGGTGCAAAGCCGCCGATAAGTGCTTCGGGATTTGTCGATCTATGGCGTGACTGGGTTGAGGAAAGAGCCGGTAGCAATATCGACCAGTTGGCAAACCGGCTTGATGACCAGGCCGCTTTTGCAAATGCCATGCGTTCGATGATTGCCGATTTGGGTATGGCAGAAGAGTTGGGTGAAAATGATCCTGATGCGGGCGATGATGATAGTGATAATGAAGATTCTGATGATAAGGGTGATCAGGATGTAGATCAGGAAAATGAGGAGATGACCGGGGCTGAGGACAGCCAGTCTGAGGAGGCACAAGAATCTTCAGATGAGCAGGATGCAGGCGATGCTGAGGCGATGGAAGCAACTGCAGAGGAGATGATGGATAATATTGATGATGAAGATGCCGAAACTCCCGGTGAAGCTCATCGCCCGGAACTACCGTTTTCCGAGGGTGCATCGCAATCTGATTATAAAGTTTTTTGCACAAGATTTGACGAGGAAATAACCGCTGAAGAATTGTGTGATGAAGCGGAACTGGAGCGCTTAAGAGGGTTTTTGGACCAGCAATTATCAAGCCTGCAGGGTGTGGTTGGGCGTCTGGCCAATCGCCTGCAAAGAAAATTAATGGCCCAGCAAAATCGAGGCTGGGACTTTGACCTTGAGGAAGGTTATCTTGATGCTGCCCGTCTGACCCGTGTTATTACTGATCCAATGAACCCGCTCTCGTTCAAGATGGAACGGGAAACCATTTTTCGCGATACGGTAGTGACCCTGTTACTGGATAATTCTGGTTCCATGCGTGGACGTCCAATCACTATTGCAGCGATTTGCGCGGATATTCTTGCCCGGACGCTTGAGCGCTGCGGGGTTAAAGTGGAAATACTGGGCTTTACCACCAGAGCATGGAAAGGTGGACAATCGCGGGAAACATGGTTGCATGCTGATAAACCGGCGACACCAGGGCGTCTTAATGATTTGCGTCATATTATTTACAAGGGAGCAGATGCTCCCTGGCGTCGTTCGCGCAACAATCTGGGCCTGATGATGCGCGAAGGTCTGCTGAAAGAAAACATAGATGGAGAGGCGTTGTTGTGGGCTCATGGCCGTTTGATGCGCAGAAGCGAACACCGGCGTATCCTGATGATGATATCAGACGGCGCACCCGTTGATGATTCAACCCTTTCGGTTAATCCGGGTAATTTTCTTGAACGCCATCTTCGTGAGGTAATCAACGATATTGAAACCTATTCTCCGATTGAGTTGCTGGCTATTGGTATTGGCCATGATGTGACGCGTTTTTATTCCAATGCATTGACCATTGTTGATGCGGAAGAACTGGCTGGCGCCATGACTGCCCAGCTGGCTGATCTGTTTGTTGACCAACGTGATGTCATGGCGATAAAAAAGACATCAAGGCGTAGAATGGCCAGATAGGGTGAAATGAATTGCGGCTATTGTATAAATCACTCGCAGGACTGATACTTATTGTTCTGCTGACTGGTATATTTTTGTTTATCTATCATAGAAACCACACCGCGCTGGCCCATGCTGTAAGAATCAAAATTGATTCCAGAATTATCCCCACTTTTCAGATTGACAAGAATGACAGGACCCGATTTGGAGATTTGCGATATTCCAGCGGAATAGAATACTGGTCAGAGAATGAATCCCTTGGTGGAATATCCGGATTTCGAATATTGGATGGTGGAAGAAATTTTTTGTCTGTATCAGACCATGGCAACTGGTTTACTGGTTCAATCGCGCGCGATGAAACCGGAAAAATTATCGGAATCAGAGATGCCAAAATTGCTCCGCTACGGAATAAAAAAGGTAATCCTATCACGACAAAAAGTAGCGGTGATGCTGAAGGGTTAGAGATAGTCGGAGACCGTGTTCTGGTAAGCTTTGAGCGTAAAAGTCGAATTTTAAACTACAAGCTGGATCTCGACCATCTCGCATCCCGGGCAAAGGACTTTCGGCCATCGATTAAAAAAGTCAAGCTGCCCTATAACAGCGGACTGGAAGCGATTACCAAACTGGAGCCCCTGGATAATTCGAGATTGTCCAAAATTGATATTGCAGTATTCAGTGAGAGTTCCCTTGACGCAAATGGTAATATTCAGGGTTTTATCAGCAAAAAGAAAAAATGGCATGAATTTACTGTCAGGGAAAATGGCGGTTACAAGATAACGGACACGACATTGTTATCTGACGGGAATATTTTGATATTGGAGCGGCAGTATTCATTGATCACAGGCGTACAAATCCGTATCCGGAAGATACCGGTCTCTGATATTGAGCCGGGAGCCCTGCTTGATGGAGAAATTATATTTGAAGCGGATGCACGTTTTCAGATTGATAATTTTGAGGGGATGTCGGTCTGGGTCAATGAGGAAAACAAGACCATGCTGACAATTGCATCAGACGACAATTTTTCTCCCCTGCAACGTAACCTGCTGCTGGAATTTGAATTGCTTTCAGAAAAAACCGGGGATTGAAAATTAGGCTGATACCGGCCTCAGGAACAGCCTGGCCAGTATACCATAAGGTATCAGCATTACACCACCCACCAGAATTTTTACCCCATAGTCACCAATGGCCCATGAAATCCAGCGCGGAAATTCAGAACTGAAAATTCCCAATAATGGCGCAGCGGCGATAGCGAACTCGTCATTGGTCCCTAAAAATGCAAATCCCGGGGCAAATGCCAGGGTGAAAAAAATAATTGTGTCAAGAGTGGAGCCCAGTAGTGAAGATACGAGCGGCGCGCGCCACCATGTGCCATGTCGCAATTTGTCAAATATGCTGACATCCAGTAACTGAGCTAGCAAAAATGCTGCACCTGAGGCTATCGCGATTCTTGGTGTTGCCAGATATATCGATAACAATACTGCAAGAACAAAACCGGCAAAGACTATTTTTCTGGCGCCAGCTGGGCCAAAGATCCGGTTTGCCAGATCGGTTACCAGGAATGCCACCGGATAGGTAAATGCGGCCCAGGTCAGCAAATCAGCCAGGTTCAGGCTACCAATGGCCAATTCAACCGGGTACTGAACAAGATAGTTGGAGAGAGCGACAACCGCGCACATGGCGGCGACAAGCGTCATCAAACGAGTGTAGTTAAGCATTTTTTTATCCTGGGTTATGCCACCAGATGGGAGATCGGTTAACGTTCTTCCCGATCATCTAATAGTGTTGCTGGTTACGCGGCAGCTTCGGCAAGCTTCTTTTCGATCTGTTTTTTCAGCAACAGGGCTTTGGAAGACAACTCATCCGCTTTGGCCTTAGTAAGAAAGGAGTCCAGTCCGCCACGATGCTCAACTGTGCGCAACGCATTCGCAGAAATTTTGAAACGTATTTTCTGTTTCAATACATCACTCAGCAGTGTGACGTTGCACAAATTTGGCAGAAATTTTCTGCGGGTTTTATTGTGTGCGTGGCTTACATTATTTCCGGACATCACGGCCTTGCCGGTCAGTTCACAGCGCCTTGACATAATCTTGGTTCCTTCAATTCATTTATCAGAAGTTGAAAATGGCTTTTTATTGCTATCCGATGTCGTTGTCACAAGCCAATTGCCCCTAGCAGGGCGACCATCGGGGACAGCCCAAAGACATATTATTTCAACCTTTAGGAAAAAGTTGATTTTCTATAGATAGAGTCATGGAGTACGTCAAGATGCAAAATTGGGCAAACCTTTGCCGTATTTCCCGATTATTGCATATTCGAATTAGTTATGATTCGTTTGGTTGGGTTGATGAGGCCAACAATGAGTATCTGCAAATCTGCAAATATCTGTAAATCCGCCGCTGTTTTTCTGTTTGCCGGCTTAACGGTTGCAGGATTTGGTGGGTCAAAGGTCTTTAGCGCACCCAAAATTGTCCATACAACCAAGTTTAATGTCAACTATACCGGTATTCGCATCGGTAAGATAACTTTCACCATTGAAATTAACGGTGATGATTACCTGTTAAAGGCAAATGGCAGGACAGAGGGCGTTGCCCGTCTGTTTTCAAAGGGCAAGGGAAGTTTCAGAAGTGCCGGACATTTTGAGGGGAATTCAGTGATATCCGCCTTTCACAGCGTTGAAGTAACCGAAAGAGGCAAAACTGCAAAGCTGGATATGTCTTTTGATGAAGGCAATTTGAAAGATGTAGTTGCTGTACCGGAGAAAAGACAAAGAACCGGCAAAAAATATATTCCAATTATGGAAGATCACTTGAAATCAATCATTGATCCAGCAAGTTCTATTGTTGTGCCGACGAAGGAGAATGCGTCGGGAGGCAAGGATGTGTGCGGACGCACGTTGAATGTATATGATGGCGAAACGCGTTTTGATGTGGTATTGACTTACAAGTCAACACGACCGATATCGGCGAGAGGCTATAAGGGATTGGCTTACGTTTGCAAATTTATGTATGTGCCGGTCGCAGGACACAAGCAGGGCCATAAAAGTGTTGAATTAATGAGGAAAAACGAAAAAATGGAGATTTGGCTAGCCCCGATCAATGGTACCTCCGTATTTACGCCGATCAAGATCGATGTTGATAGCCCGGTCGGTCGTTTTGTCGCTTATCCGAAACGTTTTTCAGCTTTGCAAGTAGAGTGAATTTGTTTGCAAATTTCTGTGTGAATTTGCTATAATTGTTTTTGTATCCCATCAGCTGAGCCATCAAAGAAAATATGTCTGTATCTGTTGTTCCCCGCTCCGCACGGGGTGTGGTTGCCGTACTTGGACCCACCAATACTGGTAAAACTCATTTGGCAATCGAGCGAATGCTCGGTCACAAATCAGGTATTATCGGTTTGCCGCTACGTTTGTTGGCACGAGAAGTTTATAACAAAATTTCCGACCGCATCGGGGCGGCGAATGTCAGCTTGATCACTGGAGAGGAACGTATCGACCCGCCTGGAGCCCGCTATCAGGTCTGCACGGTTGAAGCGATGCCGGAAACCGGTGAAGTTGAGTTTGTTGCTATAGATGAAGTGCAGTTGGCGACCAATCTGGAGCGTGGGCATATTTTTACCAACCGCATTTTGAATATGCGTGGTATTCATGAAACCATGTTGCTTGGTGCTTCGACTATGGAAGCTGCGCTACTACAATTGCTACCTGGATTACATATTGTTTCTCGCCCCCGCATGTCGATGTTGACATATGCAGGTTCAAAAAAAATTACCCGATTGCCCGCAAGGTCGGCATTGGTGGCGTTTTCCGCTGGTGAAGTTTATGCAATTGCAGAATTGATTCGGCGTCAGCGTGGTGGGGCAGCTGTTGTTTTGGGATCATTGTCACCGCGTACGAGAAATGCGCAAGTTGCGCTTTATCAGTCGGGTGAGGTGGATTTTCTGGTGGCAACAGATGCTATTGGCATGGGGCTTAATCTTGATTTGCGTCATGTTGCGTTTGCCCAGGAAAACAAGTTTGACGGCTACCAGAAAAGACGGCTGACAGCAGAAGAAATGGCGCAGATCGCCGGTCGGGCCGGTCGCCATACGAATGACGGCACATTTGGCGTAACCGCAAATGTGCGGGCGTTTGAAGATGAACTGGTAGAGGCCCTGGAAGCGCACCAGTTCCAACCGCATAAAGTGTTGATGTGGCGTAACGGCAGTCTGGATTATTCATCGCTTGAATCACTGATGCAGAGCTTTGATAATATCTCCAGTAATCAGCTTTTGGGCAAAGCGCCACCAGCAAGCGATTTAAGAGCGCTGGAATTGCTTTCTTCTGACGAGGATATCAGATCACAATGTGGCGGCCAGGATGCCCGAAGAAATGTACAATTGCTTTGGGAAATTTGCCGGGTACCGGATTTTCGTAAAATTTCACCTGCAGCTCATGGAGATATTTTGGCCCGGGTTTTCATGGATATTGCCAAAAGTGGTATTATCAATAATGATTGGTTTGCCCAACAAAGCAAACTGACAGAAAGGCTGGACGGGGATATCGATGCCCTGTCTAACCGACTTGCCCATGTTCGTACCTGGACCTATTTGTCAAATCGTGACAATTGGCTGGAAAATCAGGATTATTGGCGTGAAAAGACGCGTTACATCGAAGATAAATTGTCTGACGCATTGCATGAAGCCTTGACGAAACGATTTATTGATCGCAGGACAAGTCTGTTAATGAAAAGACTACGGGAAAACGCAATGCTTGAAGCCGAGATAAGCGAATCTGGAGATGTTGTGGTTGAAGGCCACCATGTCGGCAAACTGCATGGATTTCGATTCACCGCTGATGCATCGGCCAGCGGGCCTGATGCAAAAGCTGCGACAATGGCGGCGATGAAGGCACTTGCGAAGGAAATTGAAAAGCGGGCTTCCAGACTGGCAGCATGTCCCAACAGCGATATTGTTCTGAGTGATGAGGGGACTTTGCGTTGGCTGGGTCAGCCGGTTGCGCGGATTATTGCCAGTGAAACCAGTATACTGGCTCCGGAATTCTTGCTGCTGGCTGATGAACAATTGACGGGCCCGGCCCTTGAGAAAGTGAACAAGCGGGTTGATCGCTGGTTAGCCAACCATATTGAAAACCTGTTGAGGCCGCTTGTTGAACTCTCCCGCGATGAGACGATTACTGGCACAGCCCGGGGTTTGGCGTTTCAACTGGTAGAAAATTTGGGACAGATTGACCGAAGAAATATTGCGGATGAGGTAAAATTGCTCGATCAGGATGCCCGCGCAACTTTGCGCAGGCACGGCGTCAGGTTTGGCGCATTTCATGTTTTTCTTCCGCTGTTGCTGAAACCCGCCCCAACTTTGCTTATCTGCATTTTGTGGGCGATCAAAAATAACAGGTTGGATGCAGTGGGTCTTGGTGAGATACCAAGAATATCTGCAACCGGAAGAACTTCTGTAGAAGTCGACCCGCAATTTGCGTCAGAAATTTACCCGTTATGCGGATTTAGAATTATGGGTAGGAAGGCGGTGCGAATTGATATTCTGGAGCGGCTTGCCGATCTTATTCGTCCGGTACTATCCTGGAAAGAAAATACACCCGGAGACAAACCGGAAGGAGCATTTGGCGGTGGCAAATTTTATGTTACCCCTGCAATGCTATCAATACTCGGTGCAACCCATGAAGACATGGAACAGGTGTTGAGCAGTCTTGGTTATCGTTCACAGAGGCATCTTGAAAGTGAAATATTTCCATCCCTTTCAAAGGATAAAGTGAATGTCGATCAGCCTGAGGGTAATCTTCAGGAAACAGCCGATGTAAAGCCTGCTGAACAATCTGAAGATAAAGCCATCATTGATGGCGCGGATGAGAAATCAGACAAGTCAACAGTTCCTGCAGAAGAACCCGAGGAACCAAAATATGTGTTGTTGTGGCAGAGGCATTACAAACCGAAGCGTCACTATCCCAACAAGGACCGAAATCAGGGTCGCAATAGCGGGAAGCCGAAAGGTGGCGGGGGAAAGAAATATCCAGACAAAGCTTCATTTGCTTCCAGGAAAAAACCTTCAGTCTCAAAAAAGCCGGAACGCAAAATTGATCCTGATTCACCCTTTGCCAAATTGGCTGCATTAAAGGAATCGATGAAAGACAAGTGACTATGTTGGACTATGAGCGATAAATCAATTCGTCTTGACAAGTGGCTTTGGTTTGCCCGTGTGGTTAAATCACGCACGCTCGCACAGAAAATTATCCGATCCGGGAAAATTCGGGTTAACAGGGAAAAAATCGTAAATCCGGCGAAACTGATTATCATCGAAGATGTTCTTACTATCACGCTTGAGCGGCGGATTCTTGTTCTGAAAGTGCTTGAATACGGAAATCGGCGTGGTCCTTATGTTGAAGCCAAAAAAATGTATCAGGATATGACACCAGTTATCAGCAGAAATGCGGAATGTGACAAAGAAAATCTGAGAACAGCTGTCAAAACTCCCAGGCCTGACAAGTCCAATCGACGAAAATTACTGGCACTCAAGAACCGCCAGTATTTCCGGTAGGCAGGAGATAACAATCAGATAGCTATCCAGGGGTATTGGCGATTATTTTTGCCAAAAAGACAAAAATCTCACTGTGTTTCACTTGCTCGATAAAACTTCTTGTCAATTGTGAATAAAAGCACTATCTCACACTGGTTAAAGTCAGGTTTCCATCGCAAGAAATAACCCCTCCTGATACCGGAACGAGTTCATGACATATATCGTCGATGATAACTGCATAAAATGCAAATATATGGATTGCGTTGAAGTCTGTCCTGTCGATTGTTTTTATGAAGGTGATAACATGCTTGTTATTCACCCGGAGGAATGCATCGATTGTGGTGTATGTGAGCCTGAATGTCCGGCTGAAGCAATTAAACCCGACACGGAACCGGGTCTGGAAAAATGGCTTGAACTCAACACTGAATATGCTGAAAAATGGCCAAATATTACCGAAAAACGGGATGGCCCGGCTGATGGTAAGGATTTTGAAGGAATGGAAGGAAAATTCGAAAAGTATTTTTCTCCAGCACCCGGGCAGGGTGATTCCTGACACAGGAATTTTCCAGAAAAAATTCAGATAATAGTGAAACTCCAGTTTATCCAGATTCGGTCTCATTTGGAGTTCCGGGATGAGAGCTTAACCTAAATATCAGAATTAGTTGATAATTTCGCTGTTTTCTGATATATGAAATGAAACGGTCAAACTGGATTTCATTAATTGGTTGGTATTGGGGAAAATCCTAATCTCGTCCAAAGCTATACACTCGGTGTGATTTCTGCTGCATTGCATGAAATTTGAAACTCAACGATACGGTTTCTGGTGAAAATAATTGCCAAAACCGGTTCGTTAGCATGCGTCGATGTAGCAGAAATAAATCTTCCACAAACTGACTGAAATGAGAGCGCCTTATGATATTCAACGTTGTAGAGGCTGTTGATTGAGTGACGCGCAAGCCCAACAAGAGTAATAATCAGGAGCATCGAATTTATGGCTACAGCCAAAAAACCAGTTCAGCGTCAAGGTTTTAAAACTAGCGAATTTGTTGTTTATCCAGCCCACGGAGTTGGGCAAATCACAGGTCTGGAAGAACAGGAAGTTGCCGGGTTTAAACTCGAACTTTTTGTTATTAATTTCGAACAGGATAAATTAACCCTGCGGGTACCAATCGCAAAAATCGAATCAGCAGGAATGCGCAAGCTCGCAAGCGATGAAATTGTCGCAAAGGCATTAAAAACAGTGCGTGGTCGGGCCCGGGTCAAGCGTACTATGTGGAGCCGACGCGCTCAGGAATACGAAGCGAAGATTAATTCAGGGAGCCTGATTTCAATTTCTGAAGTTGTCCGTGACCTGTTCAGATCGGAAAATCAGCCTGAACAATCTTATTCCGAGCGCCAACTTTACGAAGCGGCGCTGGAACGCATGTCCAGAGAGATTTCAGCAGTTAACAAGATTTCCGCTACCGAATCTGTTGCGCTGATCGAAAAAAACCTGGCCCTTGCACCAAAACGTGGCCCAAAAACCGATGAAGCCGAAGTGCCGGTAGCGGCCACATCAACGAATGATGATAATTCGGAAACGAATGATGATAATTCGGAAAAGGCTGCGTGATTTTTTTCACATTTTTTTGCAATGCGGTAAATCCAAGCCGGAAGTGCTCCAGCATGGCGGAACCTGCCCGGGTTCCGCCATGCTGGCGTCTGGATGCATTACTATCTACGGGCTAGAATCATATAATTGACGTCCATGTCTTTTGAATAATCCCATTTGTCAGTGATAGGATTATAGAACACTCCGGTACGGTCGATGATTTGCATCCCGGAATTATTCAATGGAACTTCCAGTTCTTCGGGGCGAACCAGTTTTTCAAATTGGTGGGTTCCTTTTGGAAGCCATTTCAAAATATTTTCAGCCATGAAAATAGCCAGCGCATTGGCTTTGAACGTCCGGTTGATTGTTGCCACAAACATCAATCCGCCCGGTTTGACCATATTGGCGCATGAGTTGATGAACAAATCTACGTCCGCTACATGCTCGACTACCTCCATATTCAGAATACAGTCGAAGGTTTCTCCGTGTTCGTTCAGGGATTCAGATGTGCTGACGCGATAGTCAATATCGAGACTGGTTTGGCGGGCATGAATTCGGGCTATTTCAATGTTGGTTGAAGAGGCATCCACGCCAGTAATTTTTGCACCCAATCGAGCCATGGGTTCGCACAACAAGCCGCCACCGCAGCCGATGTCCAGAATTGTCAGATTCCTGAATGGTTCAGACTGGTTTGGGTCAAGGTCAAAATTTTCACAAACTTTTTGCTTGATATATGAAAGGCGGACAGGATTGAATTTGTGCAGCGGTTTGAATTTACCTGTCGGGTCCCACCATTCGTCAGCCATGGCGGAAAATCGATCAACATCAGCTTGATCAATTGTGGATCGGGTAAGATTGGTCATTGTTGAAATCTGGTTTGTTACTATTACAGGTTTCAAATTGGCTGATTGATTAATCAAAAGCAAGCCACCATTCAGATTTACTGACGAACTGGTGCGGATGAACCTGTTACTTCTTGCAGGAATATAAGTTCTGGGCTAGTAAGGCACGGATTCAATTTCTGGTGAAAATCACTCAATCGAAATGCGAACAAGCTACCTTTTCCGGTTTTCGTAAATACCACTTATATCAACAGGTTACCATGGCACGTATCGTGATGAAATTTGGCGGCACTTCGGTGGCCGATATCGAAAAGATTCGAAATGTGGCTCAACATGTGAAACGCGAGGTTGATGCCGGCAACCAGGTAGCAGTTGTTGTGTCAGCCATGTCCGGCAAGACGAATGAGCTGGTGGCCTGGGCACGCCAGGCAGCTGTCATTCACGATGCACGAGAATATGATACTATCGTTTCATCGGGAGAGCAGGTGACTGCCGGATTGCTGGCGATTGTGTTACAATCACTGGGAGTAGATGCGCGTTCCTGGTTAGGTTGGCAAATTCAGGTGAGAACTGACAATGCTCATGGTGCCGCGCGCATTGCGGAGATTGATGGAAATCAGCTTATCGAACGATTTGAAATCGGGCAGGTTGCAGTTATTGCAGGTTTTCAGGGTATCGGACCCGATAATCGTATCGCAACATTTGGACGCGGTGGCTCGGATACCAGTGCAGTGGCAATAGCAGCAACAGTAAAAGCCGATCGATGTGATATCTATACCGATGTTGACGGAGTTTATACAACCGATCCGCGAATAGAACCAAAGGCAGCCAGACTAGCAAGGGTGTCATTTGAGGAAATGTTGGAAATGGCCTCTTTGGGTGCAAAGGTACTGCAGGTGCGTTCAGTGGAAATGGCTATGGTCAATAATGTCAGACTGTTTGTTCGCTCGAGTTTTGAGGACCCGCAAGCTATCAGTCAAAATAATTTCACCGGAACCCTAATTTGCAGTGAGGAAGAAATATTGGAAAAACAGGTTGTAACCGGTATTGCCTATACCAGGGATGAAGCCCAGATATCATTGCGCAGGGTACCCGATATTCCGGGTGTTTCAGCCGCAGTATTCGGACCGCTGGCAGAAAGCCATATTAATGTGGATATGATCGTTCAAAGTGTTTCCGAGGACGGCTCGAAGACTGACATGACATTTACATTGCCTGATGGTGATGTCGATAAAGCAATGCGTGTGCTGGAGGATGCACGTGACAAGATCGGTTATGAAATCATTCAAAATGAAAAGGGTCTGGTAAAAGTCTCCGTCATTGGAATTGGTATGCGCAGCCATGCAGGCGTTGCGTCAACGGCATTTACAGCTTTGGCTGCCAAAGGCATAAATATACGGGCGATCACAACTTCGGAAATCAAATTTTCCATTTTGATCGACGCTGATTATACCGAACTTGCAGTTCGAACACTCCATCAGGAATATGGACTGGACGAAAAATAAACCCAAATATTCCGATTAGGTTCTTAGAATACGGATTACTATGAAGCCAATGGAAACCGGGCCAAGGGTGCTGCTAAAACGTCTCAGGGAGGTGATGGCAGAATCTTTAGGTGCTCAGGTAAAACTCGACAAGATTGTTGATCATATTGCGGCAAATATGGTGGCAGAAGTTTGCTCTGTCTACATTTTGCGAACCAATGATATTCTTGAGTTATACGCAACAAAGGGCTTGAATCCCGAAGCCGTGCACGAGGTGTCACTGAAAGTCGGCGAAGGTCTTGTCGGGACCATTGCGGCAAGTGCCCGCCCACTCAATATCCAGGATGCACAAAAACACCCCTTATTTGCGCTGCTGCCAGAAACCGGCGAAGAATCATTTAGTTCCTTCATGGGTGTTCCCATCCTGCGTGCCGGGCGTTCTCTGGGGGTCCTGGTAGTACAGAACAAGGATAAACGTGTCTATCGGGATGATGAGATTGAAGCTCTGGAAACTACTGCAATGGTGCTGGCCGAGTTGATCGCCGCAGGAGAGTTAAAAGGTTTGGGTTCGACCAGCAGTGAGCTGGATATCAACCGGCCACGCACTATCAGGGGATCCAGTTTTGCCAAAGGCATAGGGGTTGGTAACGTTGTTTTACATGCGCCACGTGTGGTCGTCACCAATCTGTTTAACGAAGATTTTGAGGTCGAAAAACAGCGGCTCTCCGATGCGCTGGATAAACTGCGTATCTCAATAGACAATATGCTTGAGCGAAATGAGTTGCTTCAACATGGAGAAACACGGGAAGTCTTGGATACCTACCGGATGTTTGCCAATGATGAAGGGTGGGTGCGGCGCATGAGAGAAGCTGTACGCAATGGCCTGACGGCAGAAGCGGCAGTGGAAAAAGTACAAAGTGATCACCAGGCAAGAATGCAGCGTGTGAGTGATCCATATATACGTGATCGCATGAGTGACTTTGATGATTTGGCTTATCGTTTGCTGCGCGAACTTGTCGGCGAAGATCAAAATGCAAAAATACTTAATCCTTCAGGGAAATCTGAAAAAGGGGGCAATAAACAGCGGAAGTTAATTGTAGTTGCCCGTAATATGGCCGCAGCAGAATTGCTGGATTATTCCAAAGAAAATCTCGGTGGCTTAATTTTGGAAGACGGGGGTGCCGCAAGTCATGTTGTTATCGTGGCAAAAGCGCTGGGGATACCGGTAGTTGGACGCGCTGCTGGGATTATCTCCAGCGTTGAAAATGGCGATGAAGTGATCGTTGATGGTCAGGAGGGGGTTGCTTATCTGAGGCCTGGCGGTGATATCAAACTTTCCTATTCGGATAAAATCCATTTTCAGGCTGAGCGCCAGCGAAAATACGAGAAATTACGTGATTTTAGTGCTGTCACCGTTGATGGGATGAAGATCAAGCTCCAGATGAACGCAGGGCTTCTTGTTGATCTACCTCAGCTTGCTCCGTCCGGGGCAGACGGAATTGGTTTGTTTCGAACCGAATTGCAATTCATGGTTTCCGCAAGTTTTCCAAGACCGGGACAACAGGAAGAACTTTATCGACAGGTGCTGGATGAGGCAAAGGACTTGCCTGTAACTTTCAGGACGCTTGATGTTGGCGGTGACAAAGTATTGCCCTATTTGCGTTCCGTTCATGAGGAAAATCCTGCCCTGGGATGGCGTGCCGTGCGTTTGGCGTTGGATCGCCCCGGTTTGCTGAAATCTCAAATAAGGGCGCTTTTGAAAGCGGCATCCGGGAGAGAATTGCGTTTGATGCTGCCAATGGTGACCGAAGTTCACGAGATCAGAAGAGCGCGCGTGATTATTGACCATGAAATTGAGGTTCTGAAGCGGTTTGGGTATCAGTTGCCCGAAAATTTCAAATTCGGCGCAATGATCGAAGTTCCCTCGATATTGTATCAACTCGATGAAGTGATGAATACGGTGGATTTTATATCTGTAGGCTCAAACGATCTATTTCAGTTCATGATGGCAAGTGACCGTGGCAATAATATCATTGCTGATCGGTTTGACCCGGTCAGTCGCCCATTTGCACGGGCTTTGAAAATCATCGCACAAAGTGCCATTCGCCATAAAAAGGAGTTTTCATTGTGCGGGGATTTTGCTGAACGCCCAATGGGTGCATTGGTGTTATTTGCGCTTGGTTATCAGTCGGTTTCAATGTCAGCGGCATCGATTGGCCCAATCAAGTCGATGATACGCAATCTGGATATCGGCAAGTTACGAGAAATCCTGTTACCTGCTATTGATGAGGTTGATGGCGGCCAGACCTTGCGAGAACTGCTTAAGGATTTTGTGGATTCGAATGGTATTACCTATTAGAGCACCTTTCATGAAATATGAATCGTTTGACCGAAAGGAAATTGTTCACCTGCGAGGCGAATTGTGCGCAAGATGGTTTTTTGGGTTGCCGGGGTACAACAAGCGAAATGCAACACTGCAGGTGGACAATTTCGATGGGCCCGTTTGCCGCATGTTTTCAACAACTTCCATAGTAAGCAGTGTGCCCCGTATCGGCCCATCGCAGTCCCCATTGGTGTTGCGGCGAAGCTTGCCCGATTCACAAGTATCGCGCTGCGCTCCGCGCCTGGCCGAGTGGACCGATATGGGACATCAAACGGTTCATATTTTATGAAAGATGCTCTATTGTTAAAATCTGTTCGGAGTTTCGGGTTGAACTCCAATAATTGGCAAAATTCCGAATTTGCATAAATTAACCCTTGTTTCATGTGCAGGTAGAAATGTTACAACGCGAAAAACTAGATTCCATACTGAGCCGCTATCATGTTCTGCAAAATGAAATGGTGGCCAACCCTGATCCTGAAACCTATGTGAAACTGGCATCAGAATATGCAGGTCTTGAGCCGGTAATTGAGCAAATCAAGGAGCTTGATTCAATTCAGGGCGATCTCGATGGGATTTTGGAGCTTTTGACTGATGTGACAACTGACAAGGAAATGACCGAACTGGCGCAGTTGGAAAAACCGGAACTTGAAGAAAAACTGGCGGCAGCACAGGAACGAATTAAAAGACTGTTGCTGCCACGTGATTCTGCCGACGATAAAAGTGCGGTGATTGAGATAAGAGCCGGGACAGGAGGATCAGAGGCAGCGCTGTTTGCCGGGGACCTTTTCCGAATGTATGAACGGCATTCGGCAGCCAAGGGCTGGAAGGTGGAAGTTCTTTCCAAAAGCGAGGGAGATGTTGGGGGATATAAAGAAATCGTTGCGTCCATTAACGGCAAGGGTGTGTTTGCCCGACTGAAATTTGAATCCGGCGTACACCGGGTTCAAAGGGTTCCGGAAACTGAATCGGGAGGGCGGGTTCATACCTCAGCTGCAACCGTCGCAGTCTTGCCGGAAGCTGAAGATGTGGATATTGACATACGTGGTGAAGATATTCGCATTGATACAATGCGCGCCTCGGGAGCTGGTGGTCAGCACGTAAATACGACAGATTCAGCGGTTCGAATTACCCATATTCCAACGGGTATTGTTGTTATGTCCTCAGAGAAATCACAACACCAGAATCGAGCAAATGCGATGAAATCCCTGCGGGCAAAACTATATGATTTGGAGCGCCAGAAACTTGATGATGAACGTGCTGAAGCACGTAAAGGACAAGTGGGTTCGGGAGATCGCTCAGAACGCATTCGGACCTACAACTTCCCTCAGGGACGGGTTTCTGATCACCGGATAAATCTGACCTTGTACAAACTGGATCGAATTATCATGGGTGAGGGACTAGACGAGATTATCGATGCTCTGGTTACTGATCATCAGGCGAAGTTGTTATCTGCGATAGAAGACGAATAATATTCAGACTGCCTTGCCGGAATTATCTTGATGCAAATGTTGAACCATAAAAATTACAGGCGCTGAATTGTCGCAATCCCAATCATTAACATTAGGCGAAGCTTTGATACTTGCTTCGGCAGAATTGAAAAAATCGGGAATTTGTGAGTATTCACGGGAGGCGCGTTCGCTGGTTTGTCATGTATTTGAAATTGGCGCTGTCGAACTGATCAGCAATGCGGCTTCAAAAACAGATAAGCGCCAAATTGCCAATTTACTGGATTTGATTTCAAGGCGCAGAGGCGGTGAATCGATTGGCCGTATCACAGGAGAAGTGGAATTTTACGGATTGCAGTTTAAGATCTCTGAAAATACACTTGAACCGCGCACAGATACCGAGACATTAATTGACGTTGTGCTGGCTGATTTTCAACATCGAAATGGTGATATTGTCAGGATATTGGATATTGGCACCGGTACCGGTGCCATTATTGTCAGCCTGTTATATAATATGCCAGCAGTTACCGGTGTTGCCACTGACATCAATCAAAATACACTGGACATGGCGAAGCAAAATGCGGTGGCCAATGGTGTAGATGACCGGATAAAATTTATTGATACCAATTGGTGCGCCGATATCGACGAAGATTTTGATGTTATTGTTTCCAATCCTCCCTATATCAGATCTGAAGTCATTCCAACGCTGGCTCGCGAAGTCAAAGACTGTGATCCGTTAATTGCACTGGATGGTGGTGATGACGGGCTTGACGCTTACCGGGAGATATTTACCCAATGTTCACAGAAAATTGTTAAAACGGGTAAACTTTATCTGGAAATAGGTTATGATCAGGCTGAATTGATTTGCGGTTTGGCAAAACAGGCGAATTGGAAATTCGTACGATTAATCAAAGATTCGGGAGCAAACGACCGGGTTCTGGTTTTTGAACCGTGACAAATGGGAGAAAAATTGCGTGATTGAGATTACAACAGCGCGCTATTTATCGGTGTCGGACCCAGCATGTTCAAGAAAAAGCTTGGAATTGTTGAAAGAACAGAGTAAACAGAAGTAACGATTGAAATCGCCATAGGAATTCATGCTGAATATCATTTTTCTAAAATGGATTTCGCCTAATCGTTTATTCTCAGAATCGTTAAAATTAGTGTTACTAGAGCACAAATCAAGTTGGTGCGATCAGTCAAGGTAACAAGCGCGAAGCAGGTTTTTCGGCAGTCGCTTAGTTGGATCAGGCCACAATTGGTAAAAACAAATTGAATTATTTAGAAGAAGGCGAAGCTGTTTGATTACAGTCGTCTTGCGACAGCCAACAGTAAAATACCCAGTAACAATGTCACCAAACAATGGAAATTAAAGAGTAGCCAATGAGGCAACAACAACAAAGATCGAGAAATCGAAATCGTGGACGTAAATCGTCCAACCCTCTATCCCGTAATTTTGAAAGCAATGGACCGGATGTGAAAATTCGGGGTAATGCAAATCATATTGCGGAAAAATACAACATTCTTGCACGAGATGCATTAACCAGTGGTGATACGGTGATGGCTGAAAATTATTTTCAGCATGCAGAACATTATTTTCGTATTATTGCTGCCAGCCAGCAAAATAATCCACAAGCTGGTGCTCAAAATAATTCGCATCGCGAAAATGGCAGAGCATCCAATAGTACTCATGGTGATGATGCAACAAACAATGAGGTTGGTGAGGTTAATGAGAAATCCCGCGGTAATGGTCCTCAACCTGAATTGGATACCGTTCCGGCCGAGGTTATCTTAAAAGAAGAAAAGTCGGCAATTAACAAAACTGATAGCAGTAATGACGGGGAGGAAGCTGTTGCGGAGACAACTGACAAAATGGAACGTAGCCGTGCTCGCCGCAACGGACGCAAGCCTGTCGCCACGAGGAGAAATACTCGCGATGTTTCCGAAAAGGCTAAAGAATCTTCTTCATCTCAAGAAGTACAGACAGAAGGGGTGAGTGAAGATGCTGCCTTATTGCCAAGTAGCCTGATTGGGACTGCAATGGAAAATGAAAGCGATAACGAACCACCACCAGTAAAAGAGTAACGATTAGTCTGGCTCCAGTGTCCTGATAGTAATTGTTGGGTAGAATTCTGCGCGATGCCCTTAACATTCGGGATGTATATACATATATCAAAGTTGAATTGGTCCGCCGCATAAGCGGGGACTTCTGCCAAATCAATTCTGCGTGCCTATTGAAGGGCGTAAGAATGTAATGGAGTTGATATTATGAATCTCGATAAATATTCGGATCGAGTGAGAGGGTTTGTGCAATCTGCCCAAACTCTGGCGCTTTCTTCCAATCATCAAAATTTTAACCCGCTGCATATATTGAAAGTGTTACTGGAAGACCCGGAAGGGTTGGCGGCATCACTGATGGAGCGTGCTGGTGCAAAACCCAAAGATGCGCTTCGGGCGGTCGAAGACCGACTTGAAAAAATACCATCTGTGAGTGGTGGGGACGGCCAGCTTTATCTCTCCCCGGAATTGGCAAAAGTGTTTGCTGGCGCAGAAAAAGTTGCCAAGAAAGCCGGCGACAGTTTTGTTACAGTTGAGCGTTTGCTACTCGCACTGATCATTGAAAAATCAGCTGAAACATGCGAAATCTTGTCTAACAGTGGCTTGACTGCCAGTTCCCTCAACTCGACAATTGAAGATCTGCGCAAAGGTAAAACGGCGGATAGTTCAAATGCAGAGGCCGGTTATGATGCGCTGAAGAAATATGCCCGTGACCTGACGGAAGATGCTCGTGAAGGTCGGCTTGATCCGGTTATCGGTCGCGATGAGGAAATCCGGCGGACTATTCAGGTATTGTCGAGACGTACAAAAAACAATCCGGTTCTGATCGGTGAACCAGGTGTAGGTAAAACAGCGTTGGTTGAAGGACTGGCTCTTCGTATTATCAATGGCGATGTTCCTGAATCTCTGAGAAACAAATCTTTGCTTTCACTTGATATGGGCGCATTGATTGCTGGCGCAAAATACCGAGGCGAGTTTGAAGAGCGCCTGAAAGCAGTATTGAGTGAAGTGCAAAGTGCTGATGGACAGATTGTTCTGTTTATCGATGAAATGCACACGCTTGTCGGTGCTGGTAAAAGCGAAGGTGCAATGGATGCGTCCAATTTGCTGAAACCGGCTTTAGCACGAGGTGAGTTGCACTGTGTTGGCGCGACAACACTGGATGAATATCGAAAAAATGTCGAAAAAGATGCTGCTCTGGCCCGCCGGTTCCAACCGGTATTTGTAGGTGAACCCAGTGTTGAGGATACAATCTCAATCTTGCGCGGGATCAAGGAAAAATACGAGCTGCATCATGGTGTTAGAATCAGTGACGGCGCATTGGTGTCAGCTGCCAATCTTTCCAATCGTTATATTACTGACCGGTTTTTACCTGACAAAGCGATTGATTTGATGGATGAAGCTTCATCGCGTCTGCGTATGCAGGTGGATTCTAAACCTGACGAGTTGGATGAATTTGACCGTAGAATTATCCAGTTAAAAATTGAACGCGAGGCTTTGCTGAAGGAGACAGACAAGGGTTCTGCCGCGAGGCTCAAAACCCTGGAAGTTGAACTGGTGAGCCTGCAGGAAAAAGCCGATAGCCTGACAGCAAGATGGGAAGCTGAGAAACAGAAATTGTCCGCCGCGCGTGATATCAAGGAAAGTCTGGACAATGCGCGTAGTGAACTGGAGCAGGCGCAGCGTGTTGGCGATTTGGCGAAAGCAGGCGAATTGTCCTATGGAAGAATTCCGGAGCTGGAAGCGCAGCTTGAGCAAATGGAAAATGCTGGCGATGAATCAGGCAAACCCTCAATGGTTGAAGAGGCAGTGCGGCCTGAACATATTGCGCAGGTGGTATCACGCTGGACCGGAATTCCCGTAGACAAAATGCTTGAAGGTGAAAAGGACAAACTGCTGCGCATGGAAACGGAACTTGCCAGACGGGTTGTCGGGCAAAGTGAAGCGGTTTCAGCCGTGTCAAAAGCAGTTCGCAGGGCTCGCGCCGGACTGCAAGATCCGAACCGGCCGATAGGTTCCTTCATATTTTTGGGTCCAACCGGGGTTGGCAAAACCGAATTAACCAAGGCACTTGCCGGGTTCCTGTTTGATGATGACAGCGCGTTACTCAGAGTCGATATGTCGGAATATATGGAGAAACATTCGGTCGCAAGACTGATTGGTGCACCTCCGGGTTATGTTGGATATGATGAGGGTGGCGCATTGACAGAATCGGTGCGCAGGCGACCTTATCAGGTAATATTATTCGACGAGATCGAGAAAGCCCATCCCGACGTATTCAACATACTGCTGCAGGTGCTGGATGATGGTAGATTGACCGACGGGCAGGGTCGCACGGTAGATTTCCGTAATACGATGATCATCATGACTTCCAATCTGGGATCAGAATATCTGGTTCAACTCGGTGATGATGAAGATTCTGAAACCGCGCGCGGTCAGGTTATGGATATTGTGAAATCCAGCTTCAGACCGGAATTCCTGAATCGTATTGATGAGATTATTCTGTTTCATCGCCTTAAACGTCATGACATGGCACAAATTGTCTCCATTCAACTGGAAAGACTGGAAGGTCTGCTGTCTGACCGAAGAATTGTTCTGAAAATACAGGACGATGCGATCAACTGGCTGGCTGACCGCGGTTATGAGCCGGCTTACGGTGCCCGGCCACTGAAGCGTGTTATTCAAACCGAACTGCAGGATGCTCTGGCAGAAGAAATCCTGTCTGGTACCATTCATGATGGTATGAAAGTCAGTGTCAGCGTCGGGGCAAAATCTGTCAACGGTGCTGGTGCAGGCGAAAGTCAGCTTGTGATAGAGGCTGTGGAGACCGGTCAGGATGATGTATCGGTTGATGACCCTGGCCAGAATGATGTCGAAAGCGAGAAAGCTGCCTGAAGCAGTCTTCATAACCGAATATCCGTCACTGCATGAGTGATAAAGTGCAGTGGCGGTTTTGTTTGGCAATGTCATTCATTAATCTGTCTGCGAATATGGCAAATTATCGCTGGTAGAACGAACCGAGTTGATCTAAGGTCACCCTAGGAATACTTCATGAGAGAATGTCATTGTCTGGGCGAGAACGAAAAGAATCGAACCTCTATTCGGATAAACGCAGCGGCAATCGCGTCGGTCTGGACGATGTGCATTATTCCGATGATCCACGCGATTTTGGTTGGGTTCGCGAGAACGTTCCCTGTCAGACGGCATGTCCGGCCGGTACCGATATTCCTGCCTATATCTGGGCGATCATGGAAAACAAGCATGGCCAATCGTATGAAATTAACCGGGAGGCCAATGTGCTTCCAGGGGTCTTGGGCAGAATATGTTCGCGCCCCTGTGAAGATCAATGCCGTCACGGATGGCCTGGTAATGGTGAATCGGTAAGCATCTGTCATCTGAAAAGGGCCGCCGCTGATCTGAAAGACCGGGGCCATCGACTGAATGAAAGTCTTTATGCTCCGTCAGGAAAGAAAGTAGCTATCGTCGGTTCGGGTCCTGCTGGCGTTGCAGCGGCACATGATCTGTCTTTGATGGGCCATGATGTCACGCTGTTTGAGCGCGAGGCGGAGGCGGGTGGCATGTTGAATTACGGTATCCCGGAATTTCGTTTGCCGCGAGATATTTTACGCGAAGAGATACACAATGCGCTGCGGTTGGGTGTCGATCTGAAGACTGGTGTCACCATCGGCAATGGTGAGGGTGAGATCCCGTTGTCGAGTCTGCGATCTGAATTTGATGCAGTATTGTTGTCAACTGGTTGCATGGCGGCAACCGATTTGCCCCTTCGCAAAGATCCGGATGACAAACGCATCAACGAGATTGCCAATATTGAATATGGTTTTGACTTTCTGCTGGAAATGCACCGTGGCGAAAAGAAGCGTGTTGGCAAACGAGTTGCTGTAGTTGGAGCAGGCTTTACTGCGCTGGATTGTGCCCGCGTTGCTCGCAGGCTGGGGGCTGCGGAAGTTACCATTCACCTGCGTACGACGGAGGAGTATATCCCGGTTACAAAGGATGAAATTTTCGAATCCAAGCGCGAAGGCGTCGCCCTGCATGGGCTTCGCACCCCTGTTGCCCTGCTTGGAGACAGTGCCGGCAGCCTGAGGGCTGTGGAATTTATCCAGAACCGACTTGGTGGCTGGCGCGATAATGGCCGGCGCAAAGCGATTGCCATCAAGGCATCCGAATTTGAATTTGACTGCGATACACTGCTGATCGCTATTGGTCAAAAAACCGATCATAATTATCTTGATTGCGAAATAGCACTGGATCGCTGGAACAACGCTGCCATCAATGAAATTGGCATGACCTCGCTGGATGGAATATTTGCTGCCGGCGATTACGTCAAGGGAGCAAGCACTGTCATTGAAGCTGTTGGTCAGGGTCGCGAGGTGGCCCTTGGCATTGACAGTTGGCTGATGGGCAAACCCCGTCGCAAACAGTCAGTGCGCATTGAGCCTGTGGACGAACCGTTGCGGGAGCGCGCTTTCGATTTTATCGCCAGAAATCATATGCCAACAGAAGCTGTCGAGGAGCGCAGAAGCCGTCTGGACCAGGAAGTCGATATCGGTTTTGATAATGCCCTTACGCATGAGGAGGCCAAGCGTTGTTACTTGTGCAATCTCCATTACAAGATTGATGTCGATAATTGTATCTATTGCCGCGCCTGTATCGAAGTGGCGCCAAAAAACTGCATCAAGATGGTCGAAGGTATCGATATCAATAAGGATGGTACCTATGGAGGGTTGCAGGAGACCAGTCGGTGGGACCGAATTGGCGCCATCTGGATTGACAATAAGGAATGTATTCGCTGCGGTGCCTGTTATTTTGTCTGTCCGACAAAATGCATTTCCATCACCCGTAATCAACTTGTTATGCGGGAGTTGTGAAAATGACCGCACCCCTGCATCACGTTATTATCGGAAGTGGCAGTGCCGGTTACGGTGCTGCAATGACCCTAAGGGGTGAGGATGCAGATTGCATGATCACCATGGTTACAATTGATGCTTTGCCGTTCTATAACCGTTATGATTTGCCTGGGGTATTTCGCGGTCATCACGATTGGCGGAAATTGCTTGCTGTGCCGCCTGCCCGTTATGATGAACTGGGGATCAAGTTACGTCGCTCTAGTCGTGTTGTCGACGTTGATGGAGAGCGTCAAACCATTTCCCTGGCACATCAGGAAGACGTTGCCTATGATCGTTTGCTGGTTTGCGCCGGCGGACGCAGCTATCTGGCCGAAAACCTCATCGACAGTGTTGGTTTGATGCACGGTTTTGGGTCATTTGAAGCGGCTATGCGCGTTTACAGGGCTTTGCCGAAGGGGGGTACCGCCATCATAATCGGGGGCGACATGATTGGCATTGATCTGGCTTTAACACTCCTTGATACAGGCTACCGCGTGGTGCTGATAGCCAATCAGCAGACTTTCTGGCCACATGTGGTGGAACCTGTCGAGCGCAAGCGTCTGCTAAAGGCACTTGAAAACAAGGGGATGACAATATTTGCTGATGAACGTCCGGTTGGTGTATTAGATACCAGAAACAAGAAATTCAGTCGCGCGGTTGCACTTGAATCTGGAACTGAGATCACCGGCGATGTTGTGATGTCGTTTTGCGGCCTTTCGTCTTCTGTTGAGTTTATGCTGGGCGCGGGTGTAGACATTGAACGTGGCATTCTTGTCAACCCGGAATTGCGGACAACCAATGAGACAATCTGGGCTGCTGGTGATATTTGTCAGATTTGGCATGACAAGGAAAAGATCTATAAATTTTACCATGGCTGGAAAAATGTTCGTGTGATGGGTGAACTAGCCGCACGAAACATGTCAGGTTCGCATGAGATATTTGATGTAGAAGTGGAAGATCGTCTTGATATTGATGATGATGGTAATCTGCGTTCAACTTTCTGGACACGCTGAAGATGACAAAGGACATGAACAACACGGACATTCAAATCGCAATTTGCGGCTCAGCTGGTGATGGTACAATCGCTTCCGGCGATATCATGAAACGGGCAGCAGCTTTGATGGGTTACAATGTCATTGCCTTTGATCTCTATCCGCCTGAAATTCGTGGCTTCGGCAAGTGTATCTCGCGCATCAGAATATCGAGTGAGCAAACTTATTCGCTAAAGCGTGAATCCGATATCTTCATTTCACTCAATGACAACCATGCCATCCCCCATGTTGGCGAGGTTCGTGATTATGGTGCGGTGGTTTTTGAAGACAGCCTGATTGCCCGAGTTCCTGAAGGGCGTCATATCAGTGCACATATAAAGCCGGCCCAGGTTCCCTATGCTTTCAGTATTCGACAGATTTCCGAACAGGCAACCAATTCGGCCCGTTCACGCAATATCGTTGTTCTGGGTTTTATCGCCGGATTGTATGATATGCCTGCAAGGGTATTTCACCGGGTAATTGCGGCCAAATTCGCTACAAAGCCACAGATCGTCATTGACGATAATACAAAAGCTTTTGATGCGGGTATGCGAGCCGGTGGTGCCGTATTCAAACTCGATGATGTGGCAGTTGGCAAACCACGTGATTATTCAAATGGCAGCGATGCAGTCATGATGACGGGTAATGAAGCAATCGTGCGTGGTTTTCTGGAAGCCGGAATTGGGAGTTATTTCGGCTATCCGATAACTCCGGCAACCAGCATCATGGAACGACTGGCTGTTGAGATACCTCGGCGTGGGGGACAGTTTTTGCAAACGGAAGATGAGATTGCTGCAATTGCCGCCACTATAGGCGCTGCTTATGCTGGCTCACGCGCGGCAACCGCAACTTCAGGACCTGGTCTCGCCCTGATGAGCGAAATGCTGGGCCTTGGTGTCATGGCGGAGGTTCCGCTGGTTGTCGTCGTCAGCCAGCGAGGTGGACCTTCAACGGGGCTTCCGACCAAGACGGAACAATCCGATCTTAATCTTGCCGTTTATGGTGGTTCTGGAGATGCAAGGCGTATCGTTCTGGCACCAACCAATGTTGAAGGATGTTATCGTTGTGCCGGAATGGCATTTGAGATTGCTGAAACCTACCAGACCCCTGTCATATTGCTGATCGACCTTTATCTCTCAAATCGCTACGAGACGGTCATACCTTCCGAAGAAAATACTTTTGCTCCCAAACCCCGTTTGCGACCTGAGATTGCCAAAGGTGATATCTACAAGCGCTTCGAGCTGACTTATAATCATATCTCGCCGCGGGCTCTTCCAGGTGAGGAGGGTCTGATGCATACAATCACTGGGCTGGAGCACAATGAACAGGGTCGTCCCAATGATGCCATACATTCGGTAATGAGTATCAAACGTCATGAGAAACTGAACAGTGCCACCAGATTTCCGGGTCTGACCGTATGTAAACGTTTCGGTGACGAGGGCCCTGTTGATGTCGGTATACTGGGATGGGGTTCCACTTTTGGTGAAATACTGGAAACCATGTTTGAGGCACAGGCGGAGGGGATTCGCTGCTCAGCCATGAAGGTTGTTATGCTCTCACCATTGCCAATGGATGAAATAGTGGCTTTCTTTGACGATTGCCGAGAGATTCTGGTGCCCGAATTGAATTACGAAGGCCAGTTCGCCAACCTGATTTCGGGTGCCGTTGGACGACCGGTAACGCGGTTGTCCCATGTTACCGGCTCACCGATGGTTATCGCAGAAATATTAGCCGAGGTTCGACGACTGGCCGGGTCCGCGACACCAAAACAAAAGGCTCTAGGATCATGAACCGCCCTCTTAAACCTGTCTATCTTGAGGAAAAGCTTGAAGAGATACGCTCTGACGGCCATCAGGATTATCGCTCAAAATCCTTGCCGACATGGTGCCCGGGTTGTGGCTATTTCAGTGTGGCCGAAGGCTTTACCTTTGCGCTCAATCGATTGGGCATTGATTACAAGGATGTTGTTGTTGTCTCGGGGATTGGCTGCGCATCGCGCTTTCCTTTCTTTGTCAGCACTTACGGTTTTCACACATTACACGGGCGCACATTGCCGGTGGCCACCGGTATAAAACTTGCAAATGATGCATTGACCGTTGTCGCAGTGGGTGGCGACGGGGATGCTTTTGCCATTGGCGGTGGCCATATACCTCACGCCGCCAGACGTAATATCAATCTGACCTATATCGTTTTTGACAATGGTATATACGGTCTGACAAAGGGTCAGACATCACCAACTTCCGCACTTGGTTTCAGAACATCGACCACACCATATGAAAATGGGGACGAGCCACTGCATCCTTTGATGATGCTGTTGAGCTATCGTGCCAGTTGGGTTGGGCAGGCCTATGCCGGGCGACCCCACCATCTGGCTGACATGATTGCCACGGCGATGAACCATCGTGGCTTTTCATATCTGCATGTGCTCTCCCCATGTGTCACCTTTGATAAAACTGACAGGACCTATGCCAATCTGGGGATGCAGGTGCGCGATCTTCCAGATGATCACGATAGCGGCAATCTAATGGGCGCAATGGCTGAGGCATCCCATGATGATGCGCCTGCTCTTGGTGTATTTTATAAAGAAGACCGGCCAACACTGGACGAAGTGATGGATGCAACGAACAAACGTTCAACTGCAGGTTAACAAAAACCTGTCAAATGGTTCAGCGTAGCTGTGAAAGACTCTAATTCAGGGCCAGTCGGGTTGCGTCATTTTCGCGTTTTTGCAATAAAATGTCGATGCGGTCGCGTTCGGCTTCAAATAATAACAGCTCTTCACCTTTGAGAATTTTTCCTTTTGGCAAGCGGATACGCATGGGGTCGACCTTATTACCATTGACCACAACTTCATAGTGCAGGTGAGGGCCGGTGGAATATCCGGTTGTTCCCACATAACCAATTATTTGCCCCTGACGCACTCTTTTGCCAGCGGTTATGCCTTTGGCAATCGCGGTTTGATGAGAATATGAGGTTTTATAGCCATTGGCGTGCTGGATAACCGTCTGCTTGCCATACCCACCTGACCAGCCAGATTTGACAACTATCCCGTTTCCGGCAGCAATAATAGGGGTGCCTCGCGGCGCTGCCCAGTCTGCTCCCCAGTGCATTTTTCGTGCACGCGATATTGGGTGGCGGCGAAACCCAAATCCTGAACGGTATTGAGCATTTGGAACAGGTTTTCGTAAAAGGAATTTTTTGGCGCTCTTACCGGTTTCATCATAATAATCGACATGACCTGTTGCCGAGTCCCGGAAACGGTAGTATTTGCGTGTTGTCTTATCTAGTTTGATGGAAGTGAACAGAATTTCCGAATTGTTACCCGGAGCAACCTGTCCTTCTTCCAGGGATACAAAAGCGGTCAATTCATCTGATGGTGTTATTTTGTTGCGAAAATCGATATCAAAAGCAAATATTCGTACCAGAATTTTGGTTAGGTCATCGGTCAGGCCTTCGGAAAGGGCGGCTCTGTTGATACCATCATAGGCGCTGGGCAGTCGAGCACGTGATACGGTTTGTTGTCGTTTGACACCTGTTGCCAGTTGCGGTGGGCGGGCTGGTTCTTGCGAATAAATAAACCGGTTTTCGTCAGAACGTGCAATACTGACAATGTGGCTGGCACCCCGATACAAGCTAATCCGGGATATTGAAACTGATTGGGGTGAAACGCGATAGGCAAGTCTGATGCTGTCACCGCGACCAAGGCCCTGATTACCCAGGTCTGCGGATAGTATTTTTTCAACTTCCCGAGCATCAGGTTCCTCCATGCCCTCGGCTTTCAGGATAGTTGCCAGGGTAGAATCTGCACGTACTCTTATAATACGGTCCTCATAACGTGCACCGATGAAATCCTCAGGGTGGATTTTGTTTTTAACGGAGACATTTTCAGCGGTGATGATAACGCCTGGTGTTATCAAAGGCTCATCACCGCTTTTGGAAAAGCGATTTGGATCAATATTGGACGATGAGGCAACAGTGTTAGCATTTCCCTCGAGGCCCGGACCTGCCCGGCGCACAAATTCCTCAATATCGATGGTGCGCTGACGAGAGGCCAGGACTATTTGACTGTTCTCATAGGGAAAGGTTGTCACCTTGATTGAAACTTCACTCTCAACTTCTGCCCCATAGATGGAATCACTTGATTTGGATATCAACTCAGAATCACCGGAGTCTGAAAATACAGCCAGCGGATTAAATTCCGGGTAGGTGACTTTTCTTAAGGGGGCAATGGCCAATGGCGCTTTCAACACCATAAACGGTCGGACTTTGACTACATCACGGTCATTAACCCTTTTGATCGTTGGAACCATCATGATATTTGAGGTTTCATCTATGGTTCTTCGCTCCAATCCGACCCGATTGCCTTTACTGGCCTCGATTCCATTTGAGGATCTGGATGACAAATGCTGGTCTGACAGAAATGAACTGGCAGGAACGGTGAATTGCTGGCGACCATCAAATGCTGCAAACAAGGCTCCGCCCATCAGGAATAATGATGTTACGCCTGCGAGAATCGATCCCGACAGCCATCTAAAGCTGATTTGGCGACGATCGGGGGTGCTGTCGCGTCTGGATTGGCTGATGGGTTCCAAATCGCCGAGAAACCAGTTTTCTGTACGCGCTGTGCTGGATTTCATGGTTGGCGATAACGTTTCAATTGGTGATTTATATTATTAGTTTACAGCGAAGCAGACACTCTGGTTTGCCTAGATAGCAAGTTTGTTGTATATTCAAATACGTCTAGACGCAAACCGTGACAGATTTCGGGCATTTTGATTAAAAAAACAACATATTCCGGAGTTATGGAAAAAGAATAGAAAAAGTTCATTTTTTCTAATTTTGTTGTTGACTTATCGGTTGGTGAGGGACTATATACCTCAACAACGAGGGCGGCGCGCCGCTGGCGACAACATCGCTTGCTCTCGTGAAATCTTAAAGTTTAGCGCTTTTGCGTGAAACTAGTGGCAACTGGGCCAAGGCCTTTATGACTGGAAAACAGTTTGCTGCGCGATTTGGTTTTGACCTTCGGTCTTTTACTGAATCGGCTCTTTGACAATTGAATATGAAGAAAGAGAAACGTGGAAGGCGGAGTCCTGCGGATCACTAAGACAACTTGTTGGATTAGTGGTCGTTACGAGACTTCGGCAAACACGTTTCGAGAATGTTACTAACAAACATGGATCAGATTTTGGTTTCGGGCTTGTGTTCGAAATTGGATTTGAGAAATGGTGTGTTTATATATGTTCTCGTCAATTTTTGTTTTTAAACAAAATATGCGTGACCAAACTGATTTATTACAAATCGGTTGATTAAGCCGGTTCAAAATCTCATTTCAAACTTGAGAGTTTGATCCTGGCTCAGAACGAACGCTGGCGGCAGGCCTAACACATGCAAGTCGAACGCCCTCTTTTAGAGGGAGTGGCAGACGGGTGAGTAACGCGTGGGAACCTACCTAGTGGTACGGAACAACACAGAGAAATTTGTGCTAATACCGAATAAGCCCCTTCGGGGGGAAAGATTTATCGCCATTGGATGGGCCCGCGTTTGATTAGCTAGTTGGTGAGGTAATGGCTCACCAAGGCGACGATCAATAGCTGGTCTGAGAGGATGATCAGCCACATCGGGACTGAGACACGGCCCGAACTCCTACGGGAGGCAGCAGTGGGGAATATTGGACAATGGGGGCAACCCTGATCCAGCCATGCCGCGT
>JAAEMP010000198.1 GCA_024225445.1 Hyphomicrobiales bacterium | reverse complement strand
GCAATCCGGTATTGAAGAAGCGGCTGCGGCGTGGGCAGTTGCTTGCGTTCTTTGCCGGGCTTGAACCTTGCGTGATTGGCATGGAAGCGTGCGGCAGTGCGCATTACTGGGCTCGTGAATTGCAAAGTCTTGGCCACGAAGAGGGTGTCAGATTATGTGTGTAAGTTAATTTAGGTTCTCAATTTTTTGGGAACCTTTCTTCGAATATGATAGCGAATTGGTTCATGGCCATTTTCCATTCTCTGAGTGGCATTTTCCATTTCTTCTGGGCGTTTTGCAAGGCCAGATAGATAATTTTCAAGGCGGCGTCTTCATTTGGGAATGCTCCTTTGGTTTTGATGATTTTGCGGACCTGGCGGATACCGGCCTCGATGGCGTTGGTGGTGTAAATGACCTTCCGGATCATCGGGTGATAGGCCAGGAATGGCACGATACCGGTCCAGTTGCGCTCCCATGAGGCGGCAATTGTCGGATAACGAAGTGGCCGAATTCTATGGGCATCATTTAACATTTCAAATGCATCGCCATTGAACTGGCCATTTTTGTAAACTGCTGCTCCGTTCAAATGATTGCCATTGTTGCCATCATCTGCTGATCTAACCAAAAGCTGGTGAAAGAATATGTGGCTGGGGTGGCAGGGATCGAACCTGCGAATGGCGATACCAAAAACCGCTGCCTTACCACTTGGCTACACCCCAATCGTTGTCGGGCCTGTATAACCATTTCACTTGCTCCCTGCAACATGGAAATCAAAGAAAGTTGATGTTAATATACCAACTATATTTTGCCCTTTTTCAGACCATTAAAGCCCTAAAAAATATACGAAAGAACAGTTGTGAAAATGCTCTCCAGCGCATAAGGTCCCGCTTCAATCTGATTTTGAGGAAGCTGATGAATTTTACTGGAACAGACAGCTATGTGGCTGGCGATGATCTGACAATCGCGGTAAATGCAGCAATCACACTTGAGCGGCCGCTGCTGGTGAAAGGTGAACCGGGCACCGGCAAAACCGAACTGGCAATCCAGGTTGCCCAATCTTTGGGTCTGCGGTTGATGGAGTGGCATATCAAATCCACCACCAAGGCGTTGCAGGGCCTGTATGAATATGATGCCGTATCAAGGCTTCGTGACAGCCAGTTGGGCGATGAGCGGGTGCATGATGTGAAAAACTACATTCGAAAAGGCAAAATGTGGGAGGCGTTTGAATCAGATGAACGCGTGGTGCTGCTGATTGACGAGGTGGACAAGGCCGATATTGAATTTCCAAATGACCTGCTGCAGGAACTCGACAAGATGGAATTTCATGTCTACGAGACCGGTGAGACAATCCAGGCCAAACACCGGCCGATAGTCATTATCACCTCGAATAATGAAAAAGAACTGCCGGACGCATTCTTGCGCCGCTGCTTCTTCCACTATATCGCCTTTCCCGACCTTGAAGTCCTGCAACAGATCGTCGATGTGCATTATCCCGGCATCAAACAAAGACTGGTCAGCGAGGCACTAACGCAATTTTACGAAATACGCGAAACCCCGGGGATGAAGAAAAAACCGTCAACGTCTGAAGCACTCGACTGGATACGATTGCTGGTGGCTGATGATGTCGATCCGGCAGATATGCGCGGCGACGCGAAAAACGCCCTGCCCCGGTTGCATGGTGCACTGTTGAAAAACGAACAGGACGTGCAACTGTTTGAGCGCCTCGCATTCCTGGCGCGCCAGCGATGATTGCTTGCTGGAAAAATTTTCCTGGCGATTCACAGACTGGTGCAGCAATATTCATTCTTGCGTCAATTTTTTGCGACCCGTTTAAGTGCCTAGAAAGCCTTCGATCGCCCGCTCCACGAACAAATGATTGGAATTGTCTTCTGAATACACGATATGCCCGGTGGTCTTGAAACCGGGTGCGCGTTTCACCCGGTAGAGCTGCTTTTGCTGTAGCAACTGGGCCGCTGCCCTCAAGGGCACGTAGCCACAAGCATCGTGTGCCAGAATATAACGCAACCCCAGCATACCGTTGCCAATGGAAAGCTTGCTTTCGGGCAGGCGCGGCTCTACCCGGGCGATCTGGCCGTTAATCTGGGGACCCCAGTCCAGTCGTACATAAACCGGCATGTTTTCATCTTTCAACCTTACAGGTCGCTGCGCCACAAGCACCATCTTCTCGCCTGCCAGCGATATTATATGCACGCCCTGTTCGGAGGTTGTGGCGGGGGTGATGGCAATGTCCAGCTTGCCGTCCTGAACCGCTTTCAGCATATCGGTGTTGAAATCGAAACTCAGTTCCAGCTCAATTTCGGGAAGCGCGCCGGCAATCCACGCGGCCCAGTCCAGAATAAACTGTGCCCAGATACTGAACTGTGCACCGATGCGTAATTCAACCGTTCTGGAAGTCGGCACGCCCAGCATGTTTGTTGCATGGCTCCACTTCCTGACAATACTTTCCGCATGAGGCAAAAGCTGGTGTCCGGCCCCGGTCAATGTGGCGCCGCTTCGCCCGCGTTCCAGCAAACGCTGGCCAAGATGATCTTCCAGTGCCTTTATCCGGGCGCTGATTGCCGCCTGGGTAACATTGAGCCGCTCGGCAGCACTGTGAAACCCGCCAGTTCTCGACACGATAATAAAGGTGCGCAAGTTGATCAGATGCATTCAAATTCCATAAACAATTTCTATCAAAATTGATAATATCAATTTGATATTCTTGTCAAAGCAATTTGTGTAGACAGTTGGGCAGCGTAAACTGCAGATCAACCAGAAACAACAGCTACAGGAGGCATGTCATGCAAGTGAACTGGATACGTATGGAGGACGGGACAAAAGAAGAGTTCCAGCATCTGGTGAAACTGGAGGAGGAATTCAATGCAGATCTTGTGGACCGGATATTCGCACATTTGAAATCGCTCGATGTGGACTGGGGTGGCTATACCATCAACCGCTATCAGCACTGCCTTCAATCAGCAACCCGGGCATATGACGACGGAGCCGATGAGGAAATGGTCGTTGCCGCATTGTTGCACGATATGGGTGACATTCTTGCCCCCTACAACCATGGTGAACTGGCTGCGGCAATCCTCAAGCCGTTTGTTTGCGAGCGAGTCCACTGGATTGTTGCCAATCACTGCATTTTCCAGGGTTATTATTACAATCACTACCTTGGTGGTGACCGCCATGCGCGGGACCGGTTCAAGGACCACCCCTGGTACGATGACTGTGTATATTTTTGCCATAAATATGACCAGTGCGCTTTTGATCCCGACTACGATACCAAACCACTGGAGTTTTTCGAACCGATGGTGCGGCGGCTGTTTGCCGGCAAATCAAAACATCTTGAACTGAATCTGGAGCCGGCCTGATAAATTCAATACAGCCCTATTCAGACAATGCGTGAAAAGTCAATGAATGCCAGAGAGCGCCTGATGACTGCCCTGGAACTGGGTGTTCCTGATCGCGTGCCAACATGGGACTGGTTCGATGAAGCGGTAACCATCGGTGTGGCCGATGTTCTGGGCCTGAAGCATCACCAGGGTGTAACAACGCTACGCAAGGGTGATGAGACAACAGAATCGATCGACCTCTACTGCCGGGTAGTGGAAGCGCTTGGCGTTGATGGCACATCAAGTGTCTATAATACGGGCCTTGAAGCGGTAAACGAGCATCTTGGCCGCGACAAATATGGACGCGGGTATATTTTGAGCGAGAACGGCATGCCCGCCATTATCGAGCCGGCGGTAAGTTCGCTTGAAGAACTGCGCGGCTACGACATGGTTTCGCGCATCGAAAACGACGATTTTGCCGGACTGCGGGCCACCGTTACGCGACTGGGTAGCGAACGGGCCCACTGTCTCAATCTGAACGGGCCATTTCAGGAGGCCTGGAATGTGATGGGCGGCATGGACAAGACGATGATCGCGTTCATGGAGCAACCCGAACTGGTTCACGCGGTGATGCAGGAAGTCGTCCGGTTCAACAAGGCGCTGATGGATGAAGCGGCATTTATCGGAGCGGATTTCTTCATGGTTGACGGCGATATTTGCGGTAACGACTTCCCGCTGCTGTCGGTTAAACTGTTTCGCGAATTCATTCTGCCCTACAAGAAACAGATGGTCGATCATGCCCACGGTATGGGACGAAAGATTGTCAAGCATTCCGATGGTATGGTGTGGTCGATTATGGATGATCTGATCGAAGCGGGATTCGACGGCTTTCATCCGGTGCAGCCGCAATGTATGAGCATGAAAACGACCAAGGCTCATCTTTATTCGCGCATGTGTGTGTTCGGCAATGTCGACTGCCTCGACCTTCTGGTTTTCGGCGAGCCGGAGCAGGTGCGCCAGGCGACGAAGCAATGCATAAAGGAAGGTTCACCGGGTGGCGGTCACGTCCTCAGTTCATCCAACTCGCTGCATCCGGGGTGCCGGCCAGAAAATGTTATCGCCATGTTTGAGGCGGCGAAAGAATTCGGTTGTTATGAGGATATTACGGACCGACCGATGGCGGCCCCGCCACCCCCGGATGCACGACCCAGTCGGCCAAGGCGTCAAACACGTCGGCGCAATGTACAACATGTTGCCTGACCCTGGATGCCTGTTGGTAATATCCCGGCCAAATGACGTATAAAGATGACGGTAGCCAACAATGTGACCGTTAATGCTGGAATTCCCAGATTGGCCGTTTTTATTGCACCCGTTGATCTTCCTTTTCCATCCTAGAAATATCTGGCGCCAAGCTCGAAAGCCTATCAAGTCATGCTGTTAATCGATTGATATATCTACTCTATTTCAATCTGTGCCCAATTACACAACACCTGGTGCAGTTACTACCTATCTATTAGTTATCGGAAGGGCGAACTCAAATTCGAACTTCACAACAACTGCCAAACTGACTGATACATGAAAGGACAAGTCAAATGAGCATCTCATCAAAAGTACGCAATACTACAATCGCTACTGTTGCAGCTCTGGCTGTCATCACGGCAGGCGCAACT
>JAAEMP010000197.1 GCA_024225445.1 Hyphomicrobiales bacterium | reverse complement strand
GGTGAGCACGTGTATCCCAGGCACCGAGCGATATTGTTGACTTGGTTGGAGAAGCAACTCAAAAAACAGTCGATTAAATGAAGTTAATGTCAAAAGTATTTGTTTTCCTTTTGATACTCACGGTTGGTATTTCTTGCCAAAGAAAGGATGTTATGGCCGACGCAGTCAATCAGGCGATCATTGAGGTTTCGAACAGCAAAACCGAGGATGAAGAAATAGAACGAATTAGCAAATTGCGTGGTGCTCTTGGAAAACCGGCAGTCACAAGTTTCAAAGTGATGGTTGAAACCGATGGTGGAGCACCAATCTCTTTGCAGGATTACAGTGATGGCAAGCCGCATGGGAAAATGTTCATTGCCGTAAATTACGATGGTGAGGTGCGGGAAACACCCAAGTGGTCGCCCGTAAATATTAACAATTATTATGATCTGTTCCGGGAGTACGGAAATGTCCCGAAGGATGTTGAAATAGGAGTTGCGGCGTTGCCCGCCTTGAGCGTGTAAGCTCGGGGTGATTCATCCAACAAAGGAGAACAACGCCATGACCAAGACTAACACAAGCCATCTCGCTATTGCCAGTTCATTACCAAGCCCGCAGGATGCTTTCGATGATGTTCGAAACAGTTTTGAGCGTTTCTGCCTGCTTTCGGGCATAGAAGTGCTGGAGCAGATGCTTGAAGAGGATGCGGGCGCCCTTTGCGGCAAGCACCATGCCCGCAACACGGAGCGCAAGGGCCATCGTTGGGGCACAACGCAAGGTCCGATTGGTTTTCACGGCGGCAAGACGAAAGTCAAGCGGCCACGGGTGCGCGACAAGAACAAAAAGGAAATTCCGCTGCCCAGTTGGAGCGCAGCGCAGGGAGAAGATTGGCTTGGCAAATGGGCGATGAACCTGATGTTGATCAATGTCTCGACGCGTAAGTTTGGCCGCGCCGTGCGTCTGCCGGAGGGTGATATTCCGGTTGAGAAAGGCGACGGCACTTCGAAATCGGCGGCTTCGCGGCGTTTTGTGGCGCTGTCAGCGGCCAAAATGAAGGAATGGATGAGCGAGGATTTGTCAAAACTCGACCTGCTGGTCATCCAGATCGACGGGTTGCACATCAAGGACGAACTGGTGATGATTGCTGCTGTTGGGATTGATGCTGACGGCCACAAGCACCCGCTGGCTGTTATCGAAGGGGCAACAGAAAACACGGTGACAGTGCAGGCCTTGCTCGACGATCTTGTTGAGCGTGGCCTTGATCCCAAGGTCTGCCGCCTGTTCATTCTTGACGGCGCAAAGGCGCTCAAAAAGGCGGTTCGCAACACGTTTGGCAAGCATACGCCGATCCAGCGTTGTCAGGTGCACAAATCGCGCAATATTATTGATCGGCTGCCAAAGGGTTTTCATGGGGCGGCCAAAAAGGCGTTGAGGCAAGCCTGGGAAATGGACGATGCCGACAAGGGTGAAAAGCTGCTGCGCAATCTGGCCAGGCGGCTGGAAGAAGAAGCGCCAGGTGTCTCGGGCAGCATTCTGGAGGGGATCGATGACATCCTCACCGTCACTCGGCTTGGCCTGCCTGAAGAACTGCGCCGCTCGCTGGCTTGCACAAACATCATTGAAAACATGATGGGCACGATCCGGCGCGTGACCCGCAATGTCAAACGCTGGCGCAATACCAAAATGGCCCTGCGATGGACGGCGGCTGGCATGATGGAAGCAAAAAAGGGGTTCCGGCGGATCAGAGCCTACAAACAGTTGCCGCAACTGCGGGCAGCGCTGTTGGCTCATCAGAAGCGGCATCAGGAAAACGCCAATCTTGACCGCCAAGCCAAAGCCGCATAACTTACCCTAACCGGCAGCGCCCGCAGCCAGCTTTTCAACATCGAACGGGACATTGCC
>JAAEMP010000196.1 GCA_024225445.1 Hyphomicrobiales bacterium | reverse complement strand
CGGCCTGCTACAGGGAAATGAGGTATATTACGCGTGGGTTGCATTGATAATTTGCAGCGCAGATGACGGTATTTGCGTGTCACCCAATAGGTGTATACAACCAAAAGATGTGGGGCGGGTTTGACGCAAGGTCGGCTCCGAGCCCAAAGTGCTGCAATTTTGAACAAAGGTGAATGTCCGCAATACACTTCGATAGCTGAAAACACGGTTCAAGACTGAAACTGTTTCGTGTTATAGCGTTCATTATTCAGGAGACCGCAATATGCGCACACTTATAGCAATCTCATTCTTTGCATTTTTTTTCGGTGGTTCAGCCCTGGCCTGCCCTGGAGCAGACGATGAAAGGTATCACTTTCCAAGCTGCGTAATTCCCTTACCAGAAGCAGATGAGAAAGTAACAATTGTTCATGGACGCGGACCATCCGAGCTGTCATCGCACCACCTGGGAGAACCAAAGAAACGAACAAAGCTTGTAACTATCCAAATTGCTGAAAACAACTCGAAAAACTATCTTGTCCTGAGTGCATATGAGCAGACAATTTGGAGGTTTATTGGAGACGTTAGAAAAGTCTCGAAGGCCATTGTCTTGGGAGCTACAGGGATTGGTCCAGATGGTGCAGGGGTTATTGGTCTTCCCAAGGATCGTGTTATTTTCACATCACCCGACTTAGCGGCATTAAGCAGTGTTGGTCAAACCTCTTGTACCCGCATGTTCAAAGCTTGCACCCCTGCCCAATGGTTTGGAGAAGGGATGGGGTTTGGATTTTGGTTTCACGAGCGGCCATCATTTCACCCGGAACCAACGCAACCTAGGCAACGAAATGTTGATTTTGATTTGCGATATTTAAGCCAGGGGACCAAATCTGGCGGGACCATATCGATTGTAATGACTAAAGCCTCGGGCACCATCGTCAAAATAGATCCACATTTGGTCGTTTCACGAAACCATCCGCAACCCTATGAAGTATTGCCAGGGCGCCCAGGACTAGAGAAATTGGTGGAATCAGGTGCACTACTGCCTGCTAATTCCGATGACAACAAGCATATTGTTCAAACTTACGGGGAAACACTCAGCAAACGCTATCGCAGTCGTTTTGACCCAGATTTCTTATTGATCCCATCAGTTGATTACATTGTAACAAAAAAATAACCTTGCCAGCGGAATTACCCCCAACAGCCTTGTTGGTAGCCAGAGGAGTTTCGGCTCCGGAAATGAATGGAAATAGCGGCCGTTCAGTTTGTCTATATTTTGAAGACCAAGCCAGCAAACCGGCGCGGGGAAACAGGTTCAATAGCAATCTTTGCAGGGTGAACATCATCTCCCGGGCGGTTCCCAGAGATGAGCGAGACATCATCAATGCCGCCGCGAATTTCGATAAATTGGAAATTGCAAGCCAAGGATGCCGGGTGACCTCCAATGGCGAGGATGCCCATGTTGCCGCAATCGCACTTTCAGAAGGAAAATTTAGTCGTAATCGAAATGACCCAATTCGAAAAATTGATGTGGTCGTCAAAAGAAACGAGCCTACCGTTTTGTATCTTTCCATGGAAGGCGGCCCAGTTCAATGGAACGTAGTTGGTTCGCAAGTAATTGCTGTGTACGCACGTGGACTTGCGATATCGGGTCTCACAGAAGTTCTTCTTAACGGCTCGCCCTATCAATATACTCCGCTGCGTAGCTCGATCAAAAGTTGCCGAAATTTTGCACCGCTTTGGCCCAACCGACTCGGTCCTGCTATCGCACAATTAGACGAATGGTTTGAGCAACATACTGCGCAGCGGATTGATCAGCTTATCACATTTACAGAGACAGGTAGAGCTTGGCGTGACAAGCGGGCACCTGTGCCAGCTTACGTGGTAGAATAGCATTTTCCGCGTTCACGCAAACCAAAAGCGACCTTTCAGTGTAGAAATATGCATGACAGCAAAGTCCGCCGAGATGACCTTCAGCTTCCGGAAGCTTCCAGCATGCCCAACCGGCCAATTCCATCATTGGTTGTTTAATGGAATTGCGGCTATATCGACCGTTTTGCACTTCGCCACGGGTGCCACACAACCTTCAGGCACCATTGAGGTTTCTTACAGAGGTCCGGGAATATTTTAGTGCCAGCCGATGGCCACCTGGGCTTTTTCCGACATACGCACCGGCAATCCATGGGCCTCGACAGCCAGATGCAGCTTCGTATTCAACCCGCCCCTGGTGCGTGCAAGCGTCTGTTTTCCCCTTTGGCACTGGCTGCATGGGGTGGCCTTGATGTGGTTGGCGTCGATCATGATCCATTCGAGACCCGGCTCGCTGGCGATACGATCAAGCAGCCGCTCCCACACCCCGGTGTTGCGCCAGTTATAGAACCGGTTGGAGACGGTTTTCCAGTTGCCATAGGCCTCCGGCAAATTGCACCAGGGAACACCGGCGCACAACTTCCGCAAAATCGCGTTGAAAAACAGAAGGTTATCTTCCCCCTTGCGGTCGCGCTTTCCCTTCACCTGCAATATCAAAGGTCACAAATTCACCCAGGTTTCAAGCTTCAAATCATGACGGTGTATATCGGACATTGGCGTTTCTCCTTACCGTCCGATACACATTTCATGGCTGACAAAACCTCAATTCAGGGACAGCCTCCAGGGTTTCCAAATAAAGATATTGCATCGTTGATATTCCATGCTCCTGTTTTACAGGGGAATACTATTTGGAACTTGATTACCGGACAAATTTGCACATGAAATATATTGGTGCTACTGGTAAGTCATTGTATGCTCTCCAATTCAGTTAGGAAACGACATGCCAATTGAACTGACCACGGAAGCAGAAGACAGGCCGGTTGAAGATGGTATCGGAATCTGTCTGTCGGGTGGCGGTTACCGTGCCATGCTATTTCATCTCGGAGCCGTTTGGCGTTTATACGAAGCTGGCATTCTGGCGAATGCCAAGAGGATATCCAGCGTATCGGGAGGTTCAATTACCGCCGGGCAACTTGCATTGGCCTGGAATCAGCTGAGTTTCGAACCCGAGAAAATTGCCGAAGACTTTATCCCGGCTGTGGTAGAGCCGATCAGAGCACTTGCTGGTACCACGATCGATGGCTGGGCAATCGGCGGTGGAATTCTGCTGCCAGGCTCCATATCCGACTACATTATCAGTTCCTACAAGAAGCATCTGTACAGTGACAAGACGCTGCAGGACTTTCCCGATAATCCAAGATTTGTAATCAATGCAACCAGCCTTCAATCCGGTGCACTTTGCAGATTTTCAAAGCCTTATATGAGGGACTATCGAATCGGAGAGATTAAGCACCCGAAATTATCTGTCGCAGCAGCTGTTGCAGCGTCATCCGCATTTCCGCCTGTATTATCTCCATGTACCATAGACGTTAACCCGGACGATTTTACGCCTGGTTCCGGTCAGGATCTTCAGCACGGTTCATTCATCGAAGAGTTGGTTTTGACCGATGGCGGTGTTTACGACAATCTCGGGTTGGAAACAGTCTGGAAACGATACAAAACGGTGTTCGTGTCCGATGGCGGCGGAAAAATGCTGGCTGACGAGGATCCCGAGCACGATTGGGTTCGGCAGAGCAAGCGGGTACTGGATGTAATTGACAATCAGGTCCGCAGTCTGCGTAAGAGGCAGTTGATCGACTCCCTGAAGAGCGGCACACGCCAAGGCACATATTGGGGCATTCGCACCAATATCGAGGACTACAGGCTACCGGCAAGCGGCGAGAACGCTGCTCTATCGGCACCCTTTGCAAATTCCACAGATCTTGCGCAAGTGCCTACCCGGCTGAAGCGAATGCCCGACTTGCTTCAAGAGAGGCTAATCAACTGGGGGTATGCAGTAAGTGATGCAGCCCTCCGCAAGCATTACGATTCAACTCTGGACAGGGGAAAACTACCCTATCAAAAAAGCAAGGTCTAGAGTATCCGGTTTAGAACTCATCGGGAACGTGATACTCGATATAGAGCTCCGTTACTTTGGTTCTCGCTTCAAAAGTCTTCCATTCATTGTCTGGAACACCATCGGGCTTAGCTGGCAAACCGGTATCCAACTGCAGCACGCGACCGTTGGCTTTGCGTTCCAGGGCATGCTTGATTGCCGGCAGGGGATGGTTCCATTTGGCCTTTTTCAGAGCCCATGACCTGTTGGCAGGTATCAGGGCGGTGAATTCCTTTGCATACTTGCCATGTCCCATCCAGCCGAGATTGGGATAGTTGCTGGCATGCTTGCCTTTAAGGGTAGCATTATGGCTGCCGTGATGGCCAACTTTATAGAGCACCGTCCGCTCCAAAAGATTCTTTGCAGTAATCTTGTCTTCTCCTTCCAGCCAGTGGCCGTCATCCCAGGATTTCCAATTGCCGTTTTGAGCATCGCCGACGAACAGCAGCACTTTCCCAGTCTGGACCAGTTCGAAAGCCAGAACAAGACTTGTATTGTTGATCCCCCGGTTCAGTTTCAGCGCAAAGGTTTCGGCTGCATAAAGCCATTCCTCGTCAATTCGCCGCCATTTGGCGTTCGAGGCAATTACATCGTCATCGTCATCGCTGTCGTCCCTGCCGTAATGGTCTCCGAAAAACCGGTTCAGACGCTCCGGGTCGTCTTGACCTGTCGGATTCGGATTGAGTGCGTCATCCTTTGCGAGTCCGTATTCAACCGCAAAGGGCGTTCCGGCCTCGCCCGCAGTGGTGCCGCGTTCCCGTGCTGCTGCGAAGAAGGACAATGAGCCTGCCGAGGCGATCTCGTGGCCGGGGAATGAAGAATCCCCCTTCGGATCCTCGTCCTTCAGCAGATCGTCATTCTTCGGTGGCCCCAGAGCGAAGACCCGCACTCCCTCGGCGTCCGGAACCTCGAGAATATCGTCATGTGGCAGGATATATTCGATCCGGCGCTTTGCACTGGCCTTGATTACTTCCATCGCCCGTTTGTTCTGAGATTTCGATGGGTCGGACGAGGAACTGGCGCCGAAGCCCATCGTCAGCCATGCCCCGCTTACAATCGACATTTCGTCTTCGCCACCCAGTTCCAGCATCAGCAATTGGTCCAGCCGGGCCTGGGCACTTTCGGCGTTCTTGTTACCATCCACTGCCGCCAGACTATGCAGTTGATTGCGGGCACCGATCAGACCGAGCAGTTGATCCGTGTGGCGCCGGCGCAGTTCGTTGGCGTCATCGTCATCCGGGTCTTCCGTCCAGGCAAACCACGCAACGCCGATGTCGAAATCCTTGAATTTTGTCAATGCATTGACGTGGTCCTGATGTTCATGAGTCACCGCAACAACGTCCAGCTTCTTTCCGGTCGCATCTGCGATATCTTTGACAACGTTGGTAGCCTTTACCCGGTCCGAGATCTGGGAACCGGGTTTGTAACCGCAATCGATCATCATGTAGACAGGATCGCCGCCGCCTTTGCGGGGAAAGGCCAGCAGGAAACAGTCACCATGGCCCTGGCGGTACATGCGAACGTTAACACCGGTTTTGGGTGCCTGCATCTGGGCCGCCGGAGTTCTTCTTCTTCGGGTTGTGCGTGCCATCGGCTTAATCCTCGTCGTGCTCGTGCAACATGGCAAAGGGTTCGTCGCGATTGGGATCAGTTACCTCGTGACTAGGGTCGGATCCCTCATCCAGACTCAGCGTTCCCCTATCGAAGGCATGATGCAGGGGCAAATCTTCGCCGGTAATCCAGGATCGCATCCTTTCCAGTTCCTCATCGCTGGCAACCGTACCGGGGGTCTTGATCACCGAATAGATGCCCATGGTTTCGGGATTGAGGAAAAAGGTGCTGCCGGCCCTATAGATAAAATCGCCCTGGAACTCGTAATCGTAAACCATCCCGGCTGCATCCATTTCTTTTTGTACCTCCCTGTCAAAAAAGCCCCTGCGCCGCTGCAGTACTTCGACCACCAGCGACACTTCACCATTCATCTCGAAAGGGCGGCGCATAATCGGACGGACAGAGTGCACTTCGACCGTCGGGTTGTCGTGCCTATTCCGGAAAACGGTAGGTGGCGCTTGATCAGCATCCAGAATCAGGTTCAAAACGCGGGCAACCTGGGTATTGTCCGGATCATTGAGCCACGCCCAGATCGGGAAGGTGCTGTCCTGGATCGCATCCCAGATCTTCCTGCGGTCGCCCCAGAGACCGATGGTCTTTATTTTCCGCCGTCCGCGCTGTTTGGGCCGGCTGGCACGCTGGGCGGGACCGTCTTCTTCTTCGGGGCCTTCCATATAGCCCATTACCAGCGATTTACTGTGTTTCTTCAGTATCTCGCGTTGCTTGCGCTGCTCCATTTTCAGGAACCGGCTGTCAGGCCGCGACTCTTTGGAGCGCCCATCGCCAGTGCCTTGCATTTGGCGTATCGTCTGCTTGGCGCCGGCAGTTTCATAATCATCCCATATCAGGGCATCGACCGACATCGAACGGATACCGGCCGGGGCGATTCCCCATTCGCGAAAGCTCTGTACAAACGCAACGCGGCATCCGTCACGGTCTTCAGGATTGAGTTCCAGATCGGCAGTGACGACGGCCCTCAGGTAGTCTCCGAACGTCAGGTCTACCGGCGGGCAGTAGTCCAGACCGCGAATGCACATGCGCAGGATGCGGGCCGCGATTTCGCGCGCTTCGCCAGCGAGGCGGCCGACAAGGTCGGGATGAATCTCGCCATCCGGCAGAATGCCGGTTCCGCCGGTTGAAAGGCGGAACAGGTCAGCTACGCGGTGGTGGTAGACTAAAGTGAATGCCCTGAAGACGGCGGCAACGAGGATGGCGCCGCGCGCGTGGGGTTCATAGATTCCTTCCAGAGCCAACGGGTTCGGCGGGCGCGATTCCCAGGCACCGGTTTCCGGATTGATGCCGCCCAACGCATCGCGCAACGCAGTACCGCGCCCAGTGGCCCGGCCGAATTGCTGCGCAAGTTGGGCCAGCAGGCTTTCTCCGGCCAGGTCGCCGCGCGTGCGCGAAATCTGGCTTTCCAGCACACCCTCGTAGGAGAACCGCTGAAAGATCGCCACGATATCGGCGAATGCCTCGTGAAACGCATGCACGTCCGGATTTGAAGGCTCGTTGAACCGTGGATGAATACCGTCCAGCAAAGCGTGGCTTATCTCGTGCACCACGATATCATGGCTGAGGCAGGTAAACACCATGGTTCCGGGCGTATTGTTTTTGTCCTTCGAGGTGACGGGGAAATACCCGAACAGCAGCGCCTTTTTCGCCGGGCTGTAGTAAGCATTTCGCGCCCGTAATGCATGCGGATATATCCTTAGACGCGGCACAAATTGCTCACGGTAGCGCGGTTTACGCGTGATCTTGTCCGACCAGAATATTTTACGCCCGAATGCCATTTCAAAATGGTCGATGGTGGCCATGGCCACTGCATAGACCATTTGCTGATGGAACTGAGGGTTGGTTTCGGAGGCAGGCAGGCCATCCTGGCCCAGCAGATTGCGATCATTCAGATCGACCGGTTTGTAGAAAAGCCCGCTGGCAGGATCATAGTCAACGACCTCGATATACTCGCCCACAGGGCCGGGCTTCAAACTGCTTTCACCAGCTTCGTCGGTTTCCCACGGGATGTCGATTGCGATCTGATTAATACCCCATGTCACGAGGTCCGATGCCAGGCTCGGATCAAAAGAATAAACACGCAGACGTCGTCGTCCTGGGATTGTTTTTTCCAAACCTTACTCTTTCTTGTTCTATAAACAACAATTCTTGTTCTATAAACAACAATTAAGCTTATCATATTTTGTAGCTTTAATAAACTCTTGAAGGGTAGTTTGAAGTGTAGTTTATTGTTTGTGGGGCGAGTAACAGCGGAATACAGCAACATCAGGCTGACCCGATTACACCAAGACATGGCGGTCTTGCCTGAGTATGACGGGTCCGAATTCACCACTATTCGCAGTGATGGATTGTCGAATTCCATATTGAAAACGAGATGTCCGCTTTGACGCCACACCTGAAAATCATGTCAATGAACCCAAAGTCCACTTCCCCCCAAATTGCCAATCTGCCAAATCCACCAAGGTCCGGAGGCTGTGTGAAAACCCGAAATCTTGCGGCGCCAATAGAATGGGTTTTTGTTTTTGCAATGCTTTTGGCGCTCCCAAGACGTCGGTGTTTCATGTGAGTCTGTTTGACAGAATAACGTTCTACCAAGAATTTCTCAGCCGGAGTTTTCACACAGCCTCTCCGCTGAGCTGACCACCACGCTTCCGGAAACTTCCAGCATGCCCAATCGGCCAATTCCATCATTGGTTGTTTAATGAAATTGCGGCTATATCGACCGTTTTGCGCCTCGCCACGAGTGCCACACAACACTCAGGCACCCTTGAGGTCTCTTCCAGAGGTTTGGGGAAATTTTAGTACCAGCCGATGGCCACCTGGGCTTCTTCCGACATACGATCCGGCGTCCAGGGCGGGTCGAAGACCATGTCAACCTCAACATCCATCACACCTTCAACAACACACACGGCTGTATACACCCAGCCTGGCATTTCACCAGCAACAGGACAGCCCGGCGCGGTTACGGTCATGTCAATTTTTACTGAGCGGTCGTCCTCAAATTCGATTTTGTAAATCAGGCCGAGCTCATAGATATCCGCGGGAATTTCCGGATCATAAACCGTCTTTATGGCGGCAATAATATCAGTAGCCATACGGTCAATTTCAGCAGCAGGGATAGGGGTATTTTCTCCTGCAACAATCGCTACTGAATTTGGAACGTGTTCGCCGCTAATCTGCTTGACTGAATCAGCCAGGTTTCCAGCATTGTCACTTTCATTTATTTGATCTGTTTCGGTCACTACCAACTCCTGTTTCAGGCAAAATTATTCCAAATCAGCTTTTAGAGCACTTTTTATGAAATATGAACTGTTTGATGCCCCATATCTGTCCACTCGGTCAGGCGCGGAGCGTAGCGCGATGCTTGCGCATCGGGCAAACTTCCGTTAAACGATTCATATTTCATCAAAAATACTCTACGTAAAAAATCTTCGGGCTTTTTCAAGAGCGGCGACCAGCGCATCCACATCAGCTTTTGTATTGTACATGGCAAAACTGGCTCTGCAGGTGGAGGTAACACCAAAACACTCCAGCAGGGTTTGCGCGCAATGGGTCCCTGCTCTCACCGCTACGCCTTCGCGATCAATAACCATGGAAACATCGTGCGCATGAATGCCCTCCAGTTCAAAGGAGAATATTGCGCCTTTGCCCCTGCCCTGATCAGCATCACCAAACAAACGAAGTGCATCAATTTTCAAAAGCTGTTCACGGGCATAGTCACGCAATTCATTCTCATGAACAAGTATCGCTTCGCGTCCGATGTCCTGCATGTATTGTAGTGCAACCCCCAGTCCGATAGCCTGGACGATGGGCGGCGTTCCCGCCTCAAATCGATGCGGCGGATCAGCATAGGTAACGCTGTCACGCATTACATCGACAATCATTTCTCCACCACCAAGAAACGGGCGCATGGTTTTCAGGATATCCTGCTTGCCATAAAGTACTCCGACCCCGGATGGGCCATAAAGTTTATGGCCGGTCATGATATAAAAATCAGCGTCGAGATCCTGCACATCGACCGGCAAATGCACCGCCCCCTGACTGCCATCAACCAGCACCGCAATGCCACGCTCATGAGCAATCCGGCAGATCTCCTTAATGGGAACAATTGTGCCCAGCACATTTGACATATGGGTGATAGCGACAAGTTTTGTCTTGTCACTGAGTGCTGCTTCAAACCGCTCCAGATCAAATGATCCATCCTGATTTATTTCAACCCATTTTAAAACGGCACCATGGCGCTCACGCAAAAAATGCCACGGCACAATGTTTGAATGGTGCTCCATTACCGACACTACAATTTCGTCACCATGAGAAATACTAGGTTCACCAAAACCGTAGGAAACCAGATTGATCGCTTCAGTTGACGATTTGGTAAAAATGATCTCGTCAACACTATCGGCGTTCAGGAAATTCCGAACGTGTTCACGAGCCTTTTCGTAGGCATCAGTTGCTGCGTTGGACAGGTAATGCAGGCCTCTGTGAACATTGGAGTACTCATTTTCATAGGTATGTGAAATGGCATCTATTACAATTTTTGGTTTTTGCGCAGAAGCACCGCTATCAAGATAAACCAATGGTTTTCCGTAAACCTGACGTGAGAGAATAGGAAAATCAGCTCTGATTTTTTCAACATCAAAACTATCAACAGATTTCATTTTTACTGCCAAATCAGCCATTGTTATCTAACCAGTTGTCAATACGATTGTTAAGTTCTTTGCCTATCTGCTCAACTGCCAGCCCATCAAATACTTCGGCTACAAAAGCCTTGATCAGCATATCACGGGAAAGTTTTTCGGGAATTCCACGAGCCATCAGATAAAACAGATGATTTTCATCAATATCGCTTACGGTTGCCCCATGTGCACATTGAACATCATCGGCAAATATCTCCAACTCCGGTTTGGCGGAGAATTCAGATGCATCACTAAGAAGAAGTGAATTGCATGCCATGCGTGCATCTGTCCCCTGGGCAATTTGCGCAACATTGATTTGACCCTGAAATACACCACGACCGTTACCGGCAACCACATTTCTGAATGTTTCAGTCGAAACGGTATTGGGCACCAGGTGATCCAATTTGGTTGTCACATCAATATGGGCATCATGGCCTATCAGATTGACCCCACTGATGTTTAGCCTGGATCCTTCACCCAACACCTCGACCCTGATTTCCTGGCGAACAAGTTTGCAACCGGAATTAAGTGACAATATTGTCAGTTCCGCCTGCTTTCCAAGTTTCACATTCAGTTGACCGAACCTGGTCGCCAGTTCGGACATCTGCTGGTCAATCACCCAGGTGACAATCGAATTGTCTGCGAGTTCCAGATCGCAAACCGTATTGGTAACAGCTGCCGCCGAATTTGTCGTCAGATGCCTTTCCATCAGCGTTATCGAGGCGCGTGCGCCAATTTTCACGTTGTGGCGTGAGGCAGCGGAATTTTCTTCGGTCATAATATGTGACAAACAAATCCGGTCATCTATATGCGCATCATCGTTGACTGCAATTGTCAACCCACCGGTGACCAAACCGGAATTCAACAAACCTATTGTGTCATCTGACGCAATATCGGTTGCATCAACGGTTTGGGTTTGACTGGCAACCAGCATCTTTTGTGGCAGGGTAGTTGCCAATTCGGCACAATAGCCCCCATTGATAATAGGCAGTTCAACACAAGGTAAAGGATTTTTGCAGGCCGCCAACGCATTTTTCGCTGCAGATTCACTGCTACTGGCGACAGCCGGATAATGCTTAAGCAGGTTGCGCAGATCCGTATAGTGCCAGGCTTCCACCCGCCTGGTCGGTAGTCCGCGTTGGCTGATAGATTCAAGTACATGGGATGCTTGCGGGCCAGCATCTTGCAAAAGGCTCAGAACTGCCTCTTCGCCTGTTGTATGTTTGACCGGTATATTCATTTCTTTTATCCAAAATAGGGTCAGATCTTGAAAATCTGCCATGGCCTAAGCTGCTATGTTTCTTATCAGCCACCGGTTCGATTTTCAGGCAGCCGAAGCGATTACATCGGCATATCCGTTTTCTTCCAGATGAAGAGCCAATGACTTGTCTCCAGACTGAATGATGCGTCCGCGATAAAGAACGTGAACCGTATCCGGGACAATATGCTCAAGCAATCGCTGGTAATGTGTGATAACCAAAAATGCCCGATTTTCATCGCGCAGGGCATTAACCCCCTCCGCAACAATCTTGAGGGCATCAATATCAAGACCGGAATCAGTTTCATCCAGAATACACAATGATGGTTCCAGTAATGCCATTTGCAGGATTTCCGCCCGCTTTTTCTCTCCACCGGAAAATCCGACATTAAGCGCACGTTTCAGAATATCCATGCTAACGCCCAATTTGCCCGCACTTTCCTTGACCAGACGGATAAAATCAGGTGTAGACAACTCCCCTTCACCGCAGGCTTTGCGTTGTGAATTCATGGCGGCTTTCAAAAAATTCATGGTAGCAACACCCGGGATTTCCATCGGATACTGAAAGGCAAGAAAAACGCCCGATACGGCGCGTTCATCAGGCGACATATCCAGAATATTTTCTCCATTCAGCATAACGGAGCCCTCTGTCACCTCGTAATTATCCTTACCAGCCAAAACATAGGATAGGGTGGATTTGCCGGAGCCATTTGGCCCCATGATTGCCGCGACCTCCCCCGCCTTGACTGACAGATTCAGGCCGCGAATTATTTCGGTATTGTCTTCAATAATTTTGACGTGAAGGTTTTTGATTTCCAGCATTGTATTTGTTTCTCTATTCTAACTATTTGTACCAAACGAATATTCTGTTGTTTGCCCGACCCTGGCGGTAGAGGCTGAGTTGCTAAAGGCAGGGGCTTACCCAACACTTCCTTCCAGCGAAATTCCAATTAATTTTTGTGCCTCAACCGCGAATTCCATTGGCAATTCCTGAATCACCTCTTTGACAAACCCATTCACGATCAAAGCAATTGCTTCTTCTTCTGGAATACCCCGTTGCAAGCAGTAAAACAGTTGATCGTCGGAAATTTTTGAAGTTGTTGCCTCATGCTCAAACTGGGCTGATGAGTTTTTTGCTTCGATATAGGGTATTGTATGAGCACCACACTGATTACCAATCAGCAAGCTGTCACATTGGGTAAAATTTCTAGCGTCCATGGCTTTTCGGTGGGCTGAAACCTGACCGCGATAAGTGTTTTGGGAACGCCCTGCCGATATGCCCTTGGAAATGATGCGACTGGATGTATTTTTGCCAAGATGCAGCATTTTCGTGCCGCTATCGACCTGTTGTGCGCCATTGGAAACCGCTATTGAATAAAATTCTCCCTGTGAACCATCTCCACGCAAAATACAGGATGGATATTTCCAGGTGATTGCCGAACCTGTCTCAACCTGGGTCCACATGACTTTTGAATTCCTGCCACGACAATCGGCCCGTTTGGTGACAAAATTGTAGATGCCGCCTTTTCCATTTTCATCACCCGGATACCAGTTTTGTACGGTGGAATATTTGATCTCCGCGTCCTCCATCGCAATCAGCTCCACAACAGCTGCATGAAGCTGGTTTTCATCGCGCTGGGGAGCCGTACAACCTTCCAGATATGAAACATAGGAGCCTTTTTCCGCAATGATCAAAGTGCGCTCAAACTGACCGGTATTAAGTTCGTTGATACGAAAATAGGTGGAAAGCTCCATAGGACATCGCACACCTTCAGGAATGTAGACAAATGATCCATCGGTAAATACCGCACAATTGAGGGCTGAGTAATAATTGTCACTGACCGGCACCACTGACGCCATATATTTTCGAACCAGGTCCGGATATTCAATAATGGCTTCGGATATCGGACAAAATATTACGCCGGCTTTTGACAATTCCTCTCGAAAAGTCGTCACTACTGAAACACTGTCAAACACCGCGTCAACTGCAATCCTGGAATTTTTGACGCCGGCTAATATTTCCTGCTCCCGTAAAGGGATACCCAGTTTTTCATAAGTTTTCAGAAGTTCCGGATCGACATCGTCAATCGTATTTGGTCCCTCATCAAATCCCTTGGGAGCCGCATAATAATAGATTTCATCAAAATCAATCTTCGGATAACTTACCCGCGCCCAGTCCGGTTCTCTCATGGTCAGCCAACGACGATACGCATCCAGCCGCCACTCAAGCATCCACTCAGGCTCTTTTTTCTTGGCTGAAATAAACCGGATTACCTCTTCACTCAGCCCCCTTGGAGCCTTTTCCGATTCAATATCAGTGACAAAACCGTATTTATATTTTTCGGCTTCAATCTCTTTTACCGCTTCTATGGTTTCCTTAATGGCGACCATTGGTTGCTCCATCATTATACGTTAAGATATCAGACGCGATTTTCGATAATATCCTGCCAGGTATCCAAAAAATACTGAGCCTCGTCATCGGTGGTCTGGTGACCTATCGAAACACGAAGCGTACATTCTGCCAATTCAGGTAATATCCCCATGGCTTCTAAAACATGTGACTGATTCACCCTGCCCGATGAACAGGCGGAACCTGAGGAAACTGAAATCCCTTTCAGGTCCAGAGCAATCAATGCAGTTTCAGCTTTCACACCATCAACTGCAAAACAACTGGTATTGTCCAATCGCGACTTGGTATTTCCAAAGAAAACCGGCAATGGTATCTTGTTGCCGTTTCGACGTGAAATTTCCTCAAGGTCAAATTCGATACGATCGCGAAGCTTGCCGATTCTGTGGCGGTCACCAAGTTTGGCGATAACTTCGACAATAGCCGCTCCAAATCCAGCAATGGCAGCGACATTTTCAGTACCAGCCCTACTCAGATTTTCCTGGCCTCCGCCTTGAATCAAGGGCTGAGGAAATATTGTCTTGTCCATTCTCAATAAAGCACCAATGCCCTTGGGGCCACCAATTTTATGAGCAGACAACAACACGAAATGGGCACCCAGGTCCAAAAAGTCAATGTGAAACTTTCCAAAAGCCTGAACCGCGTCAACGCATAGATAGCCGCGATTTTCTCGTACAATTTTGGCAATATCCGATATCGGCTGAATTACCCCCGTTTCATTATTTGCCAGCATCACCGCAACAAGTGGGGCACCCGTGGAATGATCATGCAAAGCCAAAACTTTTGCAAACTCATCAATATCCACCGTCCCACTATCGTGAACAGCAAATTTCGTGATCTGATCCGGCCCAAAGCGGCCACCAGCCAGAATACAGGGATGCTCGATAGAGCTTACATAAAGGTGAGAGAGAGAAACGCTTGAATTTCCAAATCTCAGTTTTGTTCCCAATACAGTCTGGGCTGCTTCGGTTGCACCACTTGTGAAAATCACCTGATTAGGATCAATATTTGCAACCTGTGCCAAATCTTGCCTGGCATCTTCAATGATTTTACGTGCAGCTCTACCTTCGTTATGTATGGAAGATGGATTTCCCACATATTCCATTGCCGCAAGCATGGCACTTTTTGCCTCGCCAAGAAGTGGAGCACTCGCATTGTGATCAAGATAGGTCTGCATATGCTACTATTTGCTTCCGGAATTGGGTTTCGATTCAATTATTCATCATAAATCCAGATTCAAACATGAATTTACTTGAATTTTTAGCCTGCAATTGTCTATTAAGAGCGCTCAACACTCAAAATGACATTTAACTTGGCATCAGATGAACTGCATCCATTCTTGTTTTGAATTATTCTAAAGTAGTCATAGAAAGACAATAGCATCAGGTCAAGATAAAACTTGATGAAAATTGTCAAATTTTTGCAGGTGAAGCAATTTATGAAGCCAAATCAGGAGATATTGTGCCAGAAGTAATCTTTAACGGACCGTCAGGGCGGCTGGAAGGTCGCTACCAGCCTGCAGATGATAAAAATGCTCCAATTGCGATGATACTGCATCCTCATCCAAAATTTGGCGGCACCATGAGCAATCAGATTGTTTATGATCTGTTTTACATGTTCCGCGAACGCGGTTTTACCACATTCAGATTCAATTTTCGCGGTGTCGGGCGATCTCAGGGTAATTTTGACCACGGACACGGAGAACTTTCCGATGCTGCAGCGGCACTTGATTGGGTTCAGAGCCTGCATCCTGATTCTCGGGGATGCTGGATTGCCGGATTTTCATTTGGCTCCTGGATAGGAATGCAATTATTGATGCGCAGGCCAGAAATTGAGGGATTCATGTCGCTCGCACCACAACCAAATATTTACGATTTCTCGTTTCTTGCCCCCTGCCCCTCCTCAGGTTTGATAATCCACGGTGGCGAAGACAAAGTCTCACCAGGTGAAGATGTCCAGGAACTCGTTGACAAACTCAATAGTCAAAAGGGCATTAAGATTACCCACATCACGCTGGAAGGCGCCAACCATTTCTTTGCTGATCAAATCGATGAACTGCTTGAAGAATGCGGCACATATCTGGACAAACGTCTTGGATTAATCGAAGGCGGCATAGAAGAAACCATGCTACTCAGATAGGTTTTGATTTCTGTATCAGCTTACTACCATACTGCTTTTTGGTGTCTCTATGTGTAGAAGACTCGACTTAATCTGACACCGCCCTCTTTCCACAGTGGTGAATTGAGGGCGGCGCATCTTTTGCGAGAGAAAGTAGTTACCGTACTTTCAGGGTGTGGGGTCCCCTAGCCTGGCTCACTGATGTGTACTGCAGTACCACAGATCATAAGATCAATCGAATTGACGAACCCGCCGATGTGCCCTGCAAGCCGCGGAAATACTACCGCCCTGGGGTATCCAGCCGTGACGCAGCCAAATAGTCAAAGATTTGAAAACAGACCACGCCCATGTCAGTATCGAGTAACTGAACAAATCCATTTTGGATATCGAGGAGATCATTAGCACCATATGATTATGAAGCGCACCAAAGAACCGTGGATGACTACTGAGGATTTTGGCCAGTCAATACCGAAGGGCCTGAGTGTCAATCTGTTGGTTAAAGACATCATCCGTTCCGCCGATTTTCAGCGGAAAATTTTTGGCGTTGATACCGTATATGAAGATGAGGATTTTCGTGTGCAATCCGGATTTGGTTCACAATGGTTGCTCCATGCCGATCATGCATATTCGGAGCACCCACTTAGCCCGAATAATTCACCAACTGCGTAGTTAAGACAATGATCACGCGATGATATCTCAGCGCAAATTTACTGGCGCAGATTATCTTTTCTGAATCAATGGTTTATACAGAAAAATTTCGACCGGGAGCATTTTCTTCAAAAATTGAATGCCACGTTTGGAAAAATAGCTCGGGTACAAAGTGCACCCCTCGGCAAAACTTACATCTTGGCCGCAACAGGTTGATTTCGCTGCGAAAATCGGATTGCATCGTGTTTGTTCGTGAATCTTTCAGG
>JAAEMP010000195.1 GCA_024225445.1 Hyphomicrobiales bacterium | reverse complement strand
GCATCTTCCATATTAAAGGCTTTACCCGTAGCGGCAATTTCACTAATCCGGTGACGCTCGTCAGCAACAATTGCTTTAGTGTCTACAGGTTCAGTTACCATACTACGCTCCGGAGCGATGTCGATTTCAGCACTTGCGTTAATTTTAGTTTCTTCTGACATAATTCTTTCCTCATTTTGATTATTTATATTTACCGTCTCATCTATATACTCGAGGCGTAGTTTACCGCTCTCCGGCTCTGACCTCCCAACGCCGACCGTCGGGTCTGCCGGGTCTGCTACCGTAGCGCCGTGGACTGGACGCCACGGGAAACGAATCGCCCGCAAGTTATCAATATTTTCAGGCGTAACAATACCGGGACCAGTATAAACTGGAGCAACCGACACATTACGGCGGATACCATTTTTCATATCGTTATAAATCAACTTGGCTCTGGCATTGTCCGGTGAAAACCTTACCGTGACAAATAGCTTATTCTCTCTAAGTTCTGGACTGGACATAATACCAATCTGGTCGCCGCCGTGTCCATCGCGAAACGCCGCTCCACTTTCCAGTCGTGAAAAGTCAACATCTTCAGCTCGATGCGAGAGCACCTCCATATAATGCTCATCGCGGGCAAAGTTGTAACGTCTGACCGGAAATTCACTCGACAGCGAAAAACGTAAGGTTAAATTATCTTCACTGACTACTTCAGTATTGAGGATTTCGTGACTGCGTGCCTTGGGTTTACAAATTATTTCATGCATCTGACTCATTATTATCTCCTGCTTGTTTTAATAGCTTTTCATTAAATGATTCAGCCGTTAACCCATGTTGGACAAGTTGCTTCTTTTCCTGTTCTAATTCCGCTACTACATCGTCAAAATCCAGCCCGATTTCGCCGCATATCCGACGACGGGAAGTGATCTGCATATCGAGTTTAAGTTCATTAGCTTTAGCGTCTTTAAATGGGTCAACCCAATCCCAGCGCCGTGCCTGCCAGCGGTCGGCTAAAAACTTGTAATATTTACTTTGTGGTAGTGGGGTGAGACCTGAAGCCAGCAGAGCTCGCAGCCAGTCGGCAAAAACGGGTTCTATGAAATTCTGAATGAGGAAACGTTGCGCCAGTTTCCACATATCCCGTTCCGCAATCGCCCCGGCTCGCATTGATGAAAAACTGACGTTGTCTAAGTCCTCAGCGTGATTATTATAGGAAACACCTAAGCCTTGCGATATGCTTCTTCCAATGCTTTTCATGAATGGAGGGAACGCTGCAACTGGTTGCTGTGGAGTGAAGAAACTAACCCCATCTCCAGGATTTAAACGATACATCATGCCGGGTTCCATGCCAATAGTTTGATCTTTCTGAGCGCCAGAGGTATTTGCTTCTAAATCAACTTCATCCGAGTCTCCTTGGGAAGTGATAAAACCCATCTGCGCAATAGCGACTCGCGCCCCAGCCAATGCCGTTTCACGGTATTTCTGGGCCATATTGATGTCCAAAATTGCACCGCTGCCTTGTGGAAAGCCGCGTAACTGCCCAGGAAATGTCACTTTATACAAGTGATAAATTTCATCGACTGGGATGCGGTGATATTTGGTCGAATGATTCTCAATTACTACTTTCCGATGATAGGCTACCACTTCACCTTGCAAAGTTAATTCCACGCCCATTACTATTTGGTTGCCATTATAATGGGCGATGTTGTAATCAATATCTATTTCCAAGGTGTCAATTACTTCCAGACTGAAACCGTAGGGATTATTGGCAATATAGACTTTCCGGACAAAACACTCACCGTCAATCGCCAACGTTCGATCAACTAAACCTAAAATATCCAGCCAGCCTGAACGTCGTCGATAAGCACATAGTTTGTTACGGCGCTTACCCCAGTTATCCCAGTGCTGTTCAATTAGGTCATTGGCTGTATCATCAGTTTTGCCGTCAAAGTTTTCAACTCGCATCATCAGTCTAATTCCGGCGTCGCCGATAATATTGGTTTCACGCATCTGCAGCCACTTGATATAATCGGAGTTATTTTTAGCTAAATCTCGTGATCGCATCATCAATTTACGTAAATCACTTCTCAATTCCTCATTAGTTGTCAAGGGCGACAGTATCCAGTCAGCTTCAAGTCGAGTCTGCCGAGCCGCCTGAAAATTCCTCCATAATATTTTAGGAGTCTTGGCACTACGTGAAAATATCTTTTTAAATAGATTAGCCATGTTTAAACTCCACTTTTATGGTTCTTATGCCTTGGTTCTGAGGCAACATACGTAAAAACAG
>JAAEMP010000194.1 GCA_024225445.1 Hyphomicrobiales bacterium | reverse complement strand
GAATTTTATCAGCTCTGGCCATCTTGATCTCCGGTGAGAATGATGTGATTTGTCACCGGGCACAAAACACGGTGGATAAATCTTGGCAAGGAAAATCGGATGCTGTGGCAACGAAACTCAACTGTACTGGGAAAGACGCGCGGCATAACGAGCCATCTGGTCAATTTCGATATTGATATTGTCGCCGATCTTTACGGTACCCCAGGTTGTAACTTCAAGCGTATGCTTGATCAGCAGAATATCAAACCTGGAACCATCAACACCATTTACCGTCAAAGAAGTACCATCCAGTGTTACCGAGCCTTTTGGGGCAATGAATTTCGCCAAAGCGTCGGGAGCCTGCAATGTGAACCGGGTGGCTTGTCCTTCTTCTTTAACAGCGACAACTTTTGCCTGCCCATCTCCGTGTCCACTGACCAGATGCCCACCCAGTTCATCACCAATTCTCAAAGAACGCTCAAGATTTATTTTCTGCCCCAATTGCCAGGATCCAAGGTTGGACAAGCGAAGCGCCTCCTCCCAGGCTTCAACCTGGTACCACCGGTCATTGTTATCTGCTGATTTATTCACAACCGTCAGACAAATCCCGCTGTGGGCGATTGACGCCCCCAGATCGATGGTTTCAATATCAAAAGCGGTTTGAATGGTAAATCGCTTACCCTCGTCCAATTGCTCAATAGCAGTAAGTGTACCAATATCCGTGACAATACCTGTGAACATCTTCAATTCCAAAATCTGACTTATACCAAAGGGTCATTATCAAGGGCCTCTGGTATTAGTGTTTACTTTCTGTATCGCTGCAGTCAGCTACGGACAAATCGAACGACTTTATCGCTACCATATTTCCATTCTGCCGACAGGTGAAACCCTTCAGTAATAGTATCCGGCATCACAGGTGAAGGTATCAATGTGTCACCAGGTTTCAAGTCGGTTATTTCAGATAATTTTTTCTCTCCTGTATAAAGTATGATCTCGTCAACCAGCTGGTTTTCAAGAAATGCTTTGCTAATCTTGCGTCCACCTTCGACCATAAGAAATGACACTCCGATATCCGCCAAATCCGTCAGCAATTCCGGCAGTGCAATTTCATTGTTTTTGGAATCACAGGTGATAAATTTGCAGGCAGTTCGTTCCAGTTGGTTTTTGCGATTTTTGAGATTTTGCTGGGGACAGGCAATATAGGTCTCAACAGAGGATGCCAAATCAATAAATTTGCCGGTGGCGGGAACCGGTCGGGTATGTTCCACAGCTATGCGAACAGGTGAGCGATCTGTCAGACCTGGCAGTCGGCAGGTAAGCGATGGATCATCACTGATTACGGTGCCACTGCCAATCAGTATTGCGTCTGAACGTGCGCGCAACAAATGCGTTTGGGCATTGGAAATGGCACCCGTTATCGCCACCTGACGACCTGACCGGCCCAGATAACCATCAGCGGTTACCGCCAATTTCAATACCACCCAGGGCCGAGAACCGGATTTACGGGAGAGATAACCGCGCAATTCCCAAGCTGCTTTTTGTACGGCAATATTTTCCACGACCTCAATACCCGCGTCGCGCAGCATGCGGAAGCCCTTCGAATTGACACGACCATCAGGATCACGTTGGGCGGTAACAACGCGCGAAACTCCCGATTCAATCAGGGTGGTTGCGCAAGGAGCGGTAATTCCGTGATGTGCGCATGGTTCCAGAGTGACGTAGGCCGTTGCGCCTTTTGCATGTTGTCCGGCCTGCTCCAGAGCCAGCGGTTCGGCGTGAGGCCGCCCGCCAATTGCTGTTACACCACGCCCGGCAATCCAGTAATTGTTACCTTCCCCATTGCCATTTGGATCATCTGCAACAATCAGGCAGGCTACGGATGGATTAGTGCCCGTTATCCCGGCATGTCGTCTGGCGAACCTGATCGCTGCCTGCATAAACCGCAAATCAATTCCGGATTGAGCAGAATTACCATCCAACTGAGTATCAGGTTTATCAGGAGACATAATCATTGAAGTTTCCACGTGCTTGCGTTCAGGCTAGATGTCCAACCTGAGACTTGGAGCAGGGTTTGACACCAAGTTATTCGTCATCCCCGTCGCTATTTAATTCATCAAGTAATTTGACAAAATCTTCAGCCTCGCGAAAATCACGATATACCGAGGCAAATCGTACGTAGGCGACATCGTCGACTGCTTTCAGGCCTTTCATGGCAAGACGGCCGATATCTTCAGTGGAAACTTCCCCTTCCCCCCGGCTTTCAAGCTGACGAACAATTCCGGTAATCATACGATCAGCGCGTTCAGGATCAACATCCCTTTTTCGCAGAGCGACCGTGATCGAGCGGGTAAGTTTATCGCGGTCAAACGGAACGCGTTTTCCTGACTTCTTTTCAACCGTTATCTCTCGCAACTGCACCCGCTCAAATGTTGTAAATCGCCCAGCACAATCTGAACATTCGCGGCGTCGGCGAATAGTGGAATTGTCATCAGCCGGCCTTGAATCTTTAACCTGTGTGTCCGCATTTCCACAATATGGGCAGCGCATAATATTGCCTATAGGTAAGAGTAGATGGGAAAATCGGCAACCAGATCAAGAACTTTGTTTTTCACTGCAGCTTCCACCTTGGCATTCCCCTCGTCAGAATTGACTTCCTGCAAACCGTCCAGAACCTCTGTGATAAGGTCACCGATAATTGTAAATTCCTTTTCTCCAAACCCGCGAGTCGTACCTGCCGGGGTGCCTAGTCTGATTCCAGAGGTGACGAAGGGTTTTTCAGGATCAAAGGGAATTCCATTTTTGTTACAGGTTATATTTGCTCGCCCAAGTGCCGCCTCGGCACGCTTGCCTGTTGCATTTTTAGGTCTCAGATCAACCAGCATAAGATGATTATCTGTTCCACCTGATACGATATCAAGGCCGTTCTTTTGCAAACTTTTGGCCAGAGCCCTGGCGTTTGCCACAACACTGGCAGCATAGGTCTTGAATTCGGGACGCAATGCCTCGCCCAAAGCCACCGCCTTGGCGGCAATAACATGCATCAGGGGACCACCTTGCAATCCCGGGAAAACTGCAGAATTTATTTTCTTCGCAATTGCCTCATCATTTGACAGGATCAAACCACCGCGCGGGCCTCGCAGTGATTTATGTGTCGTAGTAGTTGTGACATGAGCGTGGGTGATAGGTGAGGCATGGGCCCCGCCGGCCACCAATCCGGCAATATGAGCCATATCCACCATCAAATATGCATCGATTGAATCTGCTATTTCGCGAAAACGTGCCCAGTCCCATTCGCGCGAATAGGCGGTACCACCCGCAATAATAAGTTTAGGCCGGTGCTCTTTTGCATTTTGGGCAACGGCATCCATGTCAATAAAATTATCCCCTTCACGCACGCCATAAGAAACGACGTCGAACCATTTCCCGGACATGTTGACAGGAGAGCCATGCGTGAGATGACCGCCTGAATTCAAGTCAAGGCCCATGAATGTATCCCCGGGCTGAAGAAGCGCAAGAAACACCGCCTGGTTCATTTGACTGCCGGAAACGGATTGCACATTGGCAAAATTGGCCCCAAACAGTTTCTTCGCCCGTTCAATGGCCAGTTCTTCGGCAATATCAACATACTGACAACCGCCATAATATCTGCGACCTGGATAACCTTCCGCATATTTATTGGTCAGAACCGTACCCTGGGCTTCCATCACCGCGCGCGAAACGATGTTCTCCGAAGCAATCAATTCAATCTCATTGCGCTGACGCCCAAGTTCATCACAAATAGGTTTAAACACTTCCGGATCAGTTTGTTCAAGCGGAGCATTAAAAAATTGGTCAAGGTTTGTGTTTGTCATATTTGCCTCTATAACGGGAAGGAATTGCGTCGAATTAGCACAGCTATCCCACTTCGCCAATTAATTTTGTATCAAATGCGCTAATTTAGCCCGCGGAGACTACATCCACCTTGTTTTTTTGAATTAGCAACCGACCGGGTGACAAGAATTCAGATGATCATTTCAAATCAATACCGGCCAACTCACTGGCCAGAAAATCATATACCATACGAATTCGACGGTTCGTTTTGATTTGCCTGTGGGTAACAAGCCAGACGGGTAAAGCGGGAATGGATATGTTTTCAGCAAGCTTGACCAGATCCCGATTTTTGCGCGCCATATAATTTGGCGCAAAGCCAATGCCCATACCATCGCACAGTGCCTGCCAACAGGTAACCTGATCATCACAGCGATAGCGAAAATAGTCCCGGTTTACCTTCAAACCAAACGCCGCCATTCCATTTATGATGCGATCATCGTTATCATAGCCAATCACCCGGTGTTGATCCATATCCTGAGGTACGTTTACTGGCGGTCTTCGCTTCAAATATTCCAGGTGGCCATAAACTCCCAATTCAATTTCATTGACTTTTCTGGCAATCAAATCAGGTTTTTGCGGGCGCACCATGCGAATTGCAATATCAGCATCTCGCTCAGTGAGGTTTTCAACCTTGTCAGTCGCCACCAATTCCACGGATATTTCCGGCGCCGTGTCAAGGAGCTTTGCAATGATCCGGGGTAATAAGAAGGTTGCCACAATCTGGCTGGCGGTAATTCGTACCGTTCCGTGTAATTCTTTCGATTTTCCGGTTGCAGACAAACAAAGCGCCTGGGTTGCAGTACTGATTTCCCGGGCATGATCAGAAATTGCCAGAGCAGCAGAGGTTGGTTGCGCTCCATTTCGCCCCCGTTCAAACAATATTATACCAAGAGATGTTTCCAACTCGTTGATATGCCTGGTCAGCGTAGGTTGAGAAATACCGAGAACCTTTGAGGCGGCGGATAATGTTCCATTGTCCAGTATCGCCAAAAAACTCTTGATCAGGTTCCAGTCGTAGGAGCGTGTACTTGCTCCAATTGAAAGTTTAGCAGACATTATCAATTCATTTTTGAATAGCTCAAATTCATATGTTGATATTTATTATACATATTCTTTGTATATATACAAGCTGATAGAATTTCACACGGGAGTAAAAGATGAAAAAAATCGCTATATTTGGTGCCAATGGCAATTTCGGTTATCAAGCAGTAAAAGCATTCACCAGAGCGGGTTGGCAAGTTCGTGCAATCACACGCGATGGTATTTATGACCGGGTTGAAGTTGCGGAAACCGCCAGCGCTGACGCAATGGACAAAACACAGGTGATCGCTGCTACCAAAGGCTGTGGGTACATACTGAATTGCGTGAACCCGCCTTACCCGAAATGGGGGGAGATGTGCATGCCTGTTGCACTGAACATAATTTCGGCCGCCAAACAGCATGGGGCAGTTCATCTTTTCCCGGCAAATGTCTACAATTATGGCACCGAAATTCCTTCTGTTATCCACAATTCATCACCGATGAAACCCGACACGAAAAAAGGGCGGATACGCCTCGACATGGAACAGTTGTTTGAGAAATTTGCCATAGAAAATGGCGTCCAAACGATAATCATTCGCGCCGGCGATTTCTTTGGCGGGCAAAACCCTGATACATCATGGTTTGATTTGGCAATCTGCAAGTCATTGGCAAAAGGGAAAATGACCTATCCCGGCCCAATGGATATTATCCATTCATGGGCATATTTGCCCGATTTTGCCCAGTCATTTGTTGAAATGGCGGAGCAATCTGAAAAATTGGACAAATTTCAAACATTTCTTTTCGAGGGGCATGCAATTAGCGGCAACCAGTTGATTTCCGCCCTGGAAAATGTTGTTGGAAAACCTTTGAAACCTGCCCGCATACCCTGGTCGCTCATTCGACTGGCAGGCATATTCTCCCCGATGATGAAAGAGGTCAGTGAGATGTCCTATTTATGGGATGCTCCTCATCAAATGGATGCCAGCAAACTTAAATCCCGGATTGGTGAATTACAGCATACGCCTCTCGAGAAAGCCCTGTCGAAGGCTCTGGCAAATTCAGACTTTGAATTTCAGATTGACAAAGAGATTCCGCAAGCATTGGCAAGCACCTGATATATTTACGTATTTAGCTGGATTGCAGCTTAATGTAAAGCCAGTTCTTCAACTCCGTCGCGACGATAAATGTCATTTCTAAACTGCGTGATACCCTCTTTGGTTGACCATGCAGTAATATAGGTAAAATAAACCGGCACCGGTTCGGCAACAGCAACCGGCATGCTTTCACCAGTAGAGATTGTATCTTCAATTCGTTTTCGCGACCATTCGGGCGTATCGCGCAGTATCCAGGTGACCAGATCGCGCACATTTTGCACACGAACACAACCTGAGGAGATAAAACGAGTTATCTGACCAAACAGGCTTTTTTGCGGTGTATCATGCATATAAACCGCGTGAGGGTTTTCAAAATTAATTTTGGTAGAGGCCATGGCGTTGATTTTGCCAGGATCCTGACGGAACCTGAATTTAACCGCATCCTCCGTATTCCAATCAATGGTTTCAGGTGGAATTTCCTCTCCGGTTTTATCATTGAAGATCCGGATTTTATTGCGGGTCAGATAAGTCGGATCCTTGCGCATCACCGGAATAATATCTTTGCGGATGATGGATTTTGGCGATGTCCAGTAGGGATTAAGGATAATTTCATGTATTTTTGAATTCAAAATTGGAGTTTGACGGTCAATCTTGCCGACGACAGCGGTGTGACGCAGAGCTACCTGGCCATATTCCACCGCTTCAATTTGGGCCGCAGGAATATTCACCATTACGTAGCGATTACCCAGAAAACCCGACATTGAACGAAGGCGGATCAAATTCGTTTCCAACTGTCCTAGCCGAACGGAAGCAGGAATATTCATCGCGGCAAAACTATAACGTCCCATAACGCCATCAGCCGGCAATCCATGTCTGGCCTGAAAACGGCGAACCGCCCCCTCGACCCAGGAATCATATACATCTGAATCACTGGCATCGGCAGGCAAATCACCCGTGATCTTCAGCCGTTGACGCATTATGCTCACAGATTTTGAGACCGCTCCCAATTGCAACTTCTTGTTAGCGGGAACCACTGGCCAGCCACCATTTGCAATAATATTGCGGTACTCAATGAGGGCGGATTCTATATAAGTAAGCGTTAGTGGAGAAAACACCGGTACACTTGTCGAAGCCAATGCTCCATCACTGCGTCTTGAATCAAATTGATCGTTCCAGTTTCCACGCTTACGAGACTTTAACACCAGATCGAGAGGACTTTCAGCAAATGCTGTGGTCGAATATACCGTGCTGGCACCCAGAACGCTAACACCAGTCATAAAATTACGACGGTTCAGGCTTCCCGGCAATCCGGATACATCTGCACATCGACCTGACTTTTGCCCTGTTTTATTAGATTTATTGTTTTCGGTCATAAACTTTCCGGCGTAAATGCAACATTCTGAGTTTCGTCTTCAGTGCGGTAGTTTTGTTATCCATTCAACATTGTCTAATGTCCTGAATTTTCCGCCAATTTAGACATGCTAGATAGTATCAACAAGGTTAATAAATCTCAAAATTGCTGGCATCGGACTACGATCCCACCATTTTCCTATGTTTTGTCAGTCAATGCTGTGCAGAATCATAGTTCCAGTATTTCCCACCTATGGATGTAATATGGCTGTTTAATGACAGAGATTTTGTAAAACCCGCAATCAAACAATCCATTTTACAGTGTATTGCCCAATTTCGTAATTTTGTGCAGCGATTTTATTGTATTTCCAAATGAATATCCATCACAATTATGTGTGCTCGACAAAATGGGCAAAAAAAAGGGCCCCATAATAGAGACCCTTGTTTATGCTTTTTAAAACTGCCCCAAAGCAAAGGCAATGAACAAAAACTACAGACGATATAATATTTGGTCTGTCCAGAAGCGTTCCAGGCGCTGCAGAGAAACATTCAAACTGGCAAACTCGTCGCATTTGATGCCACCTACCTGTTCAATTGAACCAACCTGGCGCTCATAAAGACGATCTACAACACTGGCGATCTGGTTGCCTTTTTCTGAAAGACTGATTCTTACTGAGCGGCGGTCTACACGTGAACGCTCATGATTGATGTATCCCTGATCAACCAGCTTTTTCAAATTGTACGATACGTTGGATCCCAAATAGTAACCTCTACTACGCAGCTCACCCGCTGTCAGCTCTGAATTGCCAATGTTGTAAAGCAATAGTGCCTGTACAGCATTGATGTCGCTGCGTCCTGAACGCTCAAATTCATCCTTGATAACATCCAACAAACGTCTGTGAAGACGCTCAATAAGGGTCAAAGCTTCCAGATATAGCGGTTTGATCGCCTCGGGAGCTGCAGGTTCTACAGCCGTCCCAACCATGGCTAGGTTAGTGTTCATGTCAAGTCTGCCTCTTCTGTTACGGTGGAATTATTTTCTCCACTCTCAGGACACAATAGCGCACTGGTCTAAAATTCGACTTAACTTACAAGCTTAACACTAGATTACGGTTTTGATTACAAAATTGCCTAACCGCACTGTTTTTATTGAGTTTTTTCGCGATAGTGCTGATTTGCGTTTACTTTCCGTTAGTTGTAAATCGCAAAGCCAATTGAAAGATAATAAATATTATCAAGCAGGTTGCATGGAAGACAACCAGTAATTGACTGGCTCCAAACAGTGATGCAAATGGCAAATGCATAGCCAGCTGAACCAGCACAGCCAATAACCAGACAGCAATACCCCAGGCAAACAATCCCCACAGACCAAGTGCTGTTACCGGATGCAGAACACAAAGCGCAGCTATCACCAGACGCCAATGGGAGGGCATGGTATCAAATCCCGCTTGATCAATAGCCGAGATACCAATCGCTTTCATCCAAACCTGGATCGTCTGGATTATGAAAAACAGGGCCAGCAAACGAAGAAAAACATGATAAGCGAAATTCCAGATTTCATAACTATTACGTGTTTGGGAAAGTTCAGTAGTCATCACCAGGGCAAAAGCCTTTTACTATCACATATATGTTTCAACAATATTCTGGAGAAAAAATAGCAGGGCCAGCGGATGGGAGCAATATCATATTGTAATTGCCAGAACAAAAAGCCAGCTTGCTTTTCCCTACTAATCATGTGTTTAAATATCGACCGATAGTTTGACAATATCAAGGGTATAGCAATGCGAACCGTTGACGAAATCACATCCAACCGCAGAATGCGCAGAAACCGGAGGTTTGAATGGACCCGGAGACTGGTCCGGGAAAATTCTCTCAATAGCGGGGATTTGGTCTGGCCAATATTTGTAACCGAAGGGAACGGATTACGCGAGCCTGTCAGGCTATTGCCCGGAGTAGAGCGATTTAGCGTGGATGAAGCAGCCAAGGCGGCCAGGGATGCTTATGATCTTGGCATACCCGCTATCGCCACATTTCCCAATATCGCCCAGGAAAAGCGTAACAGAACCGGTTCTGAAATCCTTGATCCGGATGGTTTGATAAACCAGGTGACAAGAGCCATCAAGGATAAGGTTCCCGAACTTGGCATCATTACCGATGTGGCTCTGGATCCTTTCACCAGCGACGGCCATGATGGAATTGTCCGGGATGGAGTAATTGTCAATGACGAAACGGTTGGACAAATTTCAAATGCGGCAATCATCCAGGCCGAAGCCGGGGCAGATATTATTTCATGTTCTGAAATGATGGACGGACGGGTTGGTGCCATTCGCGACGCGCTGAATGGCGCAGGATTCAATGACATTGGAATTATGTCCTATACCGCAAAGTATGCTTCGGCGTTTTATGGTCCCTATCGTGAGGCAATCGGTACTGATCAAATGTTGAAAGGCGACAAATCCACCTATTTCATGGATACTGCCAATAGTGATGAAGCCCTGCACGAGGCAGCACTTGATATCAACGAAGGTGCCGATATTCTGATGGTTAAACCCGGCATGCCCTATCTGGACATCATCCGCCGGATAAAGGACGAATTCTCCATGCCGACATTTGCCTATCAGATATCAGGTGAATACGCGATGATTATGGCCGGCGCGGAAAAAGGGTTTTTGAACGAGGAGCGGGCTATAATGGAAAGCCTGACTTGTTTCAAACGCGCCGGTGCAGACGCAATATTTACATATTTTGCACCCAGGGCGGCTGAAATTTTGCAACGCCAAAGCTGATTGGACCTGTAGCTACTATAACAAACTAAGTTATTGCCCTGATCTGATTATGAACATCTTCAAGGAAATTCCAGATTTCAGCTCTCATCTCATATTCCAGCTCGCTGTGCCCACCTTCGATAAAGGTTGCAAAAGAAAAATGAATATCATCAATGGCTCGAAACACCTCTGGTGACAGCGAGTTCAAGAACAAATCGACTTTGATGTTTGGCACCTGGGATTCTTCCTCCGGGCCCGGTGTAAAAGGCAATGCTTCCATTGCCATGTTACGAACGATGGTGAAGCGATTGCTGGACAAATTATCGCGAATTCTGGCTGCATTCCTCAGCGATTTCATCGTCCATGAAATTATATAACAGATTTGAATTTCGAGTTTGGCCTCAAAGGCTCCACGCTCAAATCCTATATCAGAAAAAATTTGAAAAAACCGGTTTAGCTCATTGGCGCTGACATCGACAACAAAATCTGGTGAAGGGCCATCCGATTCCGATTCCAGCATAGTATCAAACAGTACCACCTGATCAGCAACTCGGGAAAGATCTATGGCGCGGGTTTTTTCCGGAAAATAATTAACAATACCGTTGCCGGACAAATCAGTGTCAAATATCTGCGGTGAGTTTTCTTTGCGCAAAGACAGCAAGTCTGCATATAGGCGGGCAAGCAAGGTCTTACCGTTGCGGGTGATGTCTGAACATACAATGGTGACAACGGATCCTATGACGCTCTCCCGCCCTTCATTAATTTGGAGGTAATTGTGCTGCCAAAACCAAACTTAGCTGTTGGCTTACTCCGTTCCTTCTTCATCAACGGGAGACCTGGATGATTCAATCAGTTCATTAATAAGATTGAGTCGTTCGAGTTCTGCATCCAGATCAGCCATCCATTTGCGCACATAGCCACGCAAAACAAATGAAAATTTGCCAGCACGCCCTTTGGCATTCTGATTTGCTATGAAATCCGAGAAAGTTACCCCAGCCAGATCAACCTGTTCATAGGCCATCTCATTGAGCTTTGGAATTTCGATTTCTTTTGCATCAGACAGTTTTGCAAAATATTTCTGATAAGTACGATCATCCCACTCGAAAAAATTGGTCTCATTGATGAAGTTCTTGGCGACGACATAGGATATATCTTTTGTGTAACCTGCTACTTCCCCCATCTCATCGAGAGAAGCAATTGAAGGCCCGACAACATGAACTAGTGCGAGATTAAATTCTCCGGCAGCGGCAGCATCAAGTACGCCAATTCGTGAAAATATGTCCAGGGCAGTGGAAAGATTCCCGGCCTTTAAATCAACAACGGTCACTTTTACTGCGGAAGTCTCAATTGTATCGAGAAGCTTCATCTGATGAGCAACATTGTCCAAATCAATAATCTCGGTAATCCGGGGGTAAAAACGTTTCAAAGTGCCGCGTGGATTTTCCGTGTCGAAGGCTCTGGCAAGAATATTTTTCCGGGCAAGAAAATCCAACAATGCGCGTGAGGTGGTCGTTTTGCCAACACCGCCTTTGTCAGCACCGATGAGAATTAGTGTATGCTTCATGAAATCGCGCCCTCTTATAAGGAATCAGAAAAACAACCTGCTATTTACTGCTGGAACCTTTCTACAGTTCCCTTACCAAATTTGCCAGCGGCAATTGCTCACCATAGTTAAGGCAAACAATAGTAGTGTACAGCGACTTGATACAGTCTCAGTCTCAGTCCCATATCAATATTGAATTTCAACTGCCCCTACCCCACATTTAGACCATGCACCCGCCAATTCACAAAGTCGAGTCAAGCTGGTCGGGTGAGTGTATACTGCAAGCAAAGGGATGGAAAGTGCAAAAGCAAAATGCCATAAATGGTGATTCACCGTTGCGGATCAGCGAATTGGATTATTTTGAAGTCCGTCGCCGACGAATGCTAGCGTTTGTTGTCGATTACATCATAATCGCACTTTTGTGCATTCCAGTGGCATTTTTGATTGGGTTTGCCGGAATAATTACACTAGGTCTTGGGTTGTTATTATATGCAATAATGGTCCCATTGGTGGCTATTGGATATCTGGGTATAACTATGGGCGGAGAAAATCAGGCAACAGTTGGCATGGCAATGTTCTCACTTCATGTTCGACGCCTGAATGGTGGACGCATTGATGCTCCGTTGGCTATTCTTCACGGCATTCTATTCTGGTTCCTTCACTTTGTATTGAGTCCCTTTATGCTGCTTGCCAGCTTGTTTTCCAGCAGAAAACGATTACTGCATGATTGGTTACTGGGCACGGAAATTATCTATACTGACAAACGATAACTACAATATAACATCGACAAACTTAACTCTGATAATTTCGGTTACCATCAATAGCCCACTTGTTTCATTGCCAATTCAAGAATAACCTGCTGGATAATAACACAGGATTTCAGTGGGAAAGCAATGACCAAACACGCTCTGGACGCACCACAATTTTATTTGACTGCTCCAGCTGCATGTCCCTATCTTGAGGGTAAACTCGAGCGCAAGGTATTCACTCACCTTGTGGGCGAACACGCACCTGCAATAAATGATATGTTGACTCAGGGTGGATTTCGCAGATCACAAAACATTGCCTATCGCCCAGCCTGCGAAAATTGCCGGGCATGTGTCTCCGTACGGGTATTGGCAGATCACTTTATTGCCTCAAAATCACTTAGACGAATTATGTCTGCCAACAAGGATCTGATCGGCTGCGAATTGCCACCTTCTCCAAATTCAGAACAATTTGCCCTGTTCAGTGACTATCTGGCAAGCCGTCATGGTGATGGTGGGATGGCGGGAATGACATCACTTGATTTTGCCATGATGGTTGAAGACAGCCATGTAAATACAAAGGTAATAGAATATCGTCAACGCGGTCCGGATTCAGGGATCACCGGCCATGGCACAGGTCCACTTGTGGCAGTTGCATTGTCTGATGTGCTAAGTGATGGTCTTTCCATGGTTTATTCGTTTTTTGACATCAACGAAAACCGCAAATCTTTGGGCAGCTACATGATTTTGGACCACATCACAAGAACAAGAAAACTTGGGTTGCCCTATTTGTATCTGGGATTTTGGATCGAGCAATCACCCAAAATGTCCTATAAAACCCGATTCAAGCCACAGCAGCATCTAAATGCTGGAGGATGGCAGGACGTTTAGACCGTATCTTCTTTACACGGAAGCATTTGATGGACCAAACCAGTTCACTCTGCAAGGCGCATAACGCAGTGCGATCTGGTTGATCGGACAAGTTTTGCAACGCTGCAGATGGACTGGATTGGTCCCCCAAGAACCACGGCTCAGGCCGGTTTTCCACGCTTTCTGGGCTTTGTTATGCTTTTCTTGTGGTCAACCAGACCAAGGCGAAAATCATGCCTTGCCAGCAAACGCGAAAAATCGGTCAAATGCTTCCGTGTAAAGAAGACACGGTCTAGTGATAGACTTTTTGATAACTAAAATATTTCAACGGTTTTGCACCGCATAATGAACGCAGAATTGATTGCAACCTTTTCCAATCAGGAATTCTGGTGATCATTATTGGCAATATGGTCTCCCAAGCTTACCATGTAGAGGGTGCCGCGTTGATACCGCGACAGCTAATGCATATTATTTCTTCTCCACCGTCGCTGCCTGTACCATTTCATTGACGTTAAGCTGGAAAATATCCGGTCGGGAATAATGCCCGACCACGTCCAGATCATATTTCCCCCGGATAATCTCGTTCTTGTCCATCTCAGCCGTCAGAATGGCCTGCTCGTCAAAAACCGGACCGGCCAGTATCTTGCCAAACGGGGAAATGATTGTGCTGCCGCCTCGAATAAGCACCGTGCCAGGATTGTCCCCCTGAATTGGATGATAATCTTCCGGGCCATCCGCACGGGTCATGAATTGACAGGCGGAAAGAACGAAACAGCGCCCCTCCAGCGCAACCATCTGCATAGAGGGCAGCCATGCGTCGCGATCATCAACGGTCGGAGCACAATAGAACTCAACCCCCTTACCATACATCGCGAGCCTCAGTTGGGGCATGTAGTTCTCCCAGCAAATTACGGCTCCCAGCGTACCAATTTCGGTTTGAGGTGCGGCCAGTGTGGAGCCATCGCCGAATCCCCAGACAAGACGCTCAAGGGCCGTTGGCATCAACTTGCGATGTTTGCCGATCAACTCGCCTGATGGGCTGAAGAACAGGGCGGAGCAGTAAAGCGTTCCCTGATCCCGCTCGATGACACCGACTACAAGATGGGCATTGGCATCAGCGGCAATTTTACTGATCTTGTTAGTATCCTCGCCGGGAACATCAATGGCATTATTGTAATAACGGCGGAATTCTTCACGCCCCTCATCTGATCGCATGCCCAGCCTAGCACCGAAATCCAGACCTTTGGGGTACCCTCCGACAAATGCCTCGGGAAATACAATCAGTTGAGCTTTTTTCGAGCTTGCATCGCTCGCCAGATCGGCAAGCTTTTCCAGTGTGCGTTTCTTGTCAAACAGTACTGTTCCCGCCTGTACAACCGCACCTATTATTACTGTCATCCGATACCTCATTGTCGTTTGTTCTATTCATAAAACACCACCGACATTATCAACTAGTCGATGGTTGAACAATCGTGAAGGCCATTAACCTGAGCCTGTCGCATCCAACGGGATTCAGTTTCTTGCGATCCAGTTCAAAGCCACCCGCCAATCTATCATGCGCACCGGCGTGCCATGTTTGCCACCATCAAATACGACATATCGCACAGGCTGCCCGACTTTTCGTAATCCACGGTAAAATTTCTTTTGATCTTTCCAGCTGTAAACGTAGTCAATTCCACCATGAGCAATATACACCGGAATTTTTCTGGCTGATTTGCTCTGGTGCCGTTCCAGAAATTTGCCATCCGGAAAACCACCCATTATTACCAATCCATCGATCAATCGAGCAGACGTTCTTTTATCGGCTAACCGCCAGCAGATATGAGATCCCATTGAACCACAAGCAACTACCAAAGGCCCTTTGGTTGCCGGACGGTATTTCCTGATCAGCGCTTCAATATCCTGACGGCCTTTTTCCTTAAAATCGGTGATGTCGGAAGAAATATAAATTCCACCATTGTTGAACATCAGGCTTTTTACCCGATTAAAATTGCCACCAAACTTTTCGTCACTAAAACCAAGATGACGGGATCCATCGCGGCCATGAATAAAAATTACGGTCATATTGGAAAAACCGTTTAATGCGCCAACCGCAAAATATGTGACAGTGCGCCCGTTAGCACTGAGCGACAAGTCCTGCTGATGGCGAACCGGCCTGCTTGATGTATAATAGGTTTTGACTTTACGCACTGGAACTTCATCGCGACCATTGATGTCTCGCAGCGGATCATAGGGAGCACGAATAAAGCCGCCTTTGTCTTCAATTTTGATGGCTGTGCGATATTTGAACAGTTTGTCTTTGTGCGGCTTCAGTTGAAAACTGGCGGCCTGTGATGACATTGCAAATGCCAGTATTGCTAATATCAGCAATGAACCGGTAATCAGTTTTGCCAAACCGCGCATTGGAGAGTGTCCTTGAATCAGGAATTAGTTGAGGCGTGTTAGATTTTACCAGTGATTGCGAAAAAACCGCAAGACAGTCTTTCAACTTTCGACGATTTTCAATCCGGCCGAAGGTGAAATATGTGGCGGCGCCATGGAATTTTCATCAAACATCCTGATTATTGCTTTTCACAACCATGAAAACCCGACTGTTTACTGCATTCAAATTCCAAATGCATTTGAATTCAACCCACATGAGGTTAATCTCTCTCACCTGTTGAACAAGTTGTATTGGTCTGATTGATCAGTTTGTTCCATGCCTGCCATCAAGCATTTGTGACATTGATCAGTCCACTGTAATTCCAACCAAGTCTTCACGAAAACTTTTTACCACGCGATTTTTCCCGACGGCGGAACTTCTCTGTTTGATTTTGTCGTATTCGATTTAATATTCGTCTTTTTCCCACGATGTATATAACAATGCTCATCCCCCAAAACAAAATCACTGCTACCAGCAATAAAAAACTCCCCAAAAATAAAGTCAAACCGATGGAGAGAATTATGGATAAGGCAACTACTCGTTCGATCGATTCCCTAACTCGAACAGCCTTTGCTTCTTTTTGCCCCATACGACTCTGATTTTTAATTGCGAGCTTCGCAATTGCCAATTCACCGTCACTCATTCCACGGGACATATGTTACTCCTGCATCGCGCTACACTCTATATATTCTATTATATATTATCTATCATTGTTACTTTTCGCTCAAACAGCTCCTTAGAAACACAATATTCTCCCCGTCCTAGAGTAATACCAAAGGCGATTGATATTAACCCATTTGATGGCAGAAAAGCATATCAACAATTCAGCTAAATCTTCCGCCGCGCGGGAAGCCTTTGGGGACCAGACGGCCAGCCTGGGCCCGGTCACCCATCCACTCTTTCAATTCATCTTTGCTACGTATATGGGTCCGTCCGGCGCTATCCTGCCAACTAAGGCCTTCATCTAGATCAAAAACCCGAGCATCCTTGATGCCACCATCTTTATACTTTTGCATGCGCACACCCTTACCACGCGCCATCCGGGCAATTTGTGATGCAGGGAAACACAGCATTTTCCGATTTTCACCAACTACGGCAATCATATCGCCCGCCGCCACAACACACAACGCTGCTTCAACCGGCAATTTGACATTCAACACCTGTTTGCCCTTGCGGGTATTGGCAATTACTTCGTCTTCTTCCACGATAAAGCCATTACCCAATGTGGAAGCAACCAGCAATTTGCGACCAGCATGATATTTGAATGCGGATACAATATCAGCATCATTGTCCATGTCGATGACAACACGTACCGGTTCACCATGTCCGCGTCCGCCCGGCAATTTGTCGACGTTCACCGTGTAAAATTTCCCTCCGGTGGTAAACAGCAGTAACTTATCGATAGTCTCTGCATGAAAAGCGGATTTCAAATTATCGCCCTCTTTAAAGGTCAGAGCGCTGAAATCTGCCAGATGGCCTTTCAGGGCCCTCATCCAGCCTTTTTCCGAAATCACCACTGTTACCGGTTCTTTTTCAATCATCGCCTGATTGATCGCCTCAAGATCATGTTCGGGTGCAACACCGAATGTTGTTCTGCGCCGGCCCAGTTCTGTATCAGGACCAAATTGTTTCTTAACCTCACTAATCTGCCATTTAACGGTGGCCCATTGTTTTTCTTCTGAAGCCAGTAATTCTTCAATTGAAGATTTTTCTTCGCTGAGGCCATCAAACTCGGTTTTGATTTCCAGTTCTTCCAGTTTGCGCAGCGAACGCAAACGCATATTGAGAATGGACTCAGCCTGCAATTCGCTGAGACTGAAGGTTTTCATCAACTCGGCCTTGGGCTCATCCTCAAACCGAATAATGCGAATGACTTCATCCAGATTGAGATAGGCAACAAGAAAACCGCCCAAAATCTCAAGGCGGCGCTCAATCTTTGCCAACCGGTGGCGTGAGCGACGGCATAAAACCTCCCGACGGTGAGCAAGCCATTCGTTCAAAATATCGCGAAGTGACATGACCCTGGGAATCTTGCCACCGGACAAAACATTCATATTGAGAGGAACACGGCTTTCCAGATCGGTTAACTTGAAAAGTGACTCCATCAACAATTCAGGATCAACAGCCCGGCTTTTTGGCTCCAGTACCAGACGAATATCTTCGGCAGATTCATCAATAACGTCACCCAATAGTGGCAGGCGACGATTTTGCAGAAGCTCGGCGATTTTCTCGATCAACCTTGACTTTTGCACTGAATATGGAATCTCGGTGACGATGATTTGATAGCCGCCACGACCCCTATCTTCCTTTATCCAACTGGCACGAACGCGAAAACCACCCTTACCGGTGGAATAAGCCTCAACAATTGACTGGCGCTCGTCAGTGATCATCCCGCCAGTCGGAAAATCAGGACCTTTTACATATCCCACCAACGTATCGATGGATGCATTGGGATGCTTGATCAGGTGTATTGCAGCTTCGCACAATTCGGCAGCATTGTGCGGTGGAATACTGGTTGCCATGCCGACAGCAATACCAGATGAACCATTGGCCAATAAATTTGGAAAGGCACCGGGCAAAACGACAGGTTCTTCATCTTCGCCATCATAGGTTTCGCGAAAATCAACAGCGTCTTCTTCGATACCCTGCAACAGTAAAGTCGCAACTTCTGTCATTCGCGCTTCTGTGTAACGCATAGCAGCAGCATTATCGCCATCGATATTACCGAAATTCCCCTGCCCGTCTACCAGCGGGTAACGTACTGCAAACTCCTGGGCAAGACGCACCAGTGCGTCATAAACCGATTGATCACCATGGGGATGAAATTTACCTATGACATCACCGACAATTCTCGCACATTTCTTAAAGCCGGCATTGGGATCAAGCTTCAATACTCGCATCGCATGCAATATGCGCCGGTGAACCGGTTTCAGTCCGTCGCGAACATCAGGCAATGCGCGGCCCATGATGGTAGATAATGCATAAGCCAGATAGCGTTCTTCCAGCGCTGATTTCAGATCAACGCCTTCGATAAAACTATCATTGTCTTTGCCATCTCCAGAATCTGGAGGAATCAAATTCTTACCCATGCACATGGATTAGCGCGAGGCCGGTTGCAGAGCAAGGGCAAGTTAGAAAGCATATTCTGAAAATATTGCCAATGAGAATAAATTCAGAAAAAGGAGGGTGGCTAAAAATTCAAATCCAGGGTCTTTTCAAGCTGTTCCAGTTCACGCTGTGCATCAATCATGTAATCGCGCGTAATTGGCGCAGCATCACGTTTGCGCGAAAGTTGCATATGAAAGACAAAATTGGGACCGGTACTAAAAACCATTTCCGCACTTTGCAGATAAAACTCCCACATACGCGCAAAACGTTCATCATACATTTCAACGACTTTGTCACGATTTGCAGCAAATCGCTGATGCCAGTGGATCAGTGTTTTGGAGTAATGAAGTCGAAGATTTTCCATATCCAATACCCAGAGATTATTGTGTTCCAGCACTTCATACACTTCAGACAATGAAGGTGAATAGCCATTGGGAAATATGTACTTTCGAAACCAGGGACTGGTAACACCGGGTGGACTCATATGGCCAATTGAATGCAGCAAGGCAATACCGTCATCCGGCATCAAGTGATTAAGCTGTTTAAAAAACTCGTCAAAATGCTGAATGCCAACCTGCTCAAACATTCCTATGGAAATAATACGATCAAATTTTTCATCCACATCGCGGTAATCCTGCAAACGGAACTCCACGCGATTATCCAATCCGGCTTTCTTTGCCCGTTCGCTAGCAAGTGCCTGTTGCTCAACCGATAGTGTAACACCAACAACTTTGACATCTGCAACAGAGGCAATATAAAGGGCCAGATCACCCCAACCGCAGCCAATATCGAGAACTTTCTGCCCCGGTTTCAGATCCAGTTTTGTGACAGCAAGACGGAGTTTGTTGCGCTGTGCCTGTTCCAGGGTTTCTTCATCGTTACGAAAATAGGCACAGGTATAAACCATCGATTTATCCAGGAAGAGTTTGAAAAACTCATTGCCCAGATCATAATGGTGAGCCACATGTTTTTGCACTTGACCCTTTTTGTTTGATTGCTGAAAACGACGGAATGTTTTCGAAAAAATCCGTAGCACTTTTTGTAATGGATGCGAACCCAGTCCCTCTCCATTCATTTTGAAAAAATGCAAAAAATCCTTCAGCGTTGAACCGTTTTCGAACGTCAGTGTGCCATCCATATAGGCCTCACCGGTAGCCATTTCGGGCTTGAACGTGAGTTTATGATACAGGCTTTTATCGTGCAGGCGTATGGTAACCTCCGGTCCCGGATCACCGCTGAAAACATGATTCATGCCATCTGCATCAATAACGTTGAGCGTGCCTTTTTTGACAAATTTTTTCATCAGACTTGATAAAGGAAACATATCCTGGAGTTCTTTCTGGTAGCATTCGACAGCAGGTTGCGCGAACCATATTCAATGTCGGCCATTATTCAAGTGAATTTAGTCAGTACTTTACGCACCGCGTCGACGTAAAGTGCATGTTCAATTTTCAACACCTTGTCTGCCAGCGATTTTTCACTGTCGCCTGGCTCAATTCTCACCACGCTCTGAGCCACAACAGGTCCAGCATCCAGTGCCTCATCGACAAAATGGACCGTGCATCCGTGCTCTTTGTCTCCTGCATCAAGTGCACGTTGATGGGTATTCAGACCCGGATATTTTGGGAGCAGACTGGGGTGAATATTCAATATTTTACCCTGATACCGATTGACAAAATCGGCAGACAAAATGCGCATGTAACCAGCCAGACAGATCAAGTCCGGGTCAATCTTGATCAAATGCCTGAGAATAGCCGCTTCGTGCGCTGATCTGGAGACAAAGTCACCTCGCTGCAGGGCAACGGTATCAATGCCGGCAGCCTCAGCAATTTTCAAACCACCGGCATCTTCGCGATCAGAGATTACCCCGACGATCGTGGCGGGATAATCAGGTTGGCAACACGCGGCTATCAGGGCGGCAAGATTGGAACCCCGACCGGATATCATCACCACAACGGAAGCACGAGCATTCATATCTATTTCTGTCATTATTTCAAAGATTTAATTGATTTTCATAATCAATACCATCAACATTACGTTGCAAAATTTCACCAATAACCGAGACCCGCTCTCCTTCATGCTCCAGCAGTTCAATGACTTTCGCCACTTGTTGGTCATCGACAATTACTATCATGCCGATACCGCAATTGAATGTACGCAACATCTCCGTTTGATTTATTCCCCCTTTGGCACTCAGCCAGCTAAAAACCGGCGGGATAATGATGGTCTTCAAGTCAATTCTTGCAGCCATCTCATCAGGTAATATGCGTGGAATATTTTCGGTCAAGCCACCGCCTGTAATATGCGCAAGTGCCCGAATTCCATCAAATTGGCGAATAGCCGACAGCAATGGCTTGACATAGATTTTGGTTGGCGCGAGCAATGCCTGGGCCAAAGTCTCAGGCGCATCCTGTGATCCACTGAATGGCGGCGGGGACTGCCAATTGAGCGACTCATTTTCGACGACCTTGCGAACCAGTGAAAATCCATTGGAATGCAAACCGTTTGATGCCAGCCCCAAAATCTTGTCACCGGGCTTGAATGCACCTTTCGGCAACAATTGACCGCGTTCAACAGCTCCGACTGAAAAACCGGCTAGGTCATAGTCACTGGTGCCATACATTCCGGGCATTTCTGCGGTTTCTCCGCCAATCAATGCACAACCTGCCTGTCTGCAACCCTCCGCAATACCTTCGACAACGACCTTAGCCCGGGCAATATCCAGAGTACCAGTAGCAATATAATCAAGGAAAAACAGAGGCTCTGCACCCTGCACAACAAGATCGTTTACACACATGGCGACAAGATCAATACCGACGGTGTTATGCAAATCGGCTTCAATTGCAACGAGTAACTTGGTGCCAACTCCGTCATTTGCGGCAACCAGAACAGGATCCTCAAAGCCGGCGGCCTGGAGATCAAACAATCCACCAAATCCGCCAATCTGGGTATCGGATCCGGGCCTGTTTGTGGAACTGACTATCGGCTTGATTGCTTCGACAAATGCATTTCCTGCATCAATATCAACGCCGGCATCCGCGTAGCTCAAGGCATTCCTGGGATTTTCAATTGCCATGATGATAGGTTATTTCCAAATTTTACATTTGTTAAAGTTTGGTAGATGCTCCATATCGGCTTTATGACACAATGAGAATATGCCATAGGGTTTGTACCCAGGAATTGTAAGTATCCAACCCGAAACTCTGGGCAGAGTTGAACACTAACAACGTGAACGCTACACCAATGCGGGAAACAGTCACGTTGAAAACTATTGACTGATAAACCATGTAACAAGTTTAGACTCAGAGGAATCTCAACACCATGTCTGACAATATTGATAGATCTGCGCAAAAGCAAATTTTGTTCTGGTTGCTGGCTATCGCATTTTTTATCGGATTTCTTTGGGTATTTCGCTCTATATTGCTGCCTTTTGTTGCAGGCATGGCACTTGCCTATTTTCTGGATCCGGTAGCAGATTTTCTTGAACGCCTCGGATTTACAAGACTGATTGCAACTGTTGTGATTGTGATCTCCTTCATCTTGATATTTATTTTTAGTCTGGCGATATTTTTGCCGCTGTTGGCAAATCAGGCCCAGGCTTTCGCAGAACACGTGCCTACACTGGTTGCCAGATTACAGAAACTGGTCATGTCTATCGAAGCTGAATGGTTACGCAATATTCTTGGTGGGGACGACGCTTCACTGCAAGAAACCATAAACAGGGTAATGGGGAAAAGTATTGGCTGGATCACTACCGTGCTGAGCCAGATATGGAGTTCCGGCAAAGCCCTGATAAATGTCATTTCTCTGCTGATAGTCACACCAGTTGTGGCGTTTTACATGTTGCTTGACTGGGATAGAATGGTTACGAAGGTCGATAATTGGCTGCCGCGCGACCATCATTCGACTATTCGCGATGTGATGCACGAGATCAACATTGCCATTGCCGGATTTGTTCGTGGTCAGGGTACCCTGTGCCTGATCCTGGGCATCTTCTATGGCGTGTCGCTTACGGTTATCGGGCTCAATTTTGGACTGCTGATAGGTCTGTTTGCCGGTCTTATCAGTTTCATACCCTATGTTGGGTCGATAACTGGATTGGTAGTTTCAATTGGAGTAGCTCTGGTTCAATTCTGGCCTAACTGGATACCTGTTACAGTTGTTGCCGGGATATTTGTTGTCGGGCAATTTGCCGAGGGCAATATTCTGCAGCCAAAACTGGTCGGAAAAAGTGTTGGATTGCATCCGGTCTGGTTGATGTTTGCATTGTTTGCCTTCGGTTCACTATTCGGATTTACCGGATTGCTGATTGCAGTACCCGCCGCCGCCGCAGTTGGTGTGATAGTACGCTTTGGTCTAAATCAATATCTTGCCAGTGAAAACTACAATGGAGCAGGCAATCTGGATCAGGATAAGTGAGTATTGGTATTCAAAAGATTTGCAGGCATATATGAGTGACAAGAAATACAAGACGCCTGAGAACAAACCGGTGCAAATGGCTTTGGAACTGCCGGTTGAAAATCTTGTATCGCGTGAGGATATTGTGGAAGGAGCGGCTAATTCGCTTGCCCTGGAAATGATTGACAGCTGGCCACAATGGCCTGGTCTGGTCGTGGTGCTGGCAGGACCGGTCGGGTCAGGCAAAACTCATATTGCAAAAGTGTGGGCCAATAAAGCTGACGCGCACATCATTTCCATGAAACATTTGCCAGAGCTTGGGGAAGATCGTGCAAACAATCGACCTTTGTTGCTGGAAGATGCCACGCCAGATAATATCCATGAAACAGCGCTGTTTCATATCCTGAATGCAAAACGGGCATTAAATACTTCAATCATCATAACTTCCCGCAGTTGGCCAAGCGACTGGGACATCAAACTGGCTGACCTGCAATCCCGCTTGCGCGCTGCTCAACTGGTCGAGCTTGGCGAACCCGATGATGAATTGCTGCGAAAAGTGTTGTACAAACTGTTCGCCGACAGGCAATTGCCGGTTGAGAGCAACGTTATTGACTTTCTGGTCGTCCGCATGGAGCGTTCACTTGAAGCAGCCTGCCAGGTTGTTGCGCAATTGGATGCCAAGGGACTGGCGCAAAAACGCGGAATTACACGGCATTTGGCGGGAGAGGTATTGTCTGCAATTGAAGCCGGTCAGCTTGATTAATCCGCTTTTTAACCTTGTTGGGGCAAATGTGGCAAAAACGATATATTTATTAGTGAAATATCGGTACAATACCAACGTGGATATCACACTCGCAGGTGTCGATTACCTGCATTGATGGATTTCATAATGATTAGCGAATAAACTCGATTGGACCTGGTTTAACACCACCTGTTATGGACAAACACGCATCCCAGAGAGAGCATCACGATAACGACCACGCTCAGGTCGGAATACTCACCGGCTATGATGCCCCTTCACTGCAGGGATTTTTCGATGATCCTACCAGATTTGTAAATCGTGAATTATCCTGGCTGGAATTTAACCACCGGGTACTTCAGGAATCCGAGAACAAAAATAATCCGCTTCTTGAGCGTGTACGGTTCCTGTCTATTTCTGCCAACAATCTTGATGAGTTCCTGATGGTCAGAGTGGCGGGATTATTTGGTCAGGCGCGTGAAGGAATTGAGACGATCAGTGCCGATGGTTTAACTCCTGACCAGCAACTAAAAGCAATTTTTCCCGCTGTTGGAAAGCTCCAGGCTGACCAGCAGAAAAGCTGGCTTGAGCTGAAAGCTATTCTGGCAAAACAGGGAATCCACATTGTTGAGGGTAGTGAACTTGAGGAAGCGGTGGAGATTTGGCTGGAAAACTACTTCATCGAGTCGCTCTATTCGGTTTTAACCCCGTTATCGATTGATCCGGCCCACCCATTTCCCTTCATTCCAAATCTTGGCTATACCCTGATTTATCACCTGTACAAAAAACGCAGCGATGAGGGTATGACCGCTCTCGTTCGCCTGCCTGGCGGGCTACCCCGGTTTATTGAACTGCCGCAGACCAAGCCCGATATCGTTGAATTCATTGATATTGAAAATGTTATTGCAATGTTTATTCATCGGCTGTTCCCCGGGTACAAAGTTGGCGGCAGTGGCAATTTTCGTATTATCAGGGATACTGATATTGAATTTGAGGAAGAAGCTGAAGACTTGGTGCTCACCTATGAAAGCGCCCTGAAACGACGACGCCGCGGATCCGTGATCAGGCTTGAAATCGACGCCGATACACCACGCGAGCTAGTTGAATTTGTCAGCCGCAAGCTGGAAGTGAAAAACGAGCAGGTGATTTTTGTGCAAGGCATGCTTGCGCTTCACAATCTTTCAGAGATTGTATCCATTGATAGACCAGACCTGAAATTCGAACCCTTCAATGCCCGCTTTCCCGAACGAATTCGAGACAAGGATGGCGACTGCTTTGCAGCCATTCGGCAAAAAGATATTATTGTTCATCATCCCTATGAATCATTCGATGTCGTTGTACAGTTTTTGCGACAGGCGGCAAACGATCCCAATGTAGTGGCGATCAAGCAAACACTTTACCGAACTTCGAACCAGTCACCCGTCGTTGCTGCTTTGATTGAGGCAGCGGAGGCCGGAAAGTCTGTGACCGCATTAATTGAGCTTAAAGCCCGGTTTGATGAGGAAGCAAATATCAGATGGGCACGAGATATGGAGAAAGCCGGCGTCCAGGTTGTTTTCGGGTTTGTTGACTTCAAGACACATGCGAAACTGAGCCAGGTCGTGCGGCGGGAAAAGGGAAAGCTGACCAGCTATGTACACATTGGAACCGGTAACTACCATCCGGTCACAGCGCGAATATATACGGATCTGTCCTACTTCAGTTCCGATCAGAAAATAGCCCATGAAGTAGCCCAGGTATTTAATTATGTGACCGGTCTGGCGGAGCCTGAAGAGTTGAACCATCTGCTGGTTTCACCACTGGATTTGCGCTCAACCATTCTGGAAAAAATCGAACGTGAAATTATTTTTTCCCGTGAGGGCAAACCGGCAGCGATCTGGGCGAAGATGAATTCTCTGGTCGATCCGGAGATAATTGATGCCTTTTACCGTGCTAGTCAGGAAGGGGTGCAAATAGATCTGGTTGTACGGGGAATTTGTTGTCTGCGACCGAATATTCATGGCATTTCAGAAAATATACGGGTAAAATCAATAATATGGCGGTTTCTTGAACATAGCCGGATCATATGTTTCGGCAATGGGGGTGGATTACCCTCAAAAAAAGCGGATGTTTACATTGGCTCTGCAGATTTGATGCCGCGCAATCTGGACCGCCGGGTGGAAGTAATGGTTCATTTGACTAATCCAACCGTGCATCAGCAGGTTCTTGACCAGATCATGGCGGCTAACCTGGCTGACAATCAGCAAAGCTGGGAAATTCTTCCCGATGGCACCTCGAAGAGAATTGATCTGCATGAGAATGAGGAAATCTTTAATGCGCAGAATTATTTTATGACCAATCCGAGCTTGTCTGGTCGTGGGGAATCGTTGAAAGATGACGCTCCAAAGCGGTTTGCAAGAATCGAAAGCGGTAATAGCCTGTCCGACAAATCATAATATTGGTGACCTGATGAATGGCCTGAAGGCTGAGAAGGCACAGGGACGACTGAGAGCCCGGCAACCGGTAGCGGTAATCGATATTGGTTCTAACTCCGTGCGTCAGGTAATTTATGAAGGAATGACACGGGCCCCAGCCGTCCTGTTTAACGAAAAAGTGCTGTGCGGGCTTGGGAGAGGCCTGGCCAACAGTGGACGAATGGATGATGGTGCTGTTGAGCGTTCGTTCAAAGCTATCCGCCGGTTTCGTGCGTTATCGCGACAATTGGGCGTTTCACAAACTTTCATACTGGCAACTGCGGCAACCCGGGATGCTGAAAATGGTAAGGAATTTGTCAAAACTATTGAGGAAATATGTGGCAGTAACGTAGAAGTACTGACCGGCAAAATGGAGGCTCATCATACTGCCAACGGGATCATCAGCGGTTTTCACAATCCCGACGGAATAGTGGGGGACATAGGCGGTGGTTCCCTGGAACTGGCAGTTGTCGGTGCCACGAATACTGATGGCCAGACTTTTCCACTGGGCGGATTGCAATTACGGGACTTGTCAAACGGGAATCTGGAGAAAGCCCGTAATATCGCTGCAGAACAGATCAGAAAATGCAAAATCAAATGGCACAATGGTGCCCGTAATTTTTATGCTGTCGGGGGAACATGGCGGTCACTGGCCAAATTGCATCTCAATCATAATGATTATCCATTGCAGGTGATTCATCATTACCAGGTGAGGTCCGGTGAATTTGTGAATTTTTGCGATGAAGTCATCAATGGAGATGTTGAAGACATTGCCGGCATTTCCAGTGTCTCGAAAAACCGCCGCAGCCTGCTCCCGTATGGGGCAATTGTATTAGCCGAAACCTTGAAACACCTCGACGCAAAACAGGTTCTCCTTTCATCTCTGGGCATTCGGGAGGGTTATCTTTATTCCCGGTTGAAAAAACACGAGCGGGAAAAAGACGTTCTGCTGGAAGCTGCCTGGGATTTGGCTATCTTGCGTGCGCGCAGCCCTGCACATTCAGCCGAATTGGCAGACTGGACAGGAAAAGCTTTCAAAACCCTTGAAATTGGAGAAACAGAGGAAGAACGACGTTACCGGATTGCAGCCTGCTATCTTGCCGATATCGGCTGGCGTGCCCATCCTGACTATCGTGCAACTCAAAGTCTGGGGATAATATCAAATGCCGGCTTTGTTGGCCTCAGTCATGAAGGCAGGGCCTATTTGTCAATGGCGAACTTTTACCGTTACCAGGGACTGCGCCAAAACGTGAAAGCTCCCGCAATCGCCAAACTGGCTGGAAGAAGGGCGACCTTTCTTGCCAGATTACTGGCTGGATTCTTCAGGCTTGGTTATTTGTATTCAGGTTCCACACCTGGAATTTTGAAGCAGATAGAATTCGTCAAAAACCAGAATGGATATTTCATGAATTTACCAGCAGAAATAGGCGATTTGTCCGGTGAAAGACCGGATTTACGCCTGCGGCAACTGGCGCGTGAGGCCGGTGCGCAGATCACACTCCAGATAATATGATGGTTAATGGGTATTGCGGTCCAAAGAGCCTGAACATTCCTGCCATCCATGCCATGAAGTCTCAAAAACAATATCCATCGCGATAACAATCAACACACTCGGCTATGCATGTTAAAATCGCCGAACAAACCGAACATTTGCAAGTCGGTAAATTACCTGATTAGCAACTTCTGTAATTCAATTAATTTTCGGTCAGGCTCTTGAACTGTAATCCCACCGCCGTCGATATGGCACCGCTCCTGAGGCTGCGTTGCGAGACGGCTCACGTTACTTACTGATACAAGCGTGCTACAGGCTGTTTGTACCGGCGCTGAGGGTGGTGTTCAGATTGGATTCAAGAAGGTTAAATTGTTATCTTATGCCGCAAGAAGAAGGATAATCTCATCGTGGAGAATTTCCTGGTCAAGTGCCTCTATATCGTCGTTGTCTCCTTGAAGGGAACTGTCACCGAACAATCCAAAGCGTTTTTCCAGTGATTTCTTCAGGCGCCGTGCACTGAATTCAGAAAAAGAAACGATATTCTCGGCATCCTTTATATTCTGCTCGGCCAGTCTTTTCTTGTTGTCTACTGCAAGAGCGTGGGCCTTGAAAACAAGAATATTGCGTGCCTGCCGACCGGTTGCTGAATCAGAGTTCTCCTCAAGCAGCATTACAGCTTCACTGCTTTTACCTTTTTGCAATTTGGCTACCGCCAGCGCATTAATGAAATATCGTTTGCTCTTTGCAAACGGAATCATCTTGATGCCGTTTTCCAGTTGTTCAATAGCCTTGTCAACGTTGCCACTTCGAAGTTCGTTCATGGCCAGAATATGTTCTGATATCCAGTCACTTTGTGACACTGGTGCAGTTGATCTTGAAAGGGTTTTTCGCACGGCGGCATATTTGCCCAGTTGAAGAAGGGTCATTGCCAAGCCGTTAGGCGCGACCTCGTTATTTGGAAACTGTTTTGTTGTGGCCTGGTAGATTTCCAGCGCTTCATCAATGCGCCCCAATTCACGCATGGTTTCGGCCAAGCCACAATGCGCGACCTCGTTATTTGGAAACTGTTTTGTTGTGGCCTGGTAGATTTCCAGCGCTTCATCAATGCGCCCCAATTCACGCATGGTTTCGGCCAAGCCACAATGCGCGACCTCGTCATTTGGAAATTGTTTTGTTGTGGCCTGGTAGATTTCCAGCGCCTTAATCGGTTTACCGTATTTGCGCAACAATTCGGCTTCAGTACAATTAATCGCCGGGTCATCAATATTCAGCAGCTTTGCGTACCCGATGATATCAAAGGCAAGGAGCATTTGGCTTATATCGCCTGTTCTCTTAGCCAAGTCTGACAGAGTTTTGACAAGATCTTTGGGTCGACTGTCCCTTAACTGCATGGAAACAAGATTTTTCAAAGTGGCTTCAGCCCGCTCAATACGCCCGTTTTCTATTGCTTTCATGTACCAATCGATCTGTCCTTTGACCTTTTTTATCACGGCATCGACATTTAAAGCTGTTTTCCTCCGGCCACTGTCGATGCCGTCGCGCCAATCGACAATCATACGGGAAATTGGATCTTCGGCTTTACTCGGCCTCACCGGTGCATCGGTAACTTCACTTGGGCCAAGCTGTTGAACTTCGGCACCATTTTGAGATTGGGAAAGTTTACCCGCCAAAATACTAGCTATGCCAACCAGTGCCTTTTTGCGCTCGATTGATGCCTGCGTCAGCTCGAACATCACATTTCTTAGATATTTCAGATCGCCACTAGCATAGGCAATAACCATGTCTGCCATGCGGGGGTCGTCCATCAGATGATGCCGCAATCCGGTTTCAGCATCGCGATCAAGATTTGCCTCATGGAATGCTGTATCAATCGCTAGCTCGATGTCCCCTGCGTGGGCGATATTCTCCAACAGTGTGGAAGCCTGTGATGCGCCCCTTTTGTTTGCCAGTATCATGGCGGACGCCACATCCAGCGCCTGAAGTGGCGTAGTTGTTAATACGCGGCCTGCGACAAACTTAAAAACTTCTTCCTGCTTGAATGCCAGTTCAGCTTTGCCGATTGCCTTTAGTCGGGTTTCATTCCGAAATCGCGGGTCCAATCCCGTCAGGAAATAACCAAGAGCGGCATGGCGTCTTGTTTCATCATCCAGTGCGGTAATGACATCTTTGCGTTCAATCGGCTTTTGTTGTTGGTCAACAAAGTCCAGAATTTCACGACTTGAGGAGAAGAAAAATGAAATCTCGTTGCGACCGGGCTCAACAAAGTCATGCCCGCCATTTGCCTGCACAAGCAGCGTTTGTTCTGATTCGACAATAACAGCCTGTCCAAGGGTGCCGGATATATATGCGTGTGTGATCATTGCTGTTTACGAAATGGTACTGAAGGGCAGACCGGCATCTTTCGCCAAATCTTCAATTTCTGTCCAGATTTCTTTGTGCTCCGGTTTGGTGAGGTTAACACTCAGCCGTATCCCGGCAATCATAGCCTTTTTCACGCCTGTGTAAATATGCGCCTCAATAAAGGTGTCTTCCCCTGTTTTGGTGGGACTAACCTGCAACAACAATTTGATAATATTACTATCAGCAAGCGAAGGTGCCAGTTGATCCGCACATTTGTGTATAGCCAGATCACACCGGTCTTCCCAGATACAGGCATCTTCAGCGGGGCAGTCTTCTTTGGATGGATTGTGATCTTCGCCAAAATCCTGATAGTAATACAAAGAATCCCGCACAAACAAAGAGGCGAGTTTCTCAATTACCTCAGCGTCGATATGGACAGTACAATGTCCATATCTTGGTAGTCCGTCACAATGGGTAATCGGTTTGCCATCTGTGCAGGGTATCAGCGCACCGAAGATGATTTCAGAATAGTATAAAGGAAACAGCCAGTTGTCAGCCTGGCCCCGTGCTTGTGCCAAATTGGCAGGCCAGGAGTTTCGTATCTCGGCAGCAGTTTGTTTATAATAATTTTGGTATGTGGATTTGTCGACAAGCATTTCTCTGAGGATATTTACGTTCATGTTGATCGCAACACCACCCTCATCGATCATCCGTTCCAATTTTTTCAGTTTGTCGGTTTGCCCGTTGGCATGAACCTTTTTGCGTTTGTCCTTCGCGCTGCTTCTAAGATTGATTTGGCCGGTTTGGGCAGCACGGATATTCGGCCGATCCACCTGGTGGAGGCCTCGTGTACATTCATATGTATTATACAAAAGCTCACCTATGCACCCGCTGACCGGACATGGAACAGGTTTATTTGAATGACGACGCATAAATTTGATACCAACCCCGCTTTAATTCAATTAGTTGTCATGATTGTATTGATCACAGCAAATATAACCAGAAGTTGATTAATGTCTACTTTAATTAGCTCTCTTTCAAACTCTGTAATCGAGCTAAACACGTGAAATACCAACCGACCAGCTGGCGTGTTATATCTATATCCTCGCCAAGGGATTTAAAATCAACTCCTTGCGCCCGCCCGCCGGCGCAGTCATGCCGAGGTCTTTCAATGATCGAGCCAGCCTTGTCGTACTTCGGCACGCCCTCAATATCGTCAGCGCGCAACTGATAGTGCGATTTGTCAAGCTGCGGTCGGTTTTTGGATTTGCTGGCGTTTTTCCCTTTGAAAATCTAGCAGCACCCGCTGCTTTCAGGGCATCAAGTCATTGAACATAGCCCGGATTATTCATCAGAGTGCATAATATAGCTGACGGGCGTGGAACAAGCTGTTGAAATAGCGTATGATTTTGGTGTCTAGACAAGGTCATCCACTACCAGCAGAAAGTCCGGCCCGCCATGAATAAAGATAACCTGTTTCTCCGCGGTCTGTCACCTGTTGAATCTCTGGATATTCATGCCCGCTTTGATGGAGGCTCACTTTCTTCTGACGGCGGTGTGCTGATACTGCGCGAG
>JAAEMP010000193.1 GCA_024225445.1 Hyphomicrobiales bacterium | reverse complement strand
GCGCTTGCGCTCTACGGTTCGTATACTACATTGTATGACAACTCCGGTACCGACTCGCTTCAGCGACGAAGAGCTTTCCCTCATCGACGATCTCGTTGACCAAGGCGTCGGAGACAGCCGGTCGGCGGTGATCCGCCAGGGCGTCCACCAACTTGCGGATCGTGTCCGTCGAGCACGAGTCGGCGCCGACATCGCAGCGTCCTATCGCGAACACCCCCAGACGCCAGAAGATGATGACCTCGCAATGGCCAACGCCACCGCTATGACCGAAGCTGAACCTTGGTAGCCCAAGCCGAGCTCTGGCTCATGGAAACTCCCAACCAGAAGCGACGCCCTGTCCTCGTCGTTTCGCGCGATGAAGTCATCCCCGCACTCAACAACATCATCGTCGCCCCCGTGACCAGCACCATCCGCGCCATCCCCACCTGCATCCCGGTGGGAGTCGACGAAGGAATCGATCACGACAGCGTCGCCACCTTCGACCATCTCGCTTCCGTGCCGAAATCCGTACTCACAAGACAACTCGGCCAGCTCGGTATCGGCGGCCGCCAGAAGATCTGCTCGGCCCTC
>JAAEMP010000192.1 GCA_024225445.1 Hyphomicrobiales bacterium | reverse complement strand
CTACTCATTACAGGTTATTCCAAATCTGATATCACAAGCAGAACAAAGGCTACTGACACAAATATTTCCGCGTAGTATGAATGGTCTCAAATCCTCTAGTAGAAAGTGAAGGCATCCTGATCAAGTGCTGCCAGACGGGTTTGAGAGAGCACCAGAGTATCGTTTTCACCAAAATTGAAGACAATATTAGTTCCAGATTGTTGAGCGACAGCCATAAGGTCCGAGAAGTTGTCAATGCCATCAAAATTAATGGAAATTTTATCACCCTGAAGCGGGCGTCTGGCACCTGAATTGTAATCAACAATGACATCGTGGCCGCTGCCCTCACCAAAGACAAAGGTGTCAGAACCACGACCGCCAAACAATATGTCATCCTCGCTGCCGCCGGTGATTATATCGCTGCCACCTCCACCGAAGATCAGATCGGATCCCTCATTGCCGTTCAGGATATCCTCGCCGCGACCACCAAAAATCAGATCATTTCCTGTGCCGCCGTCAATCTGGTCAGCGAGCATGCCGCCGATCAATATATCATCGCCGCCAGCGCCATAGATCTTGTTGTTTTCAAACCAGTCACCAAAGATCAGATCAGAACCATCTGACCCGCTCTCCCAGTCTTCATACGGATTGTCAGGTTTCTCAACGCTTACACCTACAAAGGCATCACTGGTCCCGGTGCCGTCTGATAACGTATAGAAGAAACTGTCATTACCAATGAAACCGGTATCGGGGGCAAAAACCACGTTACCATCCCCATCCAGTGATACTGATGCATCACCATCGGTGCGCACGGACACGATACTCAGCGCATCACCTTCCACATCACTGTCATTAGCCAGCAGGTCACTGGCCAGAATCGTCACGCTGGAGTTTTCATCCACCGCAAAACCGAAATCATCCTGGGCAACCGGAGCATCATTCACCGGTGAGATAGTCAGCGTGAATTCATCAACCGCTTGAGAATTGCCATCACTTGCGCTCAGCTGCAATTCGATTGAGCCATTATAGTCCTGTGGTGGTATTCCCGAAAACGTGGTGCCATCAAAAGAAAGCCATGCGGGCAATGGTGAACCATCGTTCATAGAGGCTGCAACAGTCAAAACATCGCCATCGACGTCAACAAAAATATCATCAGGCAATGTGTAGGAAAACAGCTGATCCTCATCACTGGTTTGATCCAGTAATGGATTGGCCAATATTACCGGATCATCAACACCGGTGATATCCAGATCAAATGTCTGGCTTGTCTCAAGTTCACCATCAGAAGCGGTCACGACAATGCTTAACGCGCCGCTGCTGGCAGTATTGAAATTCTGTGGCGGTGTACCCGAAAAAGTACTGCCATCAAAGGCCAGCCAGCCAGGCAGCGCATCACCATTTGGCATAGTTGCCGTGAGGGTAAGGTTGTCACCATCAATGTCAGTGAAGGCATCCGCCGGCAGATCAAAAGAGAACGCAAGATCTTCTGTGATTGTCTGATTGATAATTGTCGCGTCGGTTGAAGGCGCATCATTTACAGCCGCGATAACCAGATTGAACTGCGTCTGGGTGGAAAATTCACCGTCACTTGCTTCAACGCTAACCGCCAGTGTTCCGTTGAAATCCTGAGGCGGAGTGCCGGCAAACGATGTTCCGTCAAAGATCAGCCAGGCGGGCAATGCCGCTCCATTGACCAGGCGGGCGGTACGGATGAGAGTATCACCATCAACATCGGCAAACAAACCGGCAGGCAGGGCGAATGAAACGGCCTGGTCTTCATCAACCGTCTGATCACTGATCGAACCGGCGATCACCGGCGCGTCATTGACAGGCGCTACATTGAGAGTGAAACTTGTCGATGTGGCAACGGTTCCATCATTCGCAACGACGTGGATTTCCACGCTGCCGTTGAAATCAGGCGGCGGAGTGCCGTTAAACTG
>JAAEMP010000191.1 GCA_024225445.1 Hyphomicrobiales bacterium | reverse complement strand
TTTGTCCATGATATCAGGGCGCTGACGAACCAGTTCCAGTAACGCATCTAGTTGACTTTGGTATAAATAGAACATTTTGTTCTTTTTCAATTTGGAAACATAAAGTTTTTTTTCCGCTATCGGCATTTCGCCCGGAAGAGGAAAACGCTCAGTTTGCATTTTTTCATTCATTTTCTGTCCCTTCAGATGCACAGCACCAATCTACTAAGTGCTTTAAATAATCCATCCTTCACTCCTTACCTTCTTGAACGTTGTCAGCTGACCAAAGCCCTTCAGGATTACGGTGAGGATTACGGTGACGGTTTACCAAATGCACTAAATTATTCCCTTTTTTGTCTGCGAGTCACAATGACACCTTGCCAAACGCACCAAACAACCGATCCCTCTCATCTCAGCAATCATCCCGCTCAACCCTCGCCTCATTGATCAGCCTCCGTTGCTGGCACTTCATTCTTCACCATCAATTTCTTCAGCACCTCCGGATCAACCACCGCACTCACCACCGGATGCAGTGCCACATTGCCGCCATCAGCGTTTTTGTCGGCAACCTGCCTGAAATTAGCCAGCACTGCCGTTGCCGCCTGTCTGTTGGGGGCGACAACGTCGAGCAGCCAGAGGCGATCACCCGATTCCCATTCTTCCGGCTTTAGCCGGATGGGAAACACAGCGTTTTTGATCTGCTCTTTGATCTTGTCTTCAACTTCCTCCGACACCTTCGCCCAATAGGCCAGCCCGACCATCTGCCCCTGCTCCAGACCGTCTGTCGGTTTGGCGCTGGCAATGGCAATACGGTTGCGCATCAATGGTTCTGTCACCAGATGTTCCAGATCGCCAATTGATTGATGGCGATAACGCCCTGTCGACATCAGCGAGATCACCACCTGCGAAAAAGTGGGTGATTACGGTGTCACTTTACCAAATACACCTAATTATCAACCCCTTGTACGCTTCATGCCTTCTTTTGCCGGGCGATAGGTTGAGTCGAGATTTGCGGCACGGGCGTATGATTTGAAGGCACGTTTCTTGTCGCCGCGGCGTTCATAGACCAGAGCCTGATTGGCCCAGGCTTCGGCATTTTTTTCATCAAGGCGCAAAGCGCGGTTAAAATCCTCAAGGGCATTTTGATCCGCACCCTGCGCAAGATAGGATACGCCGCGCCCATTATAGGGTTCAGGTGCATCCGGGGACAGGGAAATTGCGGTTGAGAAATCCTCCACAGCCAGAGCGTGTCGGCGATTATTCTGGTGAATAAGACCTCTTGAATGATAGGCCCGGGGATTGGTACTTCCCAATTGAATGGCGCGCTGGAAATCGCGCATAGCTTCTTTTTCACGGTTGGATAAATAGTAAATAGTACCGCGACCGATATAGGCGACGTCATATTGAGGGTTGATTTTCAAGGCCCGGCTATAATCCTCAGCTGCAAGGATCGCATTGCCCATCTGGCGATAAATCAGGGCGCGGTTGGCAAAAGCCTGATAAAAACGACCGTTGAGTTTTATCGCCTGGGTGAAATCCGCCAAAGCCTCCCGATTCATACCCGCGCGCCCATATGCGGTTCCGCGCACATTGTATGCTTCGGGTGATTGCGGATTGCTTTCGACCACAGAAGTAAGCGATGCAATGTTGGCATCTGAACCTTGTTCAGGGTCAATTCGAATGGAATTTCCAAGGTCGTTTGATTGGCAGGAAACCAGAAACAGTGTAACAACGGCGGGGATTATTAATGTGCCAAGGCGGAATTTGTCTTCGTGTTTAGCCATAAATCATTGCATCCAGCTGAAAAAGCGGAGATGAAACCGTCTCATCCCCGCCTGAAATTTAGCGGCAAAACTGGCAGAATTAGGGCGCCAATGAACCTCTTGTCCATGTGACGTCAAAGTGACGTCAAAATATTTCTAGCGAGATTTTTGCGGAAGCAGGCCTTCGCGCTGGGCTTTTTTTCTGGCGAGTTTGCGGGCGCGACGAATAGCTTCCGCCTTTTCACGGGCACGCTTTTCAGAAGGCTTTTCATAAAAATTTCGCAGTTTCATTTCGCGAAATACGCCCTCACGCTGGAGCTTTTTCTTTAGCGCTCTGAGAGCTTGATCAACATTGTTGTCACGAACAAGTACTTGCACGTTTAATTTCCGATTCTGTTCTTCAATAGGTTTCGATTATTCGAAGCACGTAATGAATATCTGGCATTAATATCACCTTACACCTGACTGCAAATTGGTGGCAGTCCGGATATGATGATATTTCAGTTAGCACAAAAACCACCACGCTCGCGATGATATTCATCGCCAAGTTACGGTCTCATAGCAAAACACAACGTAGTTGTCTAGGGTCAGGACTCATTAATAAACGCCATTCTGCGGCACTGACTTTATTTCTGGAAAGGCGTAAGCCCACAGGAAGTCGTCTGACTTTCAAGGGGTTACAACGTATCCAGAGGCAAAGTCAGTGCCGCCCGCAGGGTTTGACAAGGAGGGCACGCCTCCTGGCAATAAATGCTCGAAAAGGCACACGGCCTGTTCTTGCGCTTTCTTATCAGTATTCGTACCCTCCTTGTCAAACAGAATGGCGTTAATTAATGGGTCCTGACCCTAGCTTGTCAGTGCTTGATTTGGTATTTTTTCCGGCGTTTGAACTGTTATACTTACCGGTTGATAAAATCAGTTACGGGGAGAAATAGTGGTAAAATGCCCCATTTTCCGCCCGGCACGAATTTCCTGTTTGCCATAGTCATGGACCAGAGTGTTTTTACCAGCCGCATATTTGGCGATATCATTGATGGAATCACCAATCAAATTTTGCATCAGACAATTGGAATGACGACAGGACAATCCCAAAGGCTGGCCGGTTATTGCACGGATATGCTGTTCAAATTGCGAAATCAGACAGGCAGCTTCCGTCCAGTGGCCGGAATTGTGGACCCTTGGAGCAAATTCGTTAATCAGCAGATCACCAGTTTTCAAAACAAAAAACTCGACGCCGATAACCCCGATATAATCGAGTTCCTGCATCAGTCTTTCTGTCTGTATTCTTGCCTGTTGGGTAATTTCATCGGCCAAACCGCAAGGTACAACTGATTGGACGAGAATTCCGTCCTCATGGGTATTACGTGCGGGATCGAAACAGGCAGTTTGTCCATCCATATTTCTGGCACCAATAATCGAAATTTCGCATTCAAAATCAACCATCGATTCCAAAATGCAATCGGTTTGAAGAATATCATCGATTTTCTCCGGCATGCCATCCAGATTTTCACGTTCAAGCCTGATTTGTCCTTTGCCGTCATATCCCAAACGCCGGGTTTTCAGAATTGCCGGCAGGCCTGTTTTTTGAAGTGCTGCATCAAGTTCGGCGCGGTTTAATACCGGAACAAATTCAGCAGTGTTCAAACCCGCCGAGACAAGGAACTGTTTTTCTGTCAAACGGTCCTGGCTTGTCTCCAGGGCTTTGGAACCAGGATGGATTTTACAATTGCTTTCCAGAAATCTGGTACTTGAAACAGGAATATTTTCGAACTCGTAGGTGGTGACAAAACATCGTTTTGCCAATAATTTCAAGGCGGTATCGTTGTCATAGTTGGCAACAATCTGCTCATTGGCAAATTGCCTGGCGGGACAGTTTTCAGTTGGATCAAGGATGATGGTGTTAAACCCCATTCTACCCGCTGCCATGGCCAGCATTCTGCCCAACTGACCACCACCCAGAATGCCAATGGTTTTTTCCCTTGGAAGGGCAGGTTTGCCTGATGGTTGCATTGGGTCTATGACCTAGTCTTTGGGTTCCATTGCGACAGCTTCGCTTTGTGCACTTCGCCAATCGTCAAGAGCACGGGCAGTTTTTTTATCACCAATCGCCAGTATTGAAGCGCCCAGCAAGGCGGCATTTATTGCTCCTGCCTTGCCTATTGCCAGGGTTCCAACCGGAATTCCCGCAGGCATCTGAACAATTGACAAAAGACTGTCCTGACCGGACAAAGCCTTGGATTGAACCGGCACGCCCAACACCGGAAGCGGTGTCATTGCAGCGGTCATGCCGGGCAAATGTGCCGCACCGCCTGCTCCAGCGATAATCACCTTGATTCCCTGAGCGCGAGCTGTTTTTGCAAAATCTGTCAGGCGGTCAGGTGTACGATGGGCGGAAATTATCTTGCAGGTATGGGCAATTTGAAGCTTGTCCAGAACTTCTGCAGCATGTTTCATCGTCTCCCAGTCTGACTGACTGCCCATAATAATGGCTATGGAGGGTGGATTTGAGTTCATCACAATTCTCTGGGTGGATTTTGAAACATTGATGATTCCTTATGAGCGGAATGTCCAGAAATTATTGTTGTCTGTGGACAGATAATGATCAATTATTACCAATATCACCTGAAATCTTGAAAATTGTGGCTTTTTTGGTATTGTAAACGGATAGAGTTCGACAATTACCGCTATTTATGATTCAATTTCTAACATTGACAACTGTCCCAACCTAAAACGTGAAAGGGTGCTGAAGCATGGCAATTGATACACACATTCAGCAATTGGAAGAAAAACACAGGGAACTGGATAACCAGTTAAGTCAGATGATGACTTATCCCGGTACTGCAGATAGTGAAATTGCTGAAATGAAACGCCAGAAACTTCACCTGAAAGACCGAATATCCCAGTTACGGAACGAGGCAAGCCAACATTAGCCTTGATACGGTAACGTAACAGAGATTCAAGACTGCGGGTATCGTGATGATTTTCGCGGGTTCGCGAAATCAGT
>JAAEMP010000190.1 GCA_024225445.1 Hyphomicrobiales bacterium | reverse complement strand
CTGCTATATGACTTAATCCAACAAATCTGCGCAATGCCTAGTCATCCCACACGTCCAGCGGGTTATCCATTGTGCAGGTATATCCAATCCGGCAGGATTTGCGGTCATGGGTCGGGACATAGGCACTTTTGGCATAATCCCCGGATGGACAAAATACTACGCTTGCAACATAGCGGTCATAGGTATATCGACCGGTGCTCAGGAGAATTGAGCCGTGTGACCGGACCAGAGATCGAGCCTGGGAACAGGTCATGCTCAGGGTGTTTGGCCTGGCTTGCGCGACCGTAATTGCGGCCAGCAGAATTGCGCACACAGCAAATGATTTTTGCAGGCAATTTGTTGATTTGTGAATTTTCACTTGAGCATCATCCTTTCCTATCTTGAACAACCGACATGGACATAATCAGAAATTCAAGTAATCAGGCACCCCGCGTCTTCTGATCATAAGATGAAATCTGACGAAAAAAAGAAGCTCAGGTATCATTTGAACAGCTTATGTTTGACATGCAGGCAAATTATCGTGCCATATATCATCGCCGCTACCCAACCATTTTTCGATCATCACATGAATATCATGAAAAGCGGCTCCGCCGTGCGGGGCGATCTGTTCGTCACCGGTTAGCGTATTAATTCCCCTGCCGTCAATAAAGGCGGTGTTGGGCCAGATACCCTCGGCAATCATTACGCCAGGCTGCATACATTCAAGTACGCTGGCATGCAATGTCACCTCACCACGCTGATTTGAAAGCCGCACAAGATCACCTTCACCAATACCAAATTCCTTTCCATCATCTGGATGAACCAGAACTTTTGGCCGGCCTTCCCTGTCAATTGAGGCCTGTGTTTCATTAAAGGTAGAATTAAGAAAGGATCGTGCAGGAGACGTGGTCAAACGCAGTGGATATTTACCGGTAGCCTTTTCAGTTTTATCCCAGTAGTCGGGAAATGTCGGGATATCGCGCATATCCCCTTGCAAACCCAAACCTTTTGGTGGGCGTCCCCAGGGTACATTATGCCAGTCCGCCTTGAGTCGAAACTTTCCGTCGGGCCAGTCGAAGCCGTCCAGATAGTGACTTTCCCTAAATGAGGGCTGGCAGTCGCGCCATTTCTCATCTTTTAATTGATCGAATGTTCCAAGATTGCTGGCAGTGATGAATTGATCAACGCACTGGCGTTCACCAAGACCAAATCCGGGTTGATCCGCGATACCCAACCTTTTCGCCAGTTCTTCAATTACGAAAAAATTGGATCGGCACAAACCAGGACCGTCGATGAGTTTTGGCCCCAAAATCACATATTGATGCCCGCCGCCGCGGTAAATATCATCGTGTTCCATGAACATTGTGGCGGGGAATACGATGTCGGCAAGCATTGCGGTTTCGGTCATGAATTGTTCATGTACAACCAGAAACAGATCTTCCCTGGCCAAGCCCTGAAGTACTTTTGTCTGATTGGGTGCTATGCTGGCAGGATTGGTATTTTGCACGAGCATTGCTGTTACCGGAGGGCCGCTGAAAAGGGCGTCCTGCTCACCACATAATACTGCTCCGATACGTGTTTGCTCAAGGTAGCGAATGGACGGGTCGCGCAACGGAGTACCTTCGACAAGCGATTTATCAAACCTGTAGATTTCGGCATTGCCGTGAAAAGCGCCGCCGCCGTGATATTGCCAGGCACCGGTGATCGTGGCGATACAACTGGCTGCATGCATATTGATTGCACCATTTCGGGAGCGGGTGAAACCGTAACCCAGACGAAAATAACTACGCTTGGTTTGGCCGACAAGCCTGGCAAATTCCTCAATTTGCCTGACACTCAATCCGGTAATGGATGAGGCCCATTGCGGTGTCCGGGATTGCAAATGGATCTCAAACTGCTTCGGATGATCGGCAAATTTTTCAAGATATTCGTGATCCGCATAGCCATCGCGAAAAAGCACGTGCATAACCGCACAGGCCAAAGCCCCATCGCTGCCGGGCTTCAGACACAAGGCCATATCGGCTTTTTTCATTGTATCATTGTGATAAACGTCAATAGCAACAATTTTTGCACCGCGCAGTTTGCGGGCTTGCATCGCATGGGTCATCACATTGACCTGGGTGGAGACCGGATTGGTACCCCAGATCACAATACAATCGGATATTGCCATTTCCCGCGGGTCCGGGCCCTTGATCGCACCGGTTCCAGCGGAATATCCCGACCATGCAGGATTGACACAAACAGAACTGAAAAATCCGGAATATCTCTTTGCATGGCGCAGCCGTTCAATTGAATCACGCTGTATCAGCCCCATTGTGCCGGCATAAAAATACGGCCATACCGTTTCACTGCCAAATTCTGCTTCCGCCCTGACAAATCGATCAGCAACTTCATCCAGTGCATCATCCCAGGATATATCCTGCCATTGGCCGCTTCCTTTACTGCCTGTACGTTTTTGTGGCTTCAGCAGGCGATCGGGATGATGAATACGGTCTGCGTATCTTGCTACCTTGGCACAAATAACTCCATCAGTATAACTGTTATCTTTTGCCCCGCGCACCCGACCAATCCTGGTCTCATCAATTATTTCCACTTCCAGGGCACAAGTAGACGGACAGTCATGAGGGCATGCACTATAGCCGGTCATTACATTGCTTGTACTATTCATCTAAAGGTCCAGGAATATGATAACATTCACCAACTGCCGGCTTCAACAAAATCACCCATCTGGCGAGAAATTCTGGAGCGTTCATCTTCAGTAGATTTTCGTCAAATTATCAAGCGGAATTATTGTCAACATGTACAAGCACATTTGGTCGAATTTCCGGGTCGACAAGGGTTTGATACTATCCACTCTTTATCAGTTTGACCAAAAACAACAAAATCACCGCTCCAATTGTCGAGTGGATGATTGCGGAAATAATACCTGATCCGAACGAGACACCAATGGCTGGAAGCACCAGACTGGCGACAAAGGCACCGACAATACCGATAATAATGTTTCCAAACAACCCATAGCCGAACCCTTTGACTATTAACCCGGCAAGCCATCCCGCAACTGCACCGATTAATATGGTGGCAATCAAACTTTCCCCGCCCATGCTACTTCCCTCACAGTGATCGTTAAATCTTCACCCAGATCAGTATTGCACTGATTCATGGATTTTCGCAATTTAACAACGAAATGAAGCATCGGCAACAGACGCAGGCAATATACGGCTTTGCCCTGCGGATATATTCCAGGACCCAACTATCAATCAGGCAGCAATCTGGTTTCGACCGTTCTGTTTTGCCTTATACATGCGGCCATCGGCAATACTTAACAGTTCTTCGGGATGATTGCTATCCAGGTTTGTCGCGATACCAATTGAGACGGTTGGTCGTATTGCAGTATTGCCCTGCCAAAGCGTAATGCCGCTAATCAACGAACGGTAACGCTCTGCAATTTTTACCAGTTGGCGACAATCTGTACACCGGGTTATTACGGCAAACTCCTCTCCGCCGATGCGGGCAACCACATCCATCTCCCTGGTATTTTCCATCAGTTTCGTTGCTATGTTTTTCAAAACCAAATCACCGATTCTGTGGCCGTAAGTATCATTAATGCTTTTGAAATGATCAAGATCGAGAAGCAGAAGTCCCAAACTGGCTCCAGCATTTTCAAATTCTTTCAAATATGTTTTTAGAGATTCATCAAAATAACGACGGTTATGAATACCTGTCAGAGTATCGTTCATGGCCTGGTGGCGAAGTTGCTTCTCAACCAGTTTTCCATTGCTGATTTGCTTATCCTTTTTCAGAAATTCGGGATACAATATCACAATTGAATGGAAAAAACCGCCTAGCAACAAGGCCATTGTCGAGAGCATCAACTGCTCATTTGTTGTCCACCACGCGTCGCTGCTCAATTCGACAACGGGAGTAATAGTTGGAAACTTCAACCAACTATATCCGATCAAACCTGCGGCCACCCCAAACAACACGGTGTTTGACATCATCGTCAACAAGGGAATTTTTCTACGTATCGATTTAGACATGTTGAGATCACCAACTTCATAAGGATAATTCATTTATCACGCTCATTGTAGGAAAGTTATATGAATGGAATGCAAAAAAAACGGGTAAAATTACCGTAAAACACTTTGATCAAATTTTAGGTGAAATGAGAATTATCCGACGGCGTAACCTGTCGGACCTGGTACAATCTAACCGTAGGTGTAGCACCGATCATCAGAGTCTATCGCAATCAGTTTTACTCCATCAAATTGCCGTATAGTATTGGCGACCTGTTTTCTGCTCACAACGGCAAATGCAGTTGGCAAGCCGTCAACTATCGCTGCTGATCTGTGAACTACCGAGATAAATGGCCAAATTCGCAGTACATCACCGTTTCTGGGGTCGATAATATGCCCTGTTTTTTCTTCAGAATCGAACAAGATTCCAAGCGGTGCAGAAGTGGCTTTTCCTTTTTTTGTAGTCAGGGGCGTAATAAGGTGTAAACCTCACTGTATGAAGCCAAAAACTGATTGAGGGATAAGTTGAAACACCAAAAACCTGACAATAGTGCAAGCGTTAGATCAATGATGACAGCAATTCTTAGGTGCTTGGGTAAAGGCAGCGGGTATGTGATGCTGAAACTTCCCAGTTTCAGGCTTTGGCGCGGCAAATTGCTTATTACCATTATTTTGTCCACTGGACTTTCCATCTTGCTGAACGCTTCTTCGCTGCAGGCCGAGGTGGCATTTGTTTCCTGTGAAAAGAGCTTTGAAAACAATTCCAGACTGAAACGGTTTGCCAAAGATGCGGTTGCCGGGTTCGAACTTTCGAAACAGCCGGTCAGCCTGAGTAGTATCGGATTTGATGATGAAAATGGCAATGTGACAACACTGGCAAACTGGCAGGGGAAAGTCGTGTTATTTAATCTTTGGGCAACCTGGTGCGGGCCGTGCAGGAGAGAAATGCCGGCGCTTAACAAATTACAGGAAGCAACCGGTGATGCAGCATTTGAGGTCGTTCCGGTCAGCGTTGACCGGGGAAACAACGCCAAAGCGAAAGCATTCTACAAACAATACAACCTTGATGCACTACGGCTGTTTTCAGATGGAACAACCAAAATATTTGCAACGCTGAAAAAGACCGAGCTTGTGCAGGGTTTGCCCACTTCGATTTTAATCGACAAGAATGGTTGTGCGCTTGGTACCCTGAAAGGGTCTGCGGAATGGAACAGTGATGAAGCCAAAGCGTTGATGAGAGCCGCCCGATAATCTACGGCAAATCGCCACGCCGGAAGACAAAGTATCCCAGTCCCCCGAACACCAATCCCAAAACAAATGGATAAAACAGCGCCCAGGCAAGATAACCGGCCTTACCGAAATTATCGAGAATGAGCCAGGCCGACGGTCCGAGCATGATTAATTGCGGATCAAATAACATCATCGCTGCGGTTCTGAAAACCTGCAGCGGATTGGCCAGTGCCAGGGAGATGACAAAGCCCGGTGCTGACTGGGCGCGAATAATCAAGCCAAGCAGGATCAGGTCGAGAAACAGCAGCAGTATCAGCCAGACGAAGAAAGCAGCGCTCTGCGCCACATCGGATGAACGGGTGAGGCTGGATATGAAAAAACCAATGCCGAGAAAACAAAACGAAAGAGACAACAGCAGGGCTGAATACCACAAGAAATGATAGACCGGGACTTCAGCCCCACGCATGGCACCCCAGAGGACAGCAATGGCCATGGCCAAAAATACCGGGACAAATACCGCTACAAAGCGTCCGGCAAAACGACCCCAATACCAGGCGACCAGCGAAATAGGCTGCGAGAGCATGTATTCATAGATGCCCGCCTCACGGTCGCCAGCAAGCGAGCGCACGGTGGTGATCAGGATGAATATAGGCAAGACAGCCATCGATATCTGGATATAGGTTACCAGCAAACGTGTCAGGCCGGTGAAGCCCATGACGCGGGATTCTGTCAGGCCGAACATGAACAGCATCACGATGATGCCGCCAAAAACCAGCGAATAAAGCACGAACCAGCGCGCCCGCAAAGACTCAGAAATATCCAACCTTGTCGCCAGCCAAAATCCACGCATCAAGTTCAGCCTTCTTTTTCCTTGGACGCATCATCATGCGTGTGTGAATTCTGATGCCCATCCAAATCTGGCGTGTCACAATAAGCTGACGATCCCCTGGCAATGACCACCTTGCGCATTTCTTCAAAACTCACCGTAGCATCACTTTTTTCCGTAAATGCACCATAGCCATAGGCCATAGGTGAATGTTGCCCTGGTAAAAACCAGGATTTGCGGGCATCAAGCCACTTGGTGCCGGTCTTCATGTCCCTTACCCAGATTTCGGTATCCGGCGTTTCTTTCCATTCGGCGTGCTTAAGCCAGTGGATGGCGTCCCCGATATCATCGAACATGAAGACTTCACTGCCTTTGGTCTGACGAATTTCTGCAGCAAAGCGCGGGTCGGATATGATCATCCGGCAGTAAACGCAAGTCTCGCGGTTGTAGCGGATTTCGACCGGACCAGTCTGCGATTCACCGGTACATCCGGTAATCGGCAATACGGACAACAGGAGAAGTGTTCTTGCTATCTTCATTTTCCATCACCACGTTTTTCTTGTTTGCTGCCCATTTCAAGACCATCGACAAGACCTGAATAGCGCGCAAGGACACCAAAAAACCGCAACCGGTCAGCGCCCGCCACTTGACCTTTCCATGTGGTCTGGTTTTTATCAGCGGAAAATTTCCAGCCGGAAATTGTATTGGCAAAAGCATCATCAGTTCTTGCAAGGGTAATTCTGCAATCAATACGGGCTGACATCTCACCACCATCTTCAACCGCATCATCCAAAACAACCCTGCCACGATCCAGTTCAATGATTCGATTAACGAGGCCTGCCACTTCCTCCAGCCGGTGGGAAGAAATCAGCACCGGCAAATCACCGCGTTCGCTCAGCATTTCAAACAATATCTGGCGCGCGTGCGGATCGAGATTGGCAGTCGGTTCATCAAGAATGATCAATTCCGGTTTTCTTGCCATGGCAATGGCAATGAGGATTTTTTGTTTCTGGCCACCGGACAGTTTGTTGAACGGACGTTTCTTAAACTCATCATACTCAATCTCAAGGTGCTCACAGATACTAACAATTGCCTCAACACCTATACCGGCGGTACCAGCGCAGAAACGCAGTAATTCTCCAACCGGCATTTTGAGTGGCGGTGCAATCTGCGGTACAAAACCGATTTCACCCAATATTTTTTCGCGGTTCCTTCGTGATTCAAGCCCGTTGACGCTCACTGTGCCGCTATGGATATACTGGCCCAGAATACAGCGTATCAAGGTGGTTTTTCCCGCACCGTTGGAACCGATCAGGGCGATCCGATCCCCCTTGCCAAAATCAAGGGAAAGATTGTCGAGAACCGTTGTCTTGCGAAATTTTTTGGTGACTCCGTCAATGGTGATCATCGATTACAACAAGCCTCCGCTACCACGAATTTTGAAGTTCAATGCACCGGTTGGGCAGGCTTCAATGCACATACCACAACGGGTGCAATCGGCACCGATACTCAACACTGCATCCTCCGCACGGCTTTTTTTCGTCATCTCCAGCACATGTGGCACAAGACAAACCTGACGGCATTCGCCTTCGTGCAGGCAGTCCTCAAGTTTGTATTCAATAACAAGCGGTGCCACTGAACCGAGAAAACCATAAGTCATGCCAATCGGGCAAACGTAGCGACACCAGAAACGTCGGACGAAGAATATTTCGATAAACAGTAGCACGCCGACCCAGATCATCGCCACTCCTACCCCGTAAACCAGTGCCCGGGATAGAATACCGACAGGCGAAATTGATTCAAACACCGTATAACCGGTTCCCAACGCCAGCAGGGCAAAGACCACATATAGAACAGTGCGCATTCGCCGGTCAAGCGGATGACCCTTGATCCAGCCCTTACCCACAATCCAAAGATGCGCCATCTCGGCCCATTCCGATAGCAGATGATAGGGGCATGCCCATGAACAAAATGCCCTGCCACCAACCAGCCACCACAATATTCCGACGGTGACAGCACCAATCACCAGATTAATAACAACATGCTTGTGGGCAAGAGTAATCTGCAGGGCGGAGTTCAGGTCAGCCATATGGAAGCCGACAAAACGGGAGGCTGTCAACGCACCTTCCACAAGTTGAACGTCATAGTGAAATGAGACAACAAACAGCATGTTGATGAGAGTGATTGATGCCCAACGCCATTTGCGCCATTTGAAACCGTGATGGGTGAAGCTCAATTTTGGCAGCTCCAATTCCTCACGGATCAGAGCGATACGTTTTTTCCGCTCTTCCGGCTGGCGTTTGAACCTGTGCAACTCACGTGCTGCCTCGGTAAATTCATCCTGGCTCTGCTTGCGTGGAGCCCCCCCAAGAAGGCCTTTTATCGATTGAACAATCCCTCTCATACCTTTGGCCCCTCGCGGTTTTGGTCAATGACGATTGCGGCACTTTCGACGGGGCAGATCATTTCACACATGCCGCAGCCAACGCATTTGTCATGAACCACCGGAGTGCGGCTCTTATCATCCGCCGCCTGGTCTTCGCTGAGTGGCTCAAGCGATATGGCATCTTCAATCGGACATTCGCGAACGCACAAGTCGCATAATTCGAGGTCATAGGGATGGTCGGAAATTTTTATCGGGTTCCAGCGATCAATTTCCGAATAGCGGTGAAGCCCGTCAAAATCTGCGCCACGCGCTTTACCCTTAAAGCCCCTGCCCTGACGGGCAAGACAAGCATTTGGCCGGGCGAGGCGCGCCACACCCATATTCACCTGTTCCTTTTTATCGATATGATGGCTTAAGGCACCGGTGGGGCAGGCCAAAACACACTGGGTGGCATCACAGGAAAAATCGCAGGCCTGTTTACGCGCATCGATATAGGGAACACCGATGCCCAAACCCCCTTCCCCGTCTGACAGAACTATGGCCTCTACCGGGCACACCTGAACGCACTGACCGCATTTGATGCAGGAGGCCAGCAGGTCTTTTTCTGCAAGTGCCCCCGGTGGACGTAAAAGCGACTCCCATTGCTGGTGAAGCGGCAGATAGGCTAGCAGCCCACAGCCGACAACTCCGGCACCCATGAAAGCTGACATCAACAATACACGACGTTCGCGCATTTGTTTGGGAGACAGTTTTTTCGCCATCATGAAGTCCTGATCAATTTTCAGTCTTTATCCAGACCAAAGGGGTCTAGCCTTTTTGGCGCCACCTGGTCTTGATTTTGATCAACATTTTCGGAATTCCGGGCGATCGGTTGAAAATCTTCGCTGATGCGTGGCTTGTCATCCTTAAGCATCAACAGCGGCTCGGAAAAAGGTGCCAACCTTTCAAGAAAATCAAGCAGTGAAAGGACCGGTGTGCCCTGAAAAAACGCTGCCCTGGGTTTATCCATCCACAACCGGTCCGAATAGATTTTCAGTTTATAAGGCGTGTCACCATAGCCATCGCCATCGCCATCAAACCCCTGATAATCGCCCCAGAAATTGCCCTCCCACACATTACGTGTAGCACCGGCAAATGAAGCAACCGTTACCGGCAGGATATTTGACTTGAAACGGTTGTCCTTGATGATATTGCCTTTCCAGTCGGATAAAAAAACCAGGCCTATTGAATTGAAAGCTATTTCGTTGTCATAAATCCTGTTAACCGATTCCGGCTCAAATGGCGACAGGTCCAGCGAAATTCCACGTGAATTGTATAAAATTTTGTTGCCGTACATTTTTACACCGCTGGTTTCCTTCAACCCTATGCCAACCCCGGCATTACCCTGAGCCTGAAATAGCCTGTTGTTACGAATCAGCACATCATCGGAATACATCAGGAAAATGCCGACAGCGTTTTTCGAGATGGTATTGTTTTCAACCAGGTTGTATTTTCCATACATGAAATGCAGGCCATAACGACCATCGCGGATATCATTGCCGGAGATGGTGTTGTTTGCCGAATACCAGACAACGAAATCCCGCGAGTCTCGAATTATATTGTTCTCTACCTTGTTGTGAAAACTGTACCACAGCCGTATTGCATCGCCCTTGACGCCCAGCGATGAAGATCCTTTGGAAGTAATGTAGTTGCGTCGCACAATATTGTTGCTCGCCTGTTCAAGGTCGATACCGAACAGGCATTCCTCAATGACATTGTCCTTGATGATGTTGTACTTTCCCTTGACATGAATACCGGCATCAATGTCGTTGTGAAGATCGCCGGAACCGATAATCCGCATTCCGATAATGCTGACACCGTCCCCTAGAATATCGATAACGGTACCCTTGCCGCCATTGTCGATGGTAACCTTGCCACGCCCGTCAAGAATTACGGATTTGGTGATGACAAGCGGGCCTTTGTAAATCCCCGGCGGCGGCGAAATGGTGGTGCCGGGTTCCGCGTCGTCGATCATCAACTGTAGCGATTGGCTCTCTGCAGCCGTTGCCGGGATGACCGGCAAAAGCAGTAGGTAGACCGTAATCAGGATGGCGCGTATCATGGCAAAGCCTACCCGGCACCCCTCAGACCTTTGCGACGGATCAGGATGGCGAGAATGGTGACAATCGAGAACACTACAATCAGGCCATATCCATAGTGGGGATAGGACAAAGTGGTAAACTGCGCCACCTTGCCCTGGCCGAACACCGTAGGCATGAATGCCTTGAGTGAAAATGCTCCCATGGCATTCATCGAGTGGCCGTACCACCACAGCCAGCCGGCATATTCAGCGATGAAAAATACCGGAAGCAATGCCGGAACAATAGCCAGAAACCAGAATAACTTCCCGCGACTGTTCCAGGCAACCGCCAGCAATGCCATCATACCGGCAATAATGCCCCAGAACAGCACTGTTCCGGCTGTTTTCATCAGTGAGACCAATGGTTTTATTTCTTCAGGATTGTTGAACCAGCGGCCAAGCGCCTTGGCATAGTGCCAGAAAATCACCTGCTTGATGCTGCCATTCCACTCTTCCCGTTGGTCAGCTGGCAGTTTTGACTGGTCGGCATCATAGGCACCCTTGAGAATTGGGACATTCAGGGCATGGCCCTTTTTGCCCGTACGTTTTGCCTCGGCAAGAATATCACCCAGCGATTTGTCCCCGGCACCCGAACCACTGTGCAGATTGGCGATGACATCGCTCAGGCCAGATTGTCCACGTTTCTTCAGGGACTCCTGAAGTTCTGCGGTACTGCGAGTTTCAACCTCGCCATTCGCCTGCAATTCTTCACGCAACTTTGCAATGATGGGAGAAAGCGGTTCACCCTCTTCTTCCTTGCCTTGACCAAGGCTGGTGACAAGTGATGAAACGTAGCTTTCCGGTTGATAGTTAACACCACCGGGACCGTAGTAGGTCATGTACATCCAGGCGGCAATTGCAGCAAAACCCAGACCCATTGCACCAAGGCGCAGTATCCGCCTGTCAATGGCAAAGCCAATCAACATAACCGCCAACAGCGACAGAAGAAATGGTGAGAATGCTTTTTCCACAACACCACCGGAGGCGATTGGATACATGCCAACGAAGTGATTGATTGCATCCATTTCATGAACGCAATCCAGTGCCTCATCCTCTTCCACCTCTCGGTCTGTCTGCAATGTGCAGCCGTTGAATGTGCCGTTCATATGGAAATGAATGCGTACCCCATCGGGAAATGCTTCGGGAGGGTAGTTGGGAGCCTTCAGTGCCACCCACCAGATGGGGGAAATGTAGATTAACGCCAGCAGGACAACGGCGATGCCCATCAATATCCGTACAATATTTTTGCGTTTTGCACTCATGATACTGCTCTTTTGTTGGACAGGCGAATTATCCGCGGCTGCAAGACAGCCTGCCGAATATCAGTTATATCCCGGACAGACAAAAGTCCATCCGGATTTATGTTATTGAATAACTCAATCGAAGTCCGGGTTTAACCAATCGGCACTTTCCGCCACATCCTCTGCCGGTGGCTTCTGGCGTGCTACATAGTCGACAACAGCTTTCATGTCCTGATCGGAAAATCCATTAATCTGCTTGACCATTTCGGGATTTGCATTGCGGCGTTTGCCATCGCGAATCCATTCAAACTGGCGCAGCAAATAGGTATAGTGCTGACCCTGAATACGCGGGTAGAATTTTTCCTTGTGGCCTTCGCCGTTTTCACCGTGACAGCGCACACAATTGTCCTTGTAGAGCTTTGCACCCAGTTCAAGATCGTCGCCCGCACCTACGCCAGGTTCCGGGTTCATCGGAATGTTGGCAATATACTCAGCCACAGCGGCAATCGCATAGGGGCCTCCACCGACTTCAGGGGCGGCGTTCTTGATTTCCTTGGGCAACGCAAAAGGATACATCGTCGGATTGTCACGGTTTTGGGCACGAATATCGGCCAGTTGCTTGATGATAACCGTTGCCGGCTGTCCTGCAAGTTGCGGGAATGTACCGTCCTTGGTGCCCCATCCTTCCGGCAGATGGCATGCAGAGCAAACTTCATAAACGGCGACACCATCTTCACGGATTTTTGCCTTCTCCTCGTCGGTTTTATCCTTGAATGTCAGGTATATCTTGGTTGCTTCATCCTGTTCACCACCACCTTCATTCCAGCTGAAAGCCGAATTGCTGAAAAGCAATCCTGCTGAAAGTGTGGTTGCGAGGAAAACTGCTGTTTTTTTCATTTTATACTCCATCGTATTCTAGCTGAATTGATACTATTTGGTCCGGTCAATTACCGACAAATAGGAGGCCAGAAGGTCAATTTGTTCTTCTGAAAGCTTTTTCACTTTCGGATACATCGACTTGATCTTGCCGTTGGTTCTGATCTTGTTTTTCACATCATTGATCTGGGCAATGATGTAGGCCTTTTTCTGGCCAGCGATAATCGGATAACCCTTAAGCGGCTTCAAGGCATTCTTCCCGTGACAGGCACGGCAATTTTTCTTGTAGAGCTTTTTTACCTTTTTCAGTTGTGCATCACTCAGCGGAGCAACCGGCTCTGCATCTTCGTCAGGAACTGCCGGTGGAGCCGGTGGCTGCATGGAAAGCCAGTTGGCAATCTGGGCAATCTGTTCATCAGTAACCCGCACCTTGCCTTCTGCCGTGACGAGTGCACCAACCATCGGTTGGGTGCGCATTGCACCGGTTGAATCTATACCGCCAACGCGCTTGCCAGAAAGGATGTCCTTAATCTGCTTGTAGATATATTTCTCCGGTTGGGCGGCGACATTGGGATAGTCCTGGATGGAACGGATACCACCCTTGCCGTGACAGGCCATGCATGTGCTGCGCTGATAAAGCCGCTTTCCTGGATGGCGTTTTTTCTTTGCCGTTTCCTGGGCAAAGGCTTCGGTCAAGGTCAAGTCTGGCGCTATCGGCAAGGCCGACAGACCAACAATAATACCTGCTGCAACTGCAGCTGCCGTCAGTGTCGAAAACTTGTTCATTGCGTTTTCACTCCAAAACAAACAACCAGAGATGGTTTCTCTGGCATTTAGTAACTGTACCGGGGGAAATATCCCCCGGTAGTATTGTGTTGGTTATTGCACTACCTTGGCGCCGTGCTCATCCAGATAAGTTTTGGCACGCAGTCCGATATCTGCAGCTTTAACTTGATACTGGAACCATTGCTGGGCCCAAAGTGTCGCATTCTGCCAATCTGATTTACCAGCAGCATCTTCAGATTTTTTCTTGGAGTCTGCGGCAAAGTTCAACTGATCAGTTGCATCTTCCACAAGGGCTAGTACTGGTGCAAAATCCTTGTAGTTTCGGGCAACGATATAGCCGACAACGCTGTCAATAACTTCCTGTGTCGCCACATTGGTTTTGACCTGCTTGTCATAGTCAGCCTGGAGGTAAGCCTGACCTTCAGACACGGATGCATCTTCCACCTTCATGCCTTTAGGCCGTACCAGCAGATAACCCTGCATTTCCAGGTGAAGGGCTGAACAGAACTCGGTGCAGTAGTAAGGATAGACACCGGGCTTGTTGGCCACGAAGGTTGCAGAAACCGTTTTACCGGGTTCAGCCGACAGATTGACGTCGAAGTTGTTGATGGCAAAACCGTGGGTTTCGTCTTCAGCACGCTCCACATTAGTGAAATGAAGCGAAACAGTAGCACCCTCTTCAACCTCGATAATTTCCGGAGTGATATGAGAGCGGATCAATGTGCCATAGACATGGGTCACACCATCCTTGACAACAACCTTCTCGCGACCGGGACGTACACGGTACTCGGACTTCTGATCCGTGCGACTGTTCCAGCCAACCTTGTAGCGCACTTTAGGCTTCAGTTTGTCGGCCTTGATAGCAACAGCGTAGTGAGGCTCACCCAACGGCAGCGGCATATCATAGAGCAGCTGCATCTTGTCACCGGAGATGTCGATCAACTGGTGGTTTTGCGGATGCAATGGTCCAACCGGGTTGAAGCGATCAATCGCCAGCTTGTTCAGAGATACAAGGTACTTGCCCTGTGGCGTGACAGAATCGCCTTCCATACTCATCAGGTGACCGATGTTGTAGTGGATATTGATTTTGTCGAGAATCTTGCCTTCGCAATAGTCCCACTTAGTGACCTGGCTATCCACATAGATTGATGTGTAGACAACACATTCCTTGGAGTCATACTGTGTATGAAGCGGGCCAAGGCCTACCTGTACCTGGGTATGCAAGGTTTTTTTCAGATCAAGGATAGGAATACCATAGGGGTCTTTCCCGGCAAAATCTTTTGCATTGATAAGTCCAATGACTTTCTCAAACGAATAGACCGAAGCATGAGTGTCGAGCTTGCCGGCAACAATGAAGAATTTACCGTCAGGACTGACATCCATACCGTGCGGTGATTTTGGTTCCGGAATAAGGTACAAAATACCTTCGGCAATTGCCGTTTCCATCATGATCACAGGATGATCATTGATCATCTTGACCTTGCCTGCAGCAGCCACTTCAGCCGCTTTTTTCCAGTTAATCATATGAACAAAATCGGTATCCTTCTGAGAACAACCGGCCTCGAATGGCGGGCGGCCTTTTTCAATGCCACCGACATAACGTTCTGAACAAAATGAGTTGGTGAACGACCAGCCATCAGACGGCCCCTTACCGAAGTCGGAAAGGTCCTGGGAATAAGGCGGCAATTCCAGCGAGAAGGATTTTGACGGATCAAGGCGTCCTTCTTCACGGTTAAACTTCCAATAGGTCACCGCGCCCCGATATTTCTCGTTGAACTGCGAAAGCGGTACGTAACCATTTTCAAGCGGGGCCGCATATTGGGCAGCCTGAATAATGTAGTCGGTGTTGGGCGAAACAAATGCCCCACCGTGTTCCGATTTCATGATCGGGTTGACGACAATCTGTTTTGTTTCAAAATCCTTCAGATCGACCACAGCCATACGCGGGTTCGCTTTGTCGTTGATAAACAGGTACTGGCCGTCATATTCGCCATTTGTTTCAGAAATTGCCGGGTGATGAGTATCGCCAAAATTGATGGTTTTGCCATTAATCTTGCCCTGGGCAAGAACCGCTTTTGATTCATCATCAAATCCGTAGCCCTGCCATGGCTCCGGCGTATATACTGAAACATATTTCAGGATGCGCATGGACGGAATGCCGTAGACGATGAGTTGTCCGCTTTGCCCACCTGACGAGAACACGATAAACTCATCACGACCGCCAGTTGGTGTGTAGGTTTTAGCTGCGGCTAACAAGTCTTTCTCAGTCAACCCCCGCGCCTTCATTACATCTTCAAGCGCTCCCGCACTCACCGACGTAGTCAATCCTGCCAAACCGAGTGTAAACACCCCGGCTGTCAGAGTTTTTGCAAATGACATTTTCATCATTGCCTCTCCTGTTGGTATCAGTTCTAGAAGTGGGGCCAAAAAATGCACCAACACAGATGCAAAAATTTGACACTATTCCACACAAGATTGTTTGTAGGGGCTGACCGTGCAGCTATCCTTGACTTTGGTTAAGGTTCCCGATTTTATCTTCGTTATACAGCTATGAACATCGATTGCAATTTTTTCATGAGGTTTGCCATGTCCCGCCGGCACTTCCTATCAACACTACTGGTGAGCCTTCTCACCCTGATAATGGCAGGATATGCCATGGCTGCCAGTGATCCGGTTAAAACCGGTGGTCGCTTCATCATGAACAATCATTTCGGTGAGGTTGTTACCGACCAGGATTTTTCCGGCAAATTCATGCTGATCTATTTCGGCTACACCTTCTGCCCGGATGTCTGCCCAACCAGCCTGCAGACAATGACCCATGCACTCAACCTCATGGAGAAAGACGCTAAATATGTGCAGCCGCTGTTTGTAACGGTTGACCCGAAACGCGATACCATTACCGTGATGCGGGAATATGTCAGCGCCTTTCATCCAAGCCTGATAGGGTTGACGGGGTCAAAAGCTGCGCTTGATTCGATCACCTCGAAATATCGTGTTAAATACGAGAAGGTGTCGGAAAGCGGTGCAATAAATGATGATTATCTAGTGGATCACACCGCAGCGGTACTACTGATGGGTCCGAGTGGTGAATATCTAAGGCGTTATCCATATGATACCCTGGCAGATGAAATGGCTTCATCGATGAACAAATATATCAAAGAGCTGATTGTCAAATAGCGAGGCTCCAAAACAGTCATGCGTGAGAGTTTTGGTAATCGGAAAGTTACATCCGGGGAACGCAAACTGCTGATATCACGGGTGTTTGCATCCATTGCCAAGCGCTATGATCTGATGAATGACCTGATGAGTTTCGGCATTCACCGACGGTGGAAGCAAGCCCTGGTAAAATCTGTCATACTCCCGGCCGGTGCCGTGGTGGTGGACCTTGCCGGAGGAACCGGCGATGTTGCAGCGGCCATTCACAAAAAAACGGGCAACAGTGTTATCGTGGCAGACGCCAGCCGACAAATGATAGAGGTGGGACGCAAGAGACATAAATCCGCATTGCGATGGGTGGTCGCGGAGGGCGAAAACCTGCCATTTGCCGCCAACAGTGTAGAATTGCTCACCCTTTCCTACGGTCTTCGCAACATGACGGACAGCGAGAAAACACTTGAGGAAATATTCCGCTGTTTAAAACCATCAGGGAAATTCATCTGCCTTGAGTTCTCAACACCGGCATTCTGGCTCAAGCCGTTTTACGATTTCTATTCCCGGACGATTATTCCAAGGCTTGGGGCGTTTGTCGCGCGAGAACCGGAGGCCTACCAATACTTGATCGAATCCATACGCAAATTTCCCAACCAAAGGCAGCTTTGCCAGCAGTTTATGGATGCGGGATTTGAACGTGTTGAATATAAGAACCTGTCTTTTGGCATCAGCGCTTTACATTTTGCGACAAAACCCGCAGAGCACGATGCATGATTTTCTCTTTTCCCGATAGGCAGCCGGCAAAATCCACCGGCGTGCGCTTGTGGCTCATTGGCATCCGTCCGCGCACTTTGACGATTGCATTGAGCCCGGTTATCGCCGGGACAGGCCTTGCCTACCACGATAACGGCACAATCGACTGGCTGGTGTTTGGCATTTCACTTTTTTGTGCGCTGGCCATACAGGCAGGTACAAACCTTTATAATGACGCAGCTGACGGCTTGCGTGGCGGTGATACCAGGCTGCGCGCTGGTCCACCGCGACTAACGGCACTCGGGCAGGCAGATTCCGGGAGTGTCAAACGGGCTGCAATGATTTCATTCATGCTTGCCGCCCTGGGCGGAACCTTTCTGGTTTTCATCGGCGGCTGGCCAATACTTATTGTCGGCCTTGTCTCCATACTATGCGGCTATGGTTACTCCAGTGGGCCTATTCCAATCTCCCACACGCCATTGGGAGAAATATTTGTGGTGACATTTTTCGGCGTTGTTGCTGTCAGCGGAACCCATTATTTACAAACCGGGCTGATTGGCACAGGTGCAATTCTGACCGGTGTAACAATCGGCCTGTTTGCAGCCGCTGTTCTGATGGTGAACAATTGCAGGGATATCCGTGAAGACTATAATGCGGGACGAAAAACCCTGGCAATAATAGCCGGTAAACGTCTTTCTGTCCTGGTTTACAACCTGCTGCTTCTGCTGCCGTTTGTTATCGTATTGGCAACTGAAATGAGTGCTGCGGGAAACGGAAACTGGCTGCCCCTGCTGACACTGCCATTTGCATTGTTTCTGGCATGGCGTTTTGGGAAAATACAGGAAGGCCCCGACTACAACATGCTGCTTGTACAAACCGCAAAACTGCAACTGGCTTTCTCGATGCTGTTTGCCCTGGGGCTTGTTACCCTGACGCTAGAGCAGGCGCAATGATCACGAACCTGCTGTTGCCGCTCGGCCTGGCATTTATAATGTTTGCCATCGGACTTACGTTGCAGTTTTCAGATTTCACCCGCGTATTCATGAAACCGGGTTTAATGCTGACAGGCCTGGTGTGCCAGATGGCATTGCTGCCCATGTTTGCCTTTTTGCTACTGCATATCTGGAATATGGAGCCGGTGCTGGCGGTCGGCATCATGATTCTTGCGGCCAGTCCCGGCGGTATTACGTCCAACCTGCTCACCCATTTTGCCAAAGGTGATACTGCTCTCTCCATCTCCCTGACGGCAATTTCCTCGCTGGCTGGAATGCTCAGCGTGCCGTTGGTCGTCGGATTTGCCTTGCATTATTTTACCGGAGCCGATGCGCCACAGGAAATGCTGGTTTGGCGGATGATGGTGGGGGTATTTGCGGTATCAACACTTCCCGTCATAATCGGCATGTTGGTCAATCAAGCAAATCCTGCCCTAGCCGACAAAATTGAGGCTGTAGCGCGACCCGCATCCATTCTCATATTTGCAATGATCGTGATCGGCGCTTTTGCTTCCCAGTGGAGTGAGATGAGTGCAAACCTGTCTACCATAGGCACACCGATACTGTTATTGAACATCGGCATCATGGCTCTCGGATATTATCTCGCAACCGGAATTGGTGCCGGCAAACCTTCGGCCAGAGCCATTAGTCTTGAGGCGGGGTTGCAAAACGGCGCACTGGGGATCTTTGTGGCAGTTTCACTCATAGGCGATGCCAAGCTGGCAATTCCCTCAATAACATATGCCCTGGTTATGAATGTCTCCGCCGCTATTTTCATACTGGCAGTGCAGTATTATTCACGCTATCTGTCCCGGACCTGATACCCAAAATGGAAAACTGCGGGGTTGGATTGAGATGGCAGGCAAAAAACAGTTTTACCTCTGAGACAACGATTATTACGGACTGATGAAAGTCGTTCTCATAGCGGTTCACAACAGAACGCCACGCCATAACCAGGTGACTGTGGATTTTTATCATCCAGCGCAGCTCGGTCGCACCACACATTAACCCCTCATTAACCTTCAAGTTAATTCAAATTTTAATCAATCCGGCAGATCATCATGAAACTCATCTTGTATTGCGTTGGAGTCCGTGATGTATTCACGAAAAATACAGTCACCCACCACAAAGTTAGTTGTATTGGCGCTTGTTTTAAGCCTTGCCGCCTGTTCCTCGCTTCCAGGATTGAACTTGTTCGGCGGCAGCGGGGTTGTGAATTATCAGGAACCCTCCTGGTGTGTACCATGGCGGTTGAAACGGGTTTTGCGCAGGGTGGCACGCAAATATGGCAATGTCACTGTTCATTCGACCTATCGCACCTGGTGGCACAATCACAAGGTAGGCGGTGCCCGGCGCTCAATGCACCGGCGCTGCAAGGCGGTTGATTTCAGCGTTGATGGCGATATGGCCGCGGCATATCGCTATGTCAGCCGACATCCATCTGTGGGTGGGTATAAACGCTATAAATCAGGGCATATCCATATCGATACGGGTGCAAAACGCACCTGGTAGGGGTATTTTGCACCCAATTACTGGGAAAGCAGTCTGATATAGCTTACCAGCGCTTCCGCATCATCCTGACTCAAAGTGTTGCGCCAAGAGGGCATGAAGCGACCCTTGCCGTCGAGAATGCTTTCAATTATCTCGGCATTACTGAAGCTATTGGTCTCATTGGGGTTGGTGTGGTCCATCGGCATGATGCCCAAAAGCTTGGTCATGACGCCATCGCCATCACCCTCTTCCCCATGGCAGACCTGGCAATATTTTTGATAGAGTTCAAGTCCGAGTTTGGGATCACCCATCAAATCATGTTTGGCCCTGCTCAAAAATCGCAAATAGGCAATCAGTGCCCGAATCTGGGATTTGTCAAAGATGTTCTTCCATTCCGGCATGGATTCACTGATGACATTGTGCCGGTCTCGGCCTGAAATGGTAGGCTGACCTTCTCCGGTAATGATCTTTTCAAGGATCGTATCACTTCTGGAACGCACGGTGGTTGAAATATCTGTCGGATGAATTTTCATCGCCTTGGCAAGGGCACCATCCCCCTTGCCCGCGGTGCCATGGCAAAGCTGGCAGTAGGAAACATACAATCTGCGGCCCTCATAGGCGGGAGGAGGGGCTGCAGACAGGAGCGGAATATTCACCAGTGTGAGGATGGCCGCAGGCAGTACAATACGAAAAAGGTTTTTCATCCTGGTCCTTTCAGCGAAGGGATTGAAGGCAACAGTAACAGAATGACACTGCAGTGGCCAGTATGGCTGCGTGGGTATTGGAAACAGACTGTTTTACCTTTGTTTTGAGGCTATGTTATTCACCTATGCTCAAAATCCATAAACATCTCCGACGTCTCGCCAAAAATGTACCATTCTGCATACAATCACCCGAAGACTACAGCAGTTAACCTACAAGTTTTGAAAATGGGGCCAAATATGCCAACATTATCGAATCAACTAAACTAACTGGGAAAATCAGGTTGAATATCTTGAATCGTCCTCTTTATTTGTGACAGCTGGCGACAATTGGGTTATGTTGCGCCATTGCCTGATGCGGTAATCAATTTGTTCGAATAAAAGTGAGAAATAGATGCATAAGAAACTTATTACCGCTATTTCGCTTTTGGCTTTAACAACCATTGTTGGGCTTTTGTTCCTGCTTCCCTTTCGTCTTTATACAAGAGATATTGATATCGCCAAGCAGCACGCAAGGCTAGTTTCTGATGAGCTATCCAACATGATCAAGCTTACTATGCTGACAACCAAGGAAGTGCTCAATATTAATCCTACCATGGGAACAGGTATCGTTTATGAAAAAATTGATAATCTCTATAAGGAGTTTGGTAAAAATCAGGACTTCAAATTCCGGGTTGTGCGCTCTTCACTGATTGAAAATCAATTCCAAATTATCAAAGGCAGACGTACCGATAATCCAAAAATTGCCAAGGTGTTTGAGACAAATCGGCCGCTATCGAATATTGACGGCGTCTTTCTGACCTATTGGTCGCCAATCCAGGCTAATAGTGAATGCGGCGAATGTCACAAGGATAAAAACCGCAAGAAAGTCGTAGCGGGAACAACCTTGGGAGTTGTTGAGGTCATTTTTGATTTAACCCGGGAGCAACAGCGTTCTATCCGCACAATTGTTGAGATTACCGGCTTTTTTATCGCCATGATTGCGATTATGGCATTCCTCATCCTGTTCCTTATCAAAAAGAACCTTATTCAACCGATTGAGCTACTGGCAAGTACCCTGAAACGACGTGCAAGCGATCCCAGTGTTGAACTGCCCAAATTCAGCACATCGGAAATGAAGGAGCTGGTTACCGCTATGGACGAATGCAGTGCAAAAAACAATGAAAATTATTCATAGAACTTGACGCGCATTGCTGGTGCATAAGGTTGGCAAACAGATTTTTGAACTGGAAGACTGAGAGTCCGTTTAAGAACGCTGGTCAATAAAGCGCAATTCCGGACAGGGTTTGTCAAATTGCATGAATACGCTACGCCTCAATATCTTGACATGTCATTGTTCTTCTGTTTGAGGAAACATGATTTTCAAATGCAAGATTTCTAATATTCAGGGAGAAAATATCTGCAAATGATAACCTGTTGTGGCGAAGCATTGATTGACATGTTGCCAAGAAAATCCTGTGAACATGGCAGTGTGCTGCTACCGGTTGCCGGAGGCTCTGTTTTCAATACAGCAATTGCGCTTGGGAGGCTGGGAGAAGAAACCCGGTTTTTTGCCGGCATTTCGAGCGATCGTTTTGGACGCCTGTTGAAAGATGAACTAAAAGCATCCGGCGTCGACTACACTTTGTGTCACATATCAGAAAAACCAACCACGCTGGCCTTCATGGAACTGACAGAGGGCCAGGCAAATTACAATTTTTATGATGAGGGCACCGCCGGACAAATGCTTGGCGAACAGGACTTGCCCATCATTGATCCTGATATCGAAGCAATGTTATTTGGAGGAATCAGTCTGATTTCCGAGCCCTGCGGTTCTGCATTTGAAACGCTGATGAAGCGCAATGCTGACAAATGCGTGATCTATCTGGACCCGAATATTCGGCCTGACATGATCAACAGTCCATCACAGCATCGAAAACGTATTCAGCGAATGATCACCTTCAGTGATATCGTCAAGGTATCAGATGACGATTTGCTGTGGATTGAACCTGATCTGAGTGAAACTGAAATAACCAACAAATGGTTTGGTTCTGGTGTTTCGTTAATCATCATAACCAAAGGTGCCAGCGGTTCAGCGGCATACTCAAAAACCGGAATGATCAAAATTAACGCATCACCAGCCAATATTGTTGACACAATCGGTGCCGGTGACAGCTTCAATGCTGGCATCCTTTCAACACTTCGCGAATGCGGATTGTTGAACAAATCCTCGCTTGCTGCTGCCGATATCGCTGATATGATACCCGCACTGAAACGGGCAACATTGATAGCCTCGATCACCGTGTCACGTGCGGGTGCCGATACGCCATGGAAAAATGAGTTGCAATCACCGGAATAAACAATTGTGTTCAGTCCCGCTCAGAATCGGTGTCCTCCATTCTCGATGCAATATACCGATTACCGACAATTGTATCTTCGTTGATCAGCTGATCCAGCTCATCCACGGTTGACTGATCCAGTTTGATTTCCGAGGCACCGGCATTTTCCCGCATGAACTCGATATGTTTAGTTCCCGGTATCGGTACCATCGTCTTGTCCTCGCGGGCAAGAATCCAGGCAAGGGCCAACTGGGCCCTGGTGCAATCATTTACTTTGGCGATCGCACCAAAGGGTTCCAGCAATTTGCTGTTCTGAGCGAATGCTTCCGGTTCAAAACGAGGCCTGGCAATGGTGCACCGCAGATCATTATCCGGCAATTGTGAGACATCTTTCGCCTTGCCGGTAAAGAAGGCACGCCCAAGTGGTGAAAAGGGCACAAATGTCACACCCAGATCTGAGCAGGTTTTGAGAATGGCGCGTTCAGGTGTTCGAGACCACAAGGAGTATTCCGACTGCAGCGCGGCAATTGAATGCTCACGATCGGCCCGCTTCAGATTCTCGGCGCAAATCTCTGACAGCCCGATTTCCCTGACTTTGCCCCGCTCGACAAGCCTGGCGATGGCTCCAACACTTTCTTCAACAGGAACCTGAGGATCTACACGATGCAGATAATAGAGATCAATAATATCTGTCTTCAACCGATTCAAACTTGCATCACAGCTTTCAGCGATAACATCAGGGCGCCCGTTTATTCCCTCTTTCGATAAACCGCATTTTGTCGCCAGAACAAACTCGTCCCGGCGACTGGCCAGCGCTTTGCCAATCAAACTCTCATTATGACCGCTGCCATAGACCATTGCAGTGTCAAAAAAACTGTAACCCGCATCAATCGCCAGATTTAACAATCGAATGGAAACCTCGTCATCAGCAGGGCCATAACCATAAGACATATTCATGCAACCCAGGCCAACGCCGGATACTGTGAAAGAACCTATTTTTCGCTGATGCATTTTTATTCCTTTACGGGTGTCGTGTTTGAAAAACGCGAATTGCAAACCTGGCGATCGTCAGGACAATTGCAATTCTGTTTTTTTTCAGGAGTATTAACAAAACGGGAAATCTCCTGCAGGCGGTCATTGGCATCTCAACACAGATTTGATTGCATATGAAGATCATTTGCATATCAACAATACTATCAGCCCTCGACAAACATTGTGATATTTGCAAAAGGTATATGATGGATTGGCAGGTACTGAGCCTGGACTTCCTAACGGGAAAATTTGTGGAAAAACAGGTCTTAGCTGCTTCGGATGATTGTCAATTCTGAATCGGAACAAATGTGTTTTTGCTGTTACCCTCAGTAATTGAAATCAATATTTGCGCGGGAATGTTCCCGAACGGTTACAATTTGAACCGAGTCATTTTTTCCGGAGTCTCCCACTCCGAAAAAAAGAGCACTCTCAGGAGTAGTAATTCAACATGTCGATAAACGAAAAAATTGTAGATGATTTGGTAAAAAACAAGATAGAATTTGTCACGACGGTACCATGCAAACAACTGGCGGGTGTTATCAGTGTTCTGGAAAACAGTGATAGAGTTACCCATGTTCCGGCCAACAAGGAAGACGAAGGCATGGGCCTTTGTGCCGGCGCATATATGGGCGGTATGAGATCTTGTATCATCATGCAGAATACCGCCATCGGTGTTACCTTCAACACCCTGGCAACCCTGATTCAGTATTACCAGATTCCGTTACCAATGCTGATCAGCTATCGTGGTGAAGTGGGTGAAAAGGTAGCTTGCCAAGTTGAAATGGCAGTCCATACCAAAGCACTGCTAAGCCAGTTGAACATCCCAACCTATCACTTCCATCATGCCGATCAGGTAGAGGAACTTGATGCAATTTTGAACCATAGCTTCATGAGTAATAAACCTTCGGCAATCCTGACCGACGCCAATTTCTGGAGGACAGCACAATGATCAGAAGCGATATACTTGAATCTATAGCACCGGTAATCCGCGACCATCTGGTCGTCTGCAACATTGGCCTGCCTTCCCAGGAACTGTTTGCACTGGATGATCAGCCAAGCAACTTTTACATGCTGGGTACAATGGGCCTGTCTTCCTCCATTGGATTGGGATTGTCGATTGCCCAAAGTAAGAAAGTCATTGCCATTGATGGTGATGGATCTGTTTTAACCAACTTTGGCACGTTACCAACAATAGCCAATAATGTGCGCGACAACTTCATTTTGCTGATCATTGATAATGGAAGCTATGGTTCGACCGGTGACCAGCCGACCTATGCAGGTCTTAAAACATCACTTGCGAGCGTAGCCGAGGCATGCGGTTGTGAAAATGTGGTTGAATGCAGCGCAGAAAATACCGCTGATGAAATTCAAAATGCCCTGAATTCCAACCAGATGACAATCATCGTTGCCAAATGTGAATCGGGAAATATTCCAGTTGAGGTGATTGAGATGAATCCGGTTCTGATTCGGGAACGGTTCATGGCAGAAGTACGAAAGTGATAACAGCGGGGAAATGATGCAGCAGCCTCATTTCCAGAATCAACTAATCTCTATTGTTGCATTTCCTTGCGATGGGCTTTTACCAGATCAGCCATACTGTCGAACTGAAAATTGAATTCGGGCATCTCGCCCGGATTCATGGTTGCACCAAACCCCTTTTGATTGTGGCGACGATAAATCCAGCAGGACGCCAATCCATAGCGATTGGCAGGCGCATGGTCATGAAACATACTTTCAGCGGTATGCAAAATATCTGACCTGGCAATCCCAAGCGTTTCCAGCTTTTCCAGCATATATTCAAAATTACGATCTGATGGTTTATAGGAACCAATATCTTCCGCTGTATATATTGCATCAAAATCAACCTGGAGGCGGCTGTTGCTGGCGGCAAAACTTTTGTTGTCAATGTTGGACAAGATGACAAGCTTGTAGTGTTTTTTCAGATATTGCAGCGACTCGACAGAATCCAGGAAGGCAGGCCAGTTTTGCACTGAATTGCCATATTGCGCACATTCGGCAGATGTTACCGAAACGCCCCATTCTTCCGCGAGACGTTTATAGATTATCGGCAGTAACCGTGAATAACGTTTTGCCGGGGTCCATGCCTGTTGTGAAGATTCATGCCTGGCATGTGCATCCAGAATATCATCACGTAAAAGGTCCCTGCCGACGCGTGAGGTAAGAGGCTTCAGCCCTTCAACAATCCCCGTTTCCCAGTCAATCAATGTACCATAGCAGTCAAATGTGAGCGCTTTGAAATCAGTCAGTTTCATGTCCCGGTCCCATTCATTTCGATTTTCCCGGCATCCAGTATCGCGCAGGTTCAATCAATATAGAATTTGAGGAGTTAAATTACACCCCTACGCAATCTGATAACGTCTGTTTCCGGAATGATATATACATACACCCGCACAGTGTCGTTCGCCAAATCACTCGCACCAGCATGTTGCCATATTTTCACTTAGATTTTGATGATCTTATTACACAGCTGAACTTTTGGTTCCTGAAGATTAATCATGCCACAACATTTGGTTGGAATGTAGCGATGAAATATTTTGAATTTCGATTACCTGCTGTCCAGTTGGCTGGATTAGGAATCATGTCAGGGATATTGTGCACCTATATGCCGTCAACCATAACGGATATTACCGTTTTTGAGGTACCGGTGATTCAAGGAATTATATTCGGCATGGTAATCGCATTTGGATTAATACGCTGGGGAAATGCCGGTTGGATCGGTTCAATTATTGCTGTAATTTTTACGGTCCTTGCCTGGATAGCAGCGGTACGAAGTTTTCAATTCATCACCAATGATGCGAGTTCAAATCTTTATCTGGGAGCATTAGCCGCAGGCGGCATCGGCACTGCCGGTACCCTGGCAGGCGGAGCACTGACGACCCCTGACTTAAGAAAGCCGACAGCATGGCTATCAACCATCTTCGTTGGTGCACTGGCCGGATTACTGGTGGTACCCGTTGTGCATTCTTCAGATGAAAAATTTTTGCTGCTATTTGTGGTCTGGCAATCGGCAATAGCGTTCTGCTTCGGCCATGACATTTCCAGAAGTAAGCCAGATGAGAAATAGCGGTTGAATAGATGATACTCAGGAATCGGTAGCCGGGCCGTCATCGTCATCCAAAATTCTTTGCGCTGCCCCGTCAAGGTCATCATACTGATTGTTTTTCAGGCTCCAGACAAATGCCACAAGTCCAAGCAAGCCCAGACCCAGTGCGACCGGTATCAGTAGAAGAAGACTGTTCACGCCCAATGCCCTTTTGTATTTGTATCCATATTTGAAATATCTGTAGCGACACTGACCAGGCTATCGTCATCTCCGGACGATAGTCCTGTTTTTGATTTCTTCTGATTGCCGGGATCAAGATTTAGCCGCATGGAATTTGTAACAACAACAATGGAAGACGCCGACATTGCTATCGCGGCAATCAGGGGAGTGATATATCCTGCCACGGCAAATGGAATGGCGATTGCGTTATAGAGTATGGCGAGGGTGAAATTCTGGCGAACCAGATTACCACTGCGTTTGGCTATATTGATGGCAAATGGCACGGCGGACAGACTTTGACGGGTAAAAACAAAATCTGCTGCCTGACGAGCAATATCGCTGGCATTGGCCGGGGCGATGGAAACATGAGCAGCGGCCAGGGCCGGGGAATCATTTAGTCCATCACCAGCCATCAACACCTTTTTACCCTGCTGTTTCAGCTGGTTAATTCTGGCAATTTTGTCGGCCGGTGTTTGACTGTGATAAAAATCGCTGACCGTCAGCCTGTCAGCGATATTCTTTACCGGGTTCATTCCATCACCGGAAAGGATTTCAATATCAATCCCTGTTGTCTTTAACTCGGCAATTGTTTCAAAACTGTCTTTGCGTATTTCCTCAGAAGTTTCAAACATCACAGAATTGCCCCCTTCGAGTGCAAAGCTGAGCGCGGAATTTGGATCCACATTGCGAGGATTATCATCAGTAATTTGCGCCACCCACTGTCTGCGCCCCAATCGGGTCAAATTGCCCGATACTCTGCCTTCCACACCAGCTCCCGGCACTTCCCTGATTTCAGTAACGTCACTGGAAGTGGAACCCTTGATGAATTCGGCGATCGATTTTGAAAACGGATGACTTGAATGTTTCGCAAGTGTTTTAGCAATAGCGGCGGCATTGTCATCAAATAATCCAGCCGACCTGGCGGACACTTCTACTTGCGGGATGCCGCTCGTCAACGTGCCGGTCTTATCAAAAATAATATAATCAATTTCCTCGAGCCGCTCGAATCCGGATCCGTCTCGAATAATGATTCCTTGCTTGAACAGCCTTCGCGCCGCAATAACATGGACTACCGGGACTGCCAAACCAAGTGCACAGGGACAGGTGATAATGAGGACCGAGATTGCTACATAAATCGAAACATGCCAGTCACCCTTCGTATAAAGCATCCAACCGACAAAAGCTAATGCTGCAAGCAGATGTACAGCTGGTGCATAAATGCGTGCCATGCGATCTGCGATGCGGGTATAATTACCCCTGCCCTGTTCTGCGGCTTCCATCATGCGCGTTACCTCGCCAAGGAAAGAATGGCGGGCATCGCGCTGCACACAAATGTCAATTGCTCCGGTCAGGTTCAGAATACCCGCTTCAACAAAATGGCCGCATTTGACCATTAGCGGCACACTCTCGCCGGAAACCAGTGAGCGGTCGACATCACTTTGGCCTTTGATCACCTCACCATCAACCGGAACACGGTCACCAGGCATTACCCGCACAATCATTCCCGGGACTATTTCATCCAGTTCAATATATGTAAGGCTAGAATCTTCGCCGACTGTCATCGCCCCCTTAACAGCAAGCCTTGAAAGCTGAACCACTGCGCTACGTGCTTTGTCCCGCATCAGATTGTCCAGATAACGGCCAATCAAAAGAAAAAACAATAATGTCACAGCGGCGTCAAAATAAGCCTGCCTGCCACCGGCCATGCTTTCATAAACACTCATTCCAAGAGCCAGCAGCACGGCTAGTGAAATTGGCACATCCATATTCAGGCGCCTGCCTCTTAATGCTGCCAGAGCCGAACGGAAAAAAGGCTGTCCTGAAAAGAATACAGCGGGAACCGCAATAATTCCGGAAATCAAATGGAACAGTTTTGTCGTTTCCAAGTCAGCGCCTGACCAGACTGATATGGACAACAGCATAATATTAACAGCAGCAAACCCTGCAACAGCCAGCGCAATCAACAGTTTGTTGGCGCTATTGGCATTTGCATCTTCACTATCTGTACTCAGATCAAAGACAGAGTGATCAAAACCGGCTTCACTGATTGCCCGATCAATCCCGATGATGTTTCCAGAACCCTGATGCCAGACAACACTGACTTTTTTCAAACTCAGATTAGCTCTAACCCGCGAAACAAACGGCAATTTACCGATGGTTTTTTCAAGGCTGCGAATACAGGCAACACAATGCATGTCAGGGACAACGAAATCTGACTGGATTAAATTCTCGCCAATCTTGTGGGAAGAAGCCAAAAGTTCGTTTTCTTCAGCAGTGCCAGAAACCACCGAATAGCCGGACCCTGTCTCAATAGTGGGAGCACCGCAGCAACTCATTGCAATTTCCCGACGCCGTTTGCCCTGATATAAAATCTTCCCTCCCAGCGGTAAGGTTTGTTACCCTCGCCATTTAGTCGAAACCCCCAAACTCCCTCAGACAATTCAATCCTGGCCTGATAGCGGCCCTGACTCTCATGTACCAAATTCATCTTCACGTCGCCTTGTTGTGAAACCGGCCGGCCGACTATTACGGACACATTATCAAACAAAATCGGTTGATTATTTTTATCCAGAAAGGAAAAACCCAGCAGATTATCGGAATAACTGAATCCCAGATGCCACCCCATGGTTTTTTGTTTTTTTGCGGTTTCAATTTTTTTATTGTAGTTCTGACTTGCAACATAAGAATTCTTGACGACCAGCCCTGTCCAACTGCTCGATGCAAACCAGGCCATTGTGAAATTGGCAGCGATGATCACTGCAAAGAAAGCAACAAACATCGCCGCCACGTGATAGCCATTAATTGCCGTTTGCCCGGACCCAGTCTTTTCAGGTTTTGCTGCACCAATACGGGTCACTTTTTCACTCCGGCAGGTGCCATAAAACTTGCCCGATATTCGCTTTGTTCGCCACCTTCCACGATGTCGCTGACAATTATTCTGAACTCTGTTGTTTCAGCCTTCAATGCGGATTGGGGGACTTGAACAAACATTTTTGTTGCCAGCAACTGGTCCGGCTTTACATCGAATATCACACTCAGGCCAGCGATAATATCTCCACCGGAAAGTTTGATGCTTGCTAAATCAAGGCCCTCTATTTTCAACTTAATAGAGCGAGGCATCGGCAGCATATTCAGGATTTTTATCTCGTAACCATTACGAATAGATCCATCGCTCAAAACAACAAATACCGGATTCCTGTCATGCAGCACATTCAATTCGAGCCGGTCCCGGAACGCCAGTACTGTTAACATGGCGATGCCTATCGCAGAATAGGCAATGATATAAACCCAGGTGCGCGGACGAAAAATCTCACGCCAGTTTACCACAACAAATTTCGAAAACAAATTACCATTTTCATCCCGAACTTTTGCCGGATCAATAATGGGCGATGATATGGTTTCGCTTCCTGACGCACTGGCCATTACCATATTTTGATTATACCCTGCCAGGGTTGTGTAGGATATCAAACCTTTGTCCAGGTCGAGCTTTTTCATTACCCCATCACAGGCATCAATGCAAAGTGCGCAAGTGATACATTCCAGTTGTTGACCATCGCGGATATCGATTCCCATCGGGCATACAGCGACACATGCATTACAATCGACGCAATCTCCGATCGGCTTACCTGCCTTTTTCATTTTTTTAGCATGGCGTGAGCGGGGCTCACCACGCCAGTCATTATAGGTCACTGTGAGAGAATTTTCATCCAGCATGGCCGCCTGGATACGTGGCCAGGGACACATATAGATACAAACCTGTTCGCGCATCAATCCGCCAAAGACATAGGTTGTGCTGGCGAGAATTCCAACGGTTGCATAAGCAACAAACGCTGCTTCTCCCAGTATAAAATCCTGGGCGAGCTGCGGTGCATCAGCAAAATAAAATATCCATGCGCCACCTGTAGCAATTGCTATCAGCAACCAGATAATGTGCTTTGTTCCACGTTTAAGAACTTTTGATACAGACCATGGACTGGCATCGAGTTTGATCCGCGCATTGCGTTCTCCCTCAAAAAACCGTTCAACCACCAAAAACAAATCAACCCAAATTGTCTGCGGGCAACTGTAACCGCACCATGCACGGCCAACTGTCGATGTCACCAGAAACAATGCAATTCCGGCCATAACCAACATTCCGGCTACATAATAGAATTCCTGCGGCCATATTTCGATGATAAAAAAGTAGAACCGACGATTCGCCAGATCAATCAAAACCGCCTGATCAGGGGCAAACTCCCCACGGTCCCACCTGATCCAGGGTGAGAGATAATAAATCCCCAGTGTAACAACCATCATTATCCATTTGAAATTCCGAAAACTACCCTTGGCGCGTTTGGGATGAATCCTCTGGCGTGCAGCATAAAGCGGGTGTTGTTTGTCACGCCGGTTTACAGCCTGAACGTCAAATTGCTCGGGTTTTGGACCGGATCGGGTTTTTTGAGATTCTTGAAACATCAACTTCTTCGTGTTGGTAGATGAGGGTACTCACCAGGATATTGCACCTCCGGTATACCCAAATGTGCAAGAATCTCAAACAATTGATCATTGCACATAAAAACAATTCCACGAACACGAAAAGAAGCCCGGGGCCGATTCCGGGCTTCTTAATAATTCACCCAGGAAATGAGCCACCATCTTGGAGGAGGGAACAAAGCACACTTCCCTTTGAGTAAATATGCCTCACGTTATACCGGGTTTCCATGATCTGAATTGATTTAGGTCAAGTGATGACACATAATTCTGGCAAATTTTATAACACTAATTGCTGGATAATACCAGAAATCACAATCCTCCGCCCAGCGAATGTATGTAAACAGCAAGCTGTTTGACAGAAGCTTCTCCCAGACGTTTACCCCATGCAGGCATCACACCATGACGTGGAGATGAAATCTGGGCAACAATTTCATCTGGTTTGTCACCATAGAACCAGATGGCATCGGTCAAATTGGGAGCACCCTGTTCAACATCACCTTTTCCGTTCTCGCCATGGCAATCAGCACAATTTTCAATAAATGGACTGGCGCCAGCCTGTGCCATTTTCGCATCAAACTCCAGGCCAGCCATCTCGAGAACCCTATGGGTAATCGATCTTATTGTGCCTGAATCAAGAAGATCATCGACGCCAAATGCTGGCATCTCGGAAATCCGCGTATCTTCATCCTCATCATTGCGGATTCCGTGCTTAATGGACGTATAGACTGCTTCGATATCCCCGCCCCACAACCAATCATCATCATTCAGATTGGGATAGCCCGGAGCACCCTGGGCACCGGAACCATGACACTGGGTACAATAAACCTTGAACATCGATTGGCCACCGGCAACCGAGAAGCGAAACAACTCGTCTGTGTCACGAATTTCCTGCAGACTCGCGGTTTCAATTTTCGAGATCATGGATGATTTGGCCAAAGTCGCAGCCTTCAATTCTTGCTCGACAATCTGACGGTTGGTAATGCCGGATATTCCCTGGGTTGCTGAATTGATCAGCGGGATTGCCGGATAGTATAATACATAACCGACCGAGAATATAATCGTGGCATAAAAAGTCCATAACCACCATCGAGGCAATGGGCTATTGAGTTCCTTGATACCGTCCCAGTCATGTCCGGTGGTTTCGACGCCGGTGAACTCATCAATCTCTTTACCTGACATCCTGTTTGTCCTCTTTTAGCGGAATATTTGCATTTTTCTCAGCCTGTTTCCGAGAACCAGGCCTGAATGTGAATAGAACCACTCCTACAAAAACCAGGAAAAGATATAGCAGTCCCCAACTGTCAGCGAGGTTACGTAAGGTACTGTAATCCATTATCAAAATCCCTAGCGAAGATTGTCTTCAGCATTATAGAGTGAGAAATCAACAAGCGTGCCAAGCATCTGCATATAGGCTACCAGTGCGTCCATTTCCGTCAGTTCTGCCTTGTTGCCATCAAAATACCGGGAAGCTGCATTGGCATATCGCGACTGCATGGCATCGACGTCATCTGAATCAGGGTCTGCCTGGGCTTGCATATCCGCTACAGCATTGTCTATCATATCATCACTGTAGGGAACACCTACCAGCCGATTGGCTTTCAAATGATCCTTGATATCGCTGGTGTTAAGCTTGGTGGCAGCCAAGAAGGAATAGCTGGGCATGATTGATTCGGGCACGACGCTTTGCGGGTTTTTCAGATGATCCACGTGCCAGTCATCGGAGTAACGCCCTCCAACACGAGCCAGATCAGGTCCGGTACGCTTTGATCCCCACTGGAAGGGATGATCGTACATGCTTTCCGCCGCAAGCGAGTAATGCCCGTAACGCTCGACTTCGTCACGAAACGGCCGGATCATCTGACTGTGACAGGTGTAACAACCCTCGCGCACATAAATATTGCGTCCAGCCAATTCCAGCGGTGTGTAAGGACGCATACCCTCGACTTTTTCAATGGTATTCTTGAGATAGAACAATGGAACAATCTCGATCAGCCCGCCAATCAAAACAACGATCAGCGAAAATACAAACAGCAGACTGAGATTGCGTTCAATGGCACCGTGTTTTTCCAAAATTGACATACTTAATTACTCCGCCGGGGAAAGTGCTGCAGGTGCACCCATCGGTGCTTCTTTGCGAATATCGCCGCGAATAGTTCGATAGACATTGTAGGCCATTAATAACGCCCCGCTCAGATAGAGCAGTCCGCCAAATGTGCGCATCACATATAGAATATGAATAGCCGAAACAGTCTCGACAAATGAGTTTACAAGGAAACCCTGATCATCATATTCACGCCACATCAGGCCCTGGGTTATACCTGCCACCCACATCACCGATGCATAAACAACAATGCCCAAAGTCGCCAGCCAGACATGCCAGTTTACCAATCTGAGGGAATAAAGCCGCTCGCGGTTCCATAACTTGGGTACGAGATAATAAATCGCAGCAAAAGAAACCATGCCATTCCAGCCCAATGCCCCGGAATGCACATGTCCGATCGTCCAGTCAGTATAGTGAGACAGCGCGTTGACCGACTTGATCGACATAACCGGACCCTCGAAAGTCGACATCCCGTAAAATGCAATGGAAATGACCATCATGCGTACAATCGGGTCAGTTCGCAATTTGTCCCAGGCACCTGACAAGGTCATCAGACCGTTGATCATTCCTCCCCATGAAGGCATCCACAGCATTATGGAAAAGACCATACCCAACGTTTGGGCCCAGTCGGGCAGCGCAGTATAATGCAAGTGGTGAGGCCCGGCCCAGATATAAAGGAAAATCAGGCCCCAGAAGTGAACAATTGACAGGCGATAGGAATAGACCGGACGGTTTACCTGTTTTGGCACAAAATAGTACATCATGCCCAGAAACCCTGCAGTCAGGAAAAATCCGACCGCATTATGGCCGTACCACCACTGGGTCAAAGCATCCTGAACACCGGAAAACAATGAATAACTTTTTACCCCGAGAAATGAAACCGGGATGGCTGCATTGTTGACCAGATGCAACATGGCAACCGTTATGATGAATGAGAGATAAAACCAGTTGGCGACATAAATATGCGGCTCCTTGCGTTTCACCAATGTACCGGCAAACACCACCAGATAAGCCACCCAGACGATTGTCAACCAGATATCCACATACCATTCAGGCTCGGCATATTCCTTACTCTGGGTGATGCCCAAAAGATATCCGGTGGCTGCCATGACAATAAATAACTGATAGCCCCAGAATACAAACCATGCCAGATTTCCACCAAACAAACGGGCACTGGAAGTTCTCTGCACAACATAAAAGCTGGTTGCAATAAGCGCATTGCCGCCAAAGGCAAATATCACTGCAGATGTATGGAGCGGGCGCAATCTGCCAAAATTAAACCAGGGTTCGATATTCAGTACTGGCCAAGCCATCTGTGAGGCGATCAACACGCCAACCAAAAAGCCAGCCAGACCCCAAAATATGGTGGCGATCACACCGTACCTGACAACACCATCCATATATCCCGAAGTATCATCAGTTGCTGAATCGCCATCAGATACAAATTTCACACGGCGTACTAATAATATGGTGCTGACCACCAGAACAAAGAACAACACCCAGGCATGGGCCTGAAACAAAGCGTCCCGTGAGAATGCAGCTCCCATTAATGCAATAAAAGCCGCAATCCCTACAATCGCAGCCTCAAACCCGTTTTTCATTGAAACACCCCATCAAGTGCAAAATTCCGACATATAAATTTGAATCCGGTTCCGGACAGATTTCCGGAATGAAGCGTGGTGAAAAACTCCGCCAAAGCAAAAACGAAACTTTCCCGCACTTAGTTGCAGACGTCCTTATACACTGCTTTGATCTAAATCAATGCAAAAATACAAAACCGGGGCTAATTGGGTACAATGAAAATAGCGCCTTTCATTACCATGGACTTCCAAATCCCGAGCGAAAAAACCAGCAACGGCTGGTTGGCACAGTTATTCAAAATACCCTGTTATTGTCTAAATTCCATTCATCGTATTGTGATGATCAATTACATAATTGAATTACGCACAGGAAACAGCAGCAGATAGATGTCGATTTCAAATTTGGCCAAAGTCTTACAATCCAACCTAAATGCACAATTGGAATTGTGCCGCAAACTGGAAGAGTTTGCGGATAATCTGCCAAATGATGTTGATGCCCAAAATTGCCTGACACTGGCTCGCATCATTTCACCGATACTGCGACAGGCACACGAATTTGAAGAATCCACCCTATTCCCGGAATTGAAAAAAAACTTCAGTGAGGATGCTCAATTGATGGCCACACTGGAGAGATTACGCTTTGAACACTGGGAAGACGAAAGCTTTGCCGATGAATTGCGGGAGAGCATGGTCAATTTTGCCGGTGAATTTGATTCCGAATTGGTGAACTCACTATCCTACATGTTACGTGGATTCTTTGAAGGCGTTCGCCGCCATGCGGCCTTTGAACGCGAGCATATACTCCCTATACTACACACCTCAGAAGGCAGAAAACCTGATAGAATGTCCGGATAATTTCGTAAATTTCATTTTGCGCAGAATTATCATAGTTTTTGCCAGCCAAATCACCAATATTTACAAAATCACCTGATGTTCATTTTGGCCGGCGATGTTCGTGCGGGCAACAAAGGTATTGCCCGCCAGCGGTTGACCGGCATGCGCTTGTTCTCCAAGACCTTCAATTGCAGAAGTGGCAAACAGATCGCACAGATCTGTTCCACCAAAAGCCGGACAAGTAATGTGATCCGTTGGAAAGCCTATAATTTTATCCAACACTCCTTCAGGTGAATAGCGTGCTATTCTGGCTGATCCCCATTGAGCATTCCACAAATAACCGTCAACATCACAAACCGCTCCATCCGGAAATATTTTTGTGGTCGAAAAATCCAGATACTTCACAGGCTCGCCCAGTGGCCAGCCGTCGGATTCATTCAGCGGCTGACGCCAGATTATCTGTTGTGGTGTATCGGTATAATATCCAAATCGACGATCCGGGGAAAAACAAATTGCGTTGGAAACAGTAATTTTGTCATAAAGCTTTCTCAATTCACCCCGGTAGTAGCGGTAAATTGCTCCGGCTTTTTTTTCCAGGGCGTTGCCCATTGTTCCAATCCAGAATCCACCCCACGGGTCAGCTCTGCCGTCGTTGGAACGTGTTATTGAATTATCAGGCTCTAATGCGCAAATGAAATCGCTATCCCCAGAATCAATATCAAATTTTGACAATGATGACTGGCTTGCGACAAGCAGTGTATCATGATCAATCCAGCCGGCGGCGGAAACATATTCAGGGAATTGCCAGCTTTGAATCTGCTCTCTATGGCGGCAGTACAAGGATTTTCCAATTATATCAAACCAGAACAGCTGTTCGCGCAAAGGATGCCACAACGGGCCTTCGCCAAGCTGGCATGGCGTGTTGTCGAATATCCTGACGCTCACGATGCTATCTTCCCAATATTGGTGGTGCGCATTTGTGCGCACCTAATCTGACAATCCATTTTTTTCGACCGATTGGCTATATTGCAATTTGTGATCAAAGGGCGAATATGAGAATTCCTATCAATACCGCATCATATCAATCATTATGTAGAATTGACATGGGTCAATTGCTTTCCAATTCTCATAAGAAATAGGACAGCAGATAATTGACGCCTACCCTCAAAGGAGCAAGGCATGCGTGGCCGAGTTTTCTGTATCGGAGAAGCAACAATCTTTCCTAAAGAGTAAATAGAGACGGTTTCTGCGCATTTTTCCCCTGCTGTCACTGGTCGGTGCGATGTTGGGTGGTGTATTGCTCGGGGGCGCATTTAACTGAAGTCTGGAAATAACCAATACTGAGCAATTTTGCGTTTCCTGCCATGTGAAGCGTAACAATGTTTATCAGGAACTGAAACAGACAATCCATTTCAAAAACCGCTCAGGCGTTCGCGCCACGTGCCGGACTGCCATGTGCCAAATGAATGGGCATTCAATGGCCAGCTCCAACCTGTACGATAGCCAAGAATGGCGGCACAAAACGACGTTTCATGCTACAGGAAGGTGACTGGTTTGGCCTTGGCCTGGTTTATGAACACTTCCACACAGCCAAATCCAACCGCAGTCCCACCACCAGACGCCTGGTACCCGAGATGTATGTTGAAATGCACGAGGAGGATGCAAAGGATCTCGGTATCGAGGATGGTGACAGGGTGCGTGTTGTAACGCGTCGTGATTCGCTTGAGGCACGCACACAGGTCGGTGCCAACTCCCTGGTTAAACCGGCACGAAACAATGTGCCACGCGGCTACATGTTCGGACCGTGGAATCTATCGGCAGCCATCAGTGCTGATCCCGAAAGAAATGGTTTGCCAATGGGGTAACGTCACTGGTTTGGGAACCTGTTTAAGGACAGGTAGACTTCAAGAAAAACGCCGCCCGGGCACTAACCGAGATGCCTCGCCTGAAGGTTGACATGGGTCTGGCGCAGATTGACCGTACGGCGTGTTACCCGCGGGTTGACACAGGCATTTGCGGAGCCTGTGTATATATCTGCCCACTGGGAGAAAAGGCAATCAGTTTCAAGAAATGGAACCAGTACAAGCCCCTTGTTCACGAGGCTTGCGTTGGTTGCGGGTTATGTGTAGAGATTTGCCCTCACCCGAGCACGCCGATCTGGATAGTTGACAGTAAACAGGGTAGTGCGGCCCGGCACAGGATATAAAATGATGCGATTTTACCTGGCTGCTTTACTGACCTTGATCTACCTGATTTTCAGCACTGTCAACCTCAGCGCCCACCATGTGCTGGGTCGCCCATCCTATGTACTGAATGAGGACAGCAACACCCCATCTGCTATGCAGGTAGAGACACAAATTGGCGACTATTTTGTCAATTATATGGTGTTTCCGGCTTTTCCACGCCCAAATGAAGCAGGCCGTGTCAATCTGTATATTAGCAGACTTGATGGTGGACTTGCATTCGATGGTAAAGTGGAATTTTCTGTCAGGAACGATAGTTGGGCAACATGGTTGGGATTTAGCGCTGATGAGAAAAAACTTGGTGCCCAGGTTCTGGATGACCACGTCTATCGTCAGGGGTTAATGTTTCGCCAGCGTGGTAGTTACATCATCACCGCCAATTTCAGGGACGACAAAGCACCTTACACAATAGAATTTCCTTTACAGGTTGGCGCTCCATCACCCTATGGTCCTATAGGTATCGCAGCTGGCGTTGTTTTCCTTATCCTTGCGGGAATTGGGTTGATTCAACGCCGTCGATCATTGAGCGGACAAATTCGCAATTCCCACACGGGCAATGAGAAGAATCAGGAATGACCGCTGCCGAGTGGAATCTGATAATTGGAGGAGATATTTGCCGGGTCACACCGCAGGGCACGCTGGAGCATCCGGGACTTCCGGTGATTTGGGGTGTAGCAGTTTGCGTCGCAGTAACAATTGTAACAGCATGGGGGTTGTATATACCGTCTGGCTCCAACTCCATCACCGCCAACAGAAAATCCGGTTTTACCGTTTCTGCCATTCCTTTTTTCGGTGGTTTTTTAGGTAGCTTATGGATCAAACCATGGGTTTTACTGTCCTTTAAAACCGCTACCTCCGTATTATTTTTAATGGTAATTTGGACAGGACTTGCCGGGACACCTTTGCCGAGCCGCAACCTGGCTACGGTTCTCACTTGGAACCTGTGGTGGTCAGGAATCATCATTTCGGTTTTGTTTGTCGGCAGCGCATGGTGTGCGGTGTGCCCGTGGGATAGCCTTGGCAACCTGATGGTCCGGTTACGCGTGTGGCGGCGCAGCCTTCCCCATTTTTCACTGAATTTTCGCGTTCCAAAAAATTTCCGCAATGTCTGGCCTGCATTGGTTCTGCTTGTTGGCCTGACGTGGCTGGAACTAGGGGTGGGAATAACATCTAGCCCTTATGCCACTTCTATGCTGGCCCTTGGCATATTATTGCTGGCCATCATTTTTCTCGGTGTATTTGAGCGAAAGGCATTCTGCCGGCATGCCTGCCCGGTTGGCCGAACCATCGGGTTTTATGCGCAACTGGCACCAGTGGAATTACGCGCAAAAGACATGGAAATCTGCACTTCCTGCACAACGCTGGAGTGCTATCATGGCAATGCAAATGTCGATCCCTGTCCCACTCATCTTGTCATGGGCCGATTAAAACAAAATACATTTTGCACTTCCTGCGGTAATTGTGCCCGCTCCTGCCCACATGAGAATGTTTCGTGGCGTTTGCGATCCCCGGGCAAAGAAACGCTTGAGGGAGCAAGGCCTCACTGGGACGAGGCCTGGTTTATGCTCGTTTTACTGACCCTTACAGGTTTTCATGGTATAACCATGCTGGAATTCTGGGAAAACAGGATACGCCAGCTGGCGCGCTATTTAGGTGATAGTGGTCAGTTGATCTGGAGTTTTTCAATTGGTATGGGAGTTGCCATTGCCATACCTGTTGCGCTTTATCTGTGCGTGGTCGCACTGACCCGCTGGTCGACTGGTTCGAGTTTTTCTTTCAGGATGATATTTACGCGATTATCCTTTGCCGCCTTGCCACTGGCATTTACCTATCACCTGGCCCATAACCTGTCCCATCTGTTGCGCGAAAGCGTTGGCTCCGGCAGTGTTTTTGTCAATCCGCTCGGGGTTGATGCTTTGCCTTTGTCTGTGAATGAACGGCATTTGCAAATGCTGGAGATGACAGTAACGCCATTTGCATTGGCGGCAATTCAGGCTGTAATGTTAGTACTCGGTTTCATATTCTCGGTTCTTGTCGTCCGTCGCCGGGGCATGCAGCTGGTGCCAGAGGGATCCAGAACTTTGATGACACTGTCTCCGATGTTCGGATTTGCAATTCTGATGACAGCATTTCACCTGTGGCTGTTGATGCAACCGATGAATATGCGTATGTAAGCAGAGGCTTTTATGACTGATGAAAAACTGGATCGCCGCGACTTCTTCCGACTCGGAGCTCATAAAGTCGCAAAGGCAGAGGTGGATGTTGCTGATGCGCGCATCAATTAACGCGCCTGGCTTTACATACGCCCGCCTTTTGCGATTGAGGAATTTGACTTCCTGACGAAATGCACTCGATGTCATGATTGCATTGAAGCCTGTCCACACCAGGCAATTTATTCGCTTTCTTCCCGGCGGGGTATCGAAATAGGTTCCACGTCTGGCAGAAGCCCAGATTGATACGAGCACATGTCTGCCTTATATGGATCTCGAATGCGGAGCATGCTGTTCTGTCTGCCCGATCCCGGGTGCCATAGCATGGGACTTGAGCAAGCCGGAGATTAGTATGGACATCTGTACCGGATGTGCCATATGTCGACAAAGTTGTATCACTGAACCCAAGGCAATCACGATCACCACAATAAAGCGCGAGCCAAAATCTGATTGATTCCTGATGTTGTGAGTAATTTATTTCTGAGCGTTGCCACCCCCAGACCTGTCGCTATTTGCTGGAATTTGCTCGATATGACCGAGATTCATCCGACTGTGAGCAGATATCTGCAACTGATGTAAAAAAAAAGTCTTCAAAAGCCAAGTGTCGCAAATTGACATCGGTTGAAATTTTTACACAGTATATTCCAGATATTTTGCTCCAACTCGATTGTTGAACGGGAAACATAAATGTTCGAAATCACGCCAACCACCCGCCTTCGCCGCTCACCTTTTTTCAACGCAACGGTGAAAGAAGGGGTCAAGGGTTTTCTACCCTATAACCAGATGCTGATGCCGACCGGATACGGGGACCCTGAGGGAGAATACTGGCGGTTAATCAATGATGTTGCGTTATGGGATGTTGCGGTTGAAAGACAAGTCGAAGTTTGTGGTCGTGATGCAGGTAAACTGGCTCAGATACTATCGCCAAGAGACCTCTCAAAATGTGTGGTAAATCAGGGTAAATATGTTGCGCTGTGCAACCATCACGGGACCATCATCAATGATCCAATTCTTCTAAAACTGGCAGATGACCGATTTTGGTTTTCAATAGCGGATTCCAACATACTGTTCTGGGCTCGTGCCATTGCAGCGGAGCGGGGATTGTCAGTCGAGATCAGGGAACCCGATGTTTCACCGCTGGCGATACAGGGACCAAAGGCAGACGCGGTAATAGCCGGAATTTTTGGAGACTGGATACTTGACCTGAAATATTTCTGGTTTCGCGAAACCCAGATTGAGGGAATTCCGCTGATGCTCGCCCGCTCCGGCTGGTCAAAACAGGGAGGGTTTGAATTGTATCTGATGGATGGTTCAAGAGGAGAGCAGCTTTGGAATATCGTTCGTGAAGCCGGCCAACCATACAATATTGGACCCGGCAATCCCAACATGTGCGAACGCATTGAAAGCGGGCTGATATCCTGGGGTTCCGACACCGATGATGAAACCAATCCATTTGAAATTCGCCTGGGTAACTACGTTGATCTGGATGTGGATGATGATGTCATCGGAATAAAAAAATTACGCCAGATCAAGAAACAGGGCGTAAAACGCCATCAATTGGGCCTGGTTCTTGAAGGCGATCAACCAATGCCTGTCCACAGCACCTGGTATGATATTTATGCTGATGGTTCCAAAGTCGGCAGCATGACCAACGGCGTTTGGTCGTATCGCCTGAAACGCAATATCGGATATGCTCTGATCGCTACAGAAATCAAGGTTGGACAAATGGTTGAAGTCTGTAAGGATGGCCAGATGTTACCGGCCAAATTATGTGCATTGCCGTTTTGCTAGGGCACTTTAGTTCATAGATTCATATACAGGAAAGCAAGATATCATGAAAGCAGCAGTCTGCAGGCAGTTTGGTGAACCGCTGGTAATCGAAGAAATTGAAGTTGCAGCACCCGGGCCGGGGGAAATATCCGTTAAAATGGCAGCTTGTGCAATATGCCATAGCGACATCATGTATATTGACGGGGCCTGGGGCGGTGTACTTCCGGCAGTTTACGGCCACGAAGCGGCAGGAACTGTTGAAGCCGTTGGCGAAGGTGTCGATACTGTAGCTGTCGGAGACCATGTCGTTGTGACGCTTATTCGATCCTGTGGACATTGCCATTATTGTGCCCAGGGTCATTCAGTAGCCTGCGAAACAAGTTTTGCTCTTGATGCCCAAAGCCCACTTCGCACAAAAGATGGTGACTTGCTTACCCATGGTCTGCGAACCGGTGCGTTTGCTGAATATGTGGTCGTTCATAATTCCCAGGCCGTAGCCATCAATCGCGATATCCCCCTTATTTCGGCCAGCCTGCTTGCCTGTGGTGTGTTGACCGGATTTGGCGCTGTCACCAACACAGCAAATATTTCGACAGGATGCAGTGTAGTGGTAGTTGGAACCGGAGGCGTTGGCCTGAACTCGGTACAGGGTGCAGCAATCGCCGGTGCTGCAACCATTATCGCGATCGACATATCTGATAGCAAACTGGAAGTGGCGAAAGCCTTCGGAGCCACCCACTCGATTAAAGCAACCGACAAAGATGTGGGCAAACAGGTACGCGCCATAACCTCAGGACGCGGAGCAGATTATGTATTTGTCACTGTTGGAGCAAAAGCCGCGATTGATGGCGCCTATGAGCTTATGGGGCGCACTGGCAGTGTTGTGCTGGTCGGCATGCCGGCAGATGGCGTTATGTCGCAATTTGAACCCTGCAATATTGCTGCCGAAAGCCAACGCATAATAGGCTCGAAAATGGGCTCAAGCAGGGTTCCGGTAGACATTCCCTATCTGGTCAGCCTTTATCAGCAAGACCGTCTGAAGCTTGATGAACTGATATCGGGAACCTATCCGTTGGAAGATATCAATGAAGCAATTGCCTCAGCGAAAAATGGCGATGCCTTGCGTAACGTAATTGTATTCTGAGCAAATCATGACTGATGAAATCCCTGTTAATAACCAGTCCGGCGGGCAGACAAGATGAAAATCACCGATGTTAAGACTTTTGTGGTTGGTAACCCTCCTCCTCATTTCGGCGGCAGATATTTCATTTTTCTGAAATTGACCACCGATACCGGCATTGAGGGAGTTGGTGAAGTTTACGGGGCAACATTTAGCCCGCATGTCATTGCAACAATGATTGAGGATGTCTGCCAGCGGCAAATCATCGGTAAAGACCCGTTCAAGATTGAGACCATGTGGCGACGTGTTTATGGCTCTGGATATAATCTGCGACCTGACATCTCCCTGATCAGCATATTGAGTGGTATCGAGATGGCTTGCTGGGATATCATTGGCAAGGAGTTGAACAAACCGGTTTATGAATTGCTTGGTGGCCAGGTTCATGACAAGCTTCGTTCCTATACCTATCTATATCCCGATGAAACAGAAGATCCGGCAGAATTCTACGCTGACCCGGAACGTTCGGCGGAACGTGCAGCAGAATATGTATCCCAGGGATTTAGCGCACTAAAATTTGATCCGGCCGGTCCCTATACAATATATGATCCCCATCAGCCGAGACTGGCGGATATAGAGCGTTCGGTCGAATTCGTTAGACTCATTCGCGAGGCGGTCGGAGCCGGCGCGGACTTGTTGTTTGGTACCCACGGCCAGTTTACAACGTCGGGTGCAATTCGTCTGGCAAAGCAACTGGAACCTTACGACCCGCTGTGGTTCGAAGAGCCTGTACCACCGGAAAATCCCCGCGAAATGGCACAGGTTGCACGCCAGACTTCAATTCCCATTGCCACCGGCGAACGGTTGACGACAAAATATGAATTTGCCCGTGTTCTGGAAAACCAGGCTGCCTCCATTTTGCAGATGGCACTTGGCCGTGTCGGCGGCATTCTGGAAGCCAAGAAAATTGCCGGAATGGCAGAGACTTATTATGCGCAAATCGCACCGCATTTATATTGTGGTCCTATTGAAGGTGCGGCAAATATCCAGATCAGCGCCTGCTCTCCAAATTTTCTTATTCTTGAGGGAATTCAGCAATGGGGAAATTTTCATGCCGATATCCTGAAAAAGCCGATTGTCTGGGAAAATGGTTATGTAATTCCGCCGAGCGAGCCGGGTCTGGGCGTAGAATTGAATGAAACAGTTGCACTGGCCCATCCTTATGATGAAAGTCACCTGCATCTTGAAATGAGTGAAGAAATTATCTGAGTCAAATAATCTCTGGGATTTGGGCAATGAAAATTGGATTTATCGGGTTAGGAAATGTTGGTGGTAAACTGGCTGGCAGTTTGCTGCGAAATGGTTTTGATTTAACCGTACGTGATCTGGACCAGAAGACGGCCGAGCCGTTCCTGGCCAAAGGTGCAAAGTGGGCTGACTCGCCAAAAGAGCTGGCGGAAAATACAGAGGTAATCATCACCTGTTTGCCCTCACCGATAGCCAGTGCGAATGTCATGGAGGCCGATGACGGGGTGATTGCCGGACTGAGCCGCGGCAAGATATGGCTTGAAATGAGCACCACCGATGAAGCCGAAGTCAAACGACTGGCAGAAAAAGTCGGTACCATGGAAGCTTTTTCTCTCGATAGTCCGGTATCTGGTGGATGTCATCGTGCTGCAACCGGCAACATTGCGATTTTCACCGGTGGTGAACGCAGTGCGTTTGAACGGGTATTGCCAATTCTAACGGTAATGGGTCGCAAAATACTCCATACGGGACCTTTGGGTTCAGCCTCAATATTAAAAGTCGTGACCAATTATCTGGCCTCTGTCCATCTGGTTGCATTGGGCGAGGCGATGACCACCGCCGCCAAAGCCGGTATCGATCTTAACTCGACTTATGAAGCAATCAGAATTTCCTCCGGCAATTCTTTTGTCCACGAAACAGAAAGCCAGGTAATCCTGAATGGCAGCTACGACATTAATTTCACCATGGATTTGGTATTAAAAGACATGTCATTGTTTGAAGCCGTTGCAGAACGTGCCGGTGTGCCTTTGGAGCTTTCTCCCAAAGTTCTGGAAATATTCAGCGATGGCGAGAAAAAATATGGTTCCAGAGCCTGGTCATCGATGATCGTCAAGCGGCTTGAAGATACATGCGGCGTTGACCTTCGCGCACCGGGCTTTCCTGCACAAATGGCAGATTCAGAACCTGAAGAACAGGGCCATGAGGTCATCGCTAGAAGCCAAACAAACCCGGGTTAGGACAGTAATTTGAACTTGCAAAACAAATCCACGCATGATGCCCAGGATGAAGAACGCAATCAGGATATCAACATTTATGTAAATGGCGAGATCGTTCATCGCGACAAGGCCAAAATATCGGTCTATGATTCCGGCTTCATGCTGGGTGACGGCATGTGGGAGGGAATGCGTCTTTATAATGGAAAATGGGCATTTTTTGATGAGCATATGGACCGCCTGTTTGACAGTTGCAAATCGATTTCTCTGGATATCGGGATGAACCGAAAAGAAATACTTGATGCCCTGACCCGGACTGCAGCAGCAAATGATATGAAGCATGACGTGCACTGCCGTTTGATGGTGACGCGGGGTAACAAATCCAAACCGTTTCAACACCCTGCCCTGTCTAAATCCGGCCCGACAATTGTCATTATCATGGAACATTCAAAACCGGCCGAACATTTACAATCGAAAGGTATACGCCTGGCAACTGTGCCTCAGGTTCGCGGCCTGCCAATGTCTCAGGATGCAAAATTCAATTCCCATTCGAAACTGAATTGCGTCATTGCCTGCCTGCAGGCGGAGCAAGCGGGAGCAGATGAGGGATTGATGCTTGATCCGCATGGATTTGTGAATACGACAAACGCCTGCAACTTCTTCATTGTTCGAAAAGGCGAAGTCTGGACCTCCACCGGAGATTATTGCATGAAAGGCGTAACCCGGCAGAAAATCATCGATTTGTGCCACGCAAACGATATTCGTGTTTATGAAAAGAACTATTCACTGTATGAAGCATACGGGGCTGAGGAAGCGTTTTTGACGGGTACTTTTGGCGCACAAACACCGGTTTTTGAAATTGATGGCAAACCCATCGGCAATCAGGATGGCGCCGGACCTGTAACGCGAAGATTGCAGAAATTGTACAAGGACCTGATTGCCTCGTTAATCTAGCCCGGATTATTCATCAGAGTGCATAATATAGCTGACGGGCGTGGAACAAGCTGTTGAAATAGCGTATGATTTTGGTGTCTAGACAAGATCATCCACTACCAGCAGAAAGTCCGGCCCGCCATGAATAAAGATAACCTGTTTCTCCGCGGTCTGTCACCTGTTGAATCTCTGGATATTCATGCCCGCTTTGATGGAGGTTCACTTTCTTCTGATGGCGGTGTGCTGATACTGCGCGAGATTGAGAAGAGGCTGAACTTTGCCGGGATGCTCGCTTCATGCTTGCGTGACGAGCGCGATGCGGCCCGTATCACCCACGATCACACCGCCATGATCCGCGCGCGCATGTTTGCGATTTGCTGTGG